>NZ_CP059574.1 GCF_019175365.1 Actinomadura graeca | reverse complement strand
GCGTGGGGGGGTTGGGGGGGTCCCCCGGCCCCCCTCCTCACACCGCCCCCAGCACCCGAACCCCGGGGGGAGTCCCCCCTCCCCCGGCCCATCGACGGAGGGAGATCACCACACCCGCGACACGGCGGGGCCCCCGCCCGGACAGCACCCGGACCGAGGGCCCCTGATCACTCCACCCGAACCACACAGGAGGAAATGACATGGACATCATCCACGGCCCCCACGGCCCCGCGACCGGCAAGATCTGTGACGGCGCCTCGGTGGGCGTGCTGGTCCTGGACGACCTGGACCGGGTCCTGGTCGGCACCCGCGCCGACGGCGCCGGTGTCGCGCCCATCGCCGGGCACGTCTTCGACGCGCACCCTGGCTATGTCGAGGCCGCCCACGCCGAGGTCGCCGAGGAGGCCGCGATGACGGTCGTCCCGGGCACCCTGGTCCTGGTCGGCGGCGGTCACCGGCTCAACCGCTGCGCGCGCGGGGACGGCCCCGACGGGCCCGGCCACCACTGGCAGATCTACACCGCCCGCGCCATCGGCACCCCCCGCAGCGCGGACGCGAAGCTCGGCGCGCTGCACTGGGCCGACCGCGCCGAGCTGGAGGCCCTCATGCAGCGCACCCTCGCCCGCGCCCGGGGCCGCGTGACCGATCCCGACTGGGCGGCCGCGCCGGGTATCGAGCCGGTCTGGTGCCGGTGGATCCTCACCGCGGGCCTGGCCGACATCGATCGGGACGAGCTGGCGGAGATCGACCGGACCGTGGACGTCAACGAGGACGCCGAGGAGCCGGGATGGCGGCCGTGCAGGTGCTACGGCGAGGGCTGCGAGCAGTGCGACGACACCGGCGTGATCAGTCCATGACCCGGACCCGTCGGATTTCGTGACGGGACCACGTGACGTAACGGCGCCGACCAGCACGGTCGGCGCCGTTACCGTGTGTGAGGGTCTCCTAGGGCGGATCGTTTCGTCCCGGACGTATCTCGGAGATTGACGATACCTGAGCCCTCCTGACGGCCTGAGGTCACGAATACCGGTGGCCGGCCGCCTCGTTCCGGGGCGCCCGGACGCCCGGGCAGCCCGCATCCGAGACGGCGTTCCCCGGGCGTCCGGGTGTTCCGGCCCGCGGGGGTCCGGGGGCGGCGGAGCCCCCGGCGGCAACGGCCCCCGGCCGTCCTTCCGCGCATCGCGGAACGGGCCCTCGGGAGCACCTGAGGGGCCCCTCCCAGCGGAGCGCCCCGGGGCGGCCGGGACGATCAGACGTCTGATCATCTATCTTGCTGTCCCCGTTTTCCGGCAACCGGTGACCTGGCGCGGCCGCGCGCGGCCGCGCTCCTTCTGGTGCTCGTGCCCCACGTCCGGCCGGTACGTCCCCGGGACGTCCCCGGGGACGCGCTGAGACGTCCCCTAGCGGACCGGGACGTCCTAGCGGCACGCCCCCTAGACCTAGCGGCGGCGCTAGCGGCTGATGGGCCCTGGGGCATGCGATCTAGCGTCTAGCGGCGCACGGGCGGCCGGGCCGGGCCGGGCGCCCCGGCGCATCGATGAGGCATCGGCGAGGCACTGGAGAGGCGTTCCCGGCCACCGGTCGGAGGCGGGCCCCGGTTCAGCTGATCTCAGTGAAAGTCAGACATATGACATATCTTGCTCCCCCGAGTCGCCGGTGTAATTCGACGCCGCGTCCACTGCCGGGACGCCCCTCCGTGCCCCCTCCGTGCCCCCTTGCGGATCCGGCCTGGACGGGGTGGCTGGGGCGCGCGCCGGGCCCCCTCTACCGGTGCCTACCGCGCTGGCGGGAGGCGCCTACCGGCCCCCCTACTCCGGTAGAGGGGGCGCCTGCCCGGGCATACGACACGCGTTGTGTGCGCCCGCGCGGAATGTTCGCGAGTTCCGGCAACGCCTCGTCCTGGCAGGGCGTCGGCGGCCCGGCGGGACCGGCCCGGAGAGGCCGCAGCCCGGCGGGACGTCGACGCCCCTGGCGGCCGCCGTGGCGGGCGCCCTTGAAGACGTAGAGAAAGTTCTCATCCGGCCCCGGCCGTGCCCGTCGTCCTGGCCGTGCCCGCCGTCCGCTCGGCGTGGTCCTGGTGCTTGCTGCTGTCGCTGCGAGGGGGGTGTCGACAGGCGCCGCCGGGACGATCTGACGTCTGATCATCCATCTTGCTGTGCACGTCCCGGGCGTTCGCGGGGGTCCCCCAGCCCCACTCCTCCTCACACCGCCCCCGGCACCCGGGGGCGGGCCCTTCCGCATCCTCGCCATCCTCGCCAGGACGCGATACCGTGTTACGAAATCATGCGATGGTGTTACGAAATCTGGAGGTCGGCGGGATGGGCGGCGGCGAGTCCCAGGACCGGGTGTGCGCACACTGCGGCACGCCGATCCAGCAGCGGCCCCGGGGGCGCCCGATCCGGTACTGCGGTGCGCGGTGCCGGGTCGCGGCCAGCCGCGCCGCGCACCGGACGCCCCCGGCCGGCCTCGCAGAGGCGCCCCCGGACGCCGACGCCGACGCCGCGGACGGCTGGCGCGGGCGTGCGGCCGAGGTCGCCGAGCGGCGCCTGGTCGTGCTCGCCCGCAACCTCGCCACCGCTGCGAGCAGCGGACAGCCCGACCCGCTCAGCGAGGCCGCCGCCCACCGCCTGGTCGACCGCCTCGCCGCCCTCGCCCGAACTCCCCGATGACCAACAGCCCCCCGACGCCCGGCGAGTACTCCGCGGGGCTCTGGCGGCGAGGTCCTGGGCGAGGGAGGCCAGCTCGGCGCCGTCGGTCCGGCGCGCCGTCGTCCGCGCCGTCGTCCTGGCCGTGCCCGCGGGGGCGGTCGTGGTGGTCATGGGCCGAGGTTCCCGCCGGGCGGGACGGCTCAGTGCTGGAATCGCGTTCTGTGGATAACCGGGATTCCGGACGCGTTCGAGGCCCGTTCCGGGGTGCCTGGCGCGCGTCCGGAACGACTCTCAGCGGTGGCCGCAGCGCTGACCTGCGGGAACGCCGGGCGGGACACCGGACAGAGTCGGCGTACTGTCCGGTTAAGCCGTCTTGGCCTCGCCAGGAGTCGCCTGGGGACTGGCGGTTGCCGTGCGCGCGGGGACGGCGCGGGCCCTACGGTCGGATGCGTGCGAGGGACTTCGGCGGACGGCGGGTGGCGGCTGGTGGATGAGGACGACGAGGAGATCGCGCCCGGCATCACCCGGGATCACCTCCACCCCTACGCCGCCCTGAACGGCGCGCAGCTGGGCCGCGCGGATTTATCCCGCGCGAACCTCGTCGGCGCGCACCTGAACAGCGCGTACCTGGCCGGCGTGAACCTGGCTGGCGCGAACCTGAACGGCGCGCACCTGGCCAGCGCGGACCTGAGGGGCGCGGACCTGACCCGCGCAAACCTGGTCGGTGCGACCCTGATCAGCGCGAACCTGTACGGCGCGAACCTGAACGGCGCAGACCTGACCGGCGCGAACCTGACCGGCGCGGACCTGATCCTCAAACCCGAGTTCCCAGCCGACGCGACCCTGGCCGACGCGGGCCTGTACGGCGCGAACCTGAACGACGCGAACCTGACCGACGCGAACCTGAACGGCGCGGACCTGACCCGCGCGACCCTGAACGGCGCGAACCTGACCGGCGCGCACCTCATCGGCGCGACCCTGAACGGCGCGAACCTGACCGGCGCGAACCTGACCGGCGCGGACCTGACCGGCGTCCTTCTGTGGTGGACACGCTGGTCGCGGGGCGCGGGGGGAACGGTGTGGCCGGAAGGCTGGGCGGATGCGATGTTGCGACGGTCGAGGCAGCTCGGGCCGGGTGTGTACCAGGTGGAGGCCGGGGAAGATCCCGGCCAGGCAGCGACACCGGCCACATGACCCGTGGCGCCGCGGCGGCGGCTGGCCGAGGTCGGCCGTGCCGGGCGGGATCTAGGCTGCCGCCATGCCGGGCCCCCCGCAGCCTCCGCAGCGTCCGCGACTGATCACCCCGCCCCGCAGCCTCGCGCGCACGCGCGCACGCGCGCGTTTTGGCGTTTGACCGGTCAAAACGGGGGCGGGGGGCAACCCGGGGTTGCCCCCACGCGGGCGTCTCAGGTCGTCTCCGGGGGCCGCTGCGCGTCGGCGGCCAGGCGCTCGGCGCGCTCGGTCTCGGCGCGCTGCTCGGCGCGTTCGGCGCGGGCCCGGTCGGCGGCCGCCGCGGCGTCGGCGGTCTCGGCGCGCTGCTCGGCGGCGTCGGCGCGGGCCTGGGCGGCGGCGGCCGCGGTCTCGGCGGTGGCGGCGCGCTGCTCGGCGTCCTGGCGCGCGGCGCGGTCGGCAGCGGCCGCGGCGTCGGCGGCCAGGCGCTCGGCGCGCTCGGCCTCGGCGCGGGCCCGGTCGGCGGCCGCGGCTTCTCCGGCGGTGGCGGCGCGTTGCTCGGCGGCGTCGGCGCGGGCCTGGGCGGCGGCCAGCTCGGTCAGGGCGCGGGCGGCGGCGGCCGTGGCGTCGGCGGTCTCGGCGCGCAGCTGCTTGGTCTCGGCCCGCAGCTCCTTGTTGTTCTCGGCCAGCTCGGCGGCGCGGTCGCGGGCGGTGTCGCGGTCGGCCAGGGCGTGGGCCTCGGCGCGCTGGGCGCCCTCGGCGCGCTCGCCCGCGGCGGCGGCCGCGCGCTCGGCCTCCACCACCCGGGCCCACGCCTGGGAGGTCTGGTCGCGGGCGTCGGCCTCGGCGTCGCGGGCGCGCCGCTCGGCGACCCGGCGAGCCTCGGCCGCCAGCTCGGCGTCGCGGCGGGCGGCGGCCGCGGCGCGGTCGGCGCTGGCGCGGCCGTCCTCGGCGGCCTGCCGCGCCGCCTGCGCCTCGGCGGCGGCGCGCTCGGCCTCGGCGACGCGGCCGCCGACCGCCTCCAGCACCGCCTCACCGGCGGCGTGGCGGTCGGCCAGCACGGCCGTCAGCGCCTGGATCGCGGCCAGCACCGGGTCCTCGGTCGCGGCGTAGGCGGCCGTCACCGCCTCCAGCTCCGCCGCCCGGCCCGCCGCGCGCTCCTCGGCCGCCAGCTGCTTGCACGTCTTGCCGCCCTGGTCGGGCCAGCGGCGCTCGGGCTGGCAGTAGCGCGGCGGCCGCCCGGAGCCCGAATAGCTGATCCGCCGGTCGCACCGGCTGTACCCGCACGGCCGCGTCACGGCCTCCTGCGCTGTCCCGCTCGTCTCCATCGTCATACCCCCATCCTACTAGTTTCGTTTCACAGAAACTATAAGTCTTTCAGACTTAACGAAAGTCGTAAGTAGAAAGATCTTGGAGGTTCTATTTCCTTGATCGCGACTCTCAGATCGCCTCTCACGGCCGAACGGCGGGGCCGGGGTACGAGGGGATGGGGAGAAGTCCTGGACTGCCCTCCTCCCCGCCGAGGCCTCCACCCCGTTCCCCTCGGAGGGGGAACGGGGGCTCCGCTTCCTGGTGTGAGTCCCGGGACTCCGTGATCGCGGGACTGCCGGATCGCGGGGTTCCTCGATACGGTGCCGGGCATGGGATGGACATTGCCGCCGGACGGGCGGCGTATCGGGTTGCTGGGCAAGGGCGGGGCGGGCAAGTCGACGACGCTGGCGCATCTGCTGGGTCACTGGGTGGCCGAGGGCGTGGACGTGATCGGGATCGACATGGACCGGCCCGGTGATGATGAGTCCGGGAGCCTGTACGCGTGGGCGGAGCTGGCGGACCTGGGCGCGCCGGTGTACCCGGCGCCCGCGCACACCCGGCTGGCGGCCGAGGTGCGGCGGCTGACCCCGGCGGGCGGGCTGGCCGCGCTGGACACCGGGGCGTGGGAGCGCAAGGCCGGCGGGCCGCACTTCGCCGTCCTGAGCGCGGTCGACCTGGCGGTGCTGATGCTCCAGCCCACCGACATGGACGTGGAGCGGGCCGGGTCGGTGCTGGCCGCGATCGACCACCTGGACGAGGTCGGCGCCCCGGCGCCGGACCTGGTGATCGTGCTGTCGATGGTGAACCGGTCGGCCGCCAGCCCCGCCGACACCCGCCAGGCGCTCGCCGACGCCGGGTACACCGTGCTGGCCACCGAGATCCCCCGCAGCGACGCCCGCGACGGCTACGGCCAGTCGTTCGGCAAGCGCCCGCGGCTGGCGGCCGGGTCGCCGATGCAGCTGCTCGCCCGGGAGCTGCTCGCCCACATCACCCCGGAGGACGGCCGATGACCCCGCCCAAGAACGCCGGGAGCAGGGGAGCGGCGGACAAGGCCGCCGCGCTCAGCCGCGGCCGCCAGGCCCGCCGCCCCGGACCTGCGGCACCGCCCGCGACACCGCCGCTGCCGGACATGCCCGCCCCGCCCCCGGCGCCCTCGCCGACGTCGGCGACGCCCGCGGCGCCGTCCAGGGCGACACCGGCGACACCGGCCGGACGCGCCCCCGACGGGCACGGGCGACGCGGGCACCTGCGCAAGATGTCGCTGGAGATGACCCCGGACGAGCACGACCGGCTCAAGGTCTGGCTGGTCAACGCGTTCGGCGGCGACACCAGGGCGACACCGGTCCTGAAGGCGCTGCTGGCCGAGGCCTACACCGACCCGGCCCTCACCGACCGCATCCGACGCCGCCTCGACACCTAGTCCCGGGACCCCGGGACCCCGGGATCACGGGATGGCGGGATCACGGAGTCGCGGGTCATTCCCTTGACGCTGTAAAGGGTTCTTCCCGGCGAAATAGCAGGTCAGGGCCGTGGGACGGTGCCGCGGAGGGTGGTCGGGCGGGTGCCGGTGGCGGCGTTGGCCATGGCCTGGCGCAGCATCGCCAGGTCGCCGGGGTCCAGGACGTCCTCGGCCGTGGCCTCGTCGGCGCGGGCGTGCCCACCGGGCGGCGGCCGGTGCCGCTGCCGCTGGTGGTGGTGGTGCCGCTCGTACCGCTCGTACCGGCCGTGCCGGTCGTGTCGCTGGTCGCGGTGGTGGTCGCGGATGTCGGCTAGGGCCTGGCGGGCGGCGGCGCGGGCGGTAGCGGAGGCGGTCATGGCGTGGTCGCGGAGCTGGTCGCGTTCGTCGGCGAGGGCGGCGGCGCGGGCGCCGGTGTCGTCGACGGCCAGGCGGGCGGCGCGGCGGGCCGACATCACCATGCGGCGCAGCCGGGTCGCGGCGACGGCGCCGAGGTCGCGGGCCGAGCGGACGCGGGTGGTCAGCGCCTCGATCACGTCGGAGGAGGTGTGGGTGCACAGCGCGGCCCACAGCAGCGGCCGCAGCCGCGCCATCGCCGCGTCGTCGGGGAGGCCGTCAGGGGGCCGCTGGGCGCTCCACAGGGCCATGCAGCGGGTGATCACCTCGTCCCGGATCCCCTCGTGGTCGAAAGTCGCCATCTGGAGATCAGGCGGAGGCGGCCGGTACCCCTGCCGGGACCGGACGAAGAGGGGTTGGGGGTGATCCCTCTTAAGGAAGGGAGACGTGTGCAGTCGTCCACAGGACAACTGCGTCTCGGTCGGCTCGGCGGCCGCGGACCCGACCCGCACCACCGCGCACCCGGCCAGCACCCGGTGCCGCTCGGCCACCGGCAGCCACACCCGGATCGCGGCCGTCCCCGACACCCGGGCCGACACCGGCGCGCGGCGGTCCTCGGCGCGGGCGGCGGCCCGGGCCTCCCGGGTGGGGCGCGCCCACAGGCGACGCAGCCGGGCCCGCAGCGACGACGGCAGATCGACCAGCACCTCGGGCGGGACGCACATCTGGTAGACCACGCCCCGCCCCGGGCACGCCGCGTGCACCTGCCGCAGCAGCCCCGCCCCGGCCAGCCGGCCGATGTCGGTGTACGCCGAGCGGCGGCCGATCCCGTGCCTGACCTTGTACCCGGGGATCAGGCCGTCCTCGACGTCGGCCAGGCGGCCACGCGCCGAGGCGTGGAAGGTGACGTGCCGGGCCATCCTGCGCGCATACCCGTCCAGCTCACCCCGCGCGAACAGCAGCTCCACCACCCGGATCCACAGATCCGGCGCTAACGTCGGCAGCGCCTCGTCATCCCCGTAGGACGCCGTACGACGCCGCAGCCTGTTCGGGCACTCCCGCCGAGAACCGGCGGCGGCCCGCTCTCGGACACTCACCGCGCCGGGCCGCGCACCACGTCCCTCACTGACAGCGGCGGTCTTCTCGCCACCATCTCTAGACCAGACACACCCGTGTCACTAGACGTGTCACGCGGGTTGGGTACCCTCATGGTTAAGACGTCCTTCTTGTCCACTGCGAATGGCAGAAGCGACTGCGTGAGAGGGCCGGGAGCTGCGAACTCCCGGCCTTACGCATTTCCTGGGGGGACGTTACTCCTTACGGGAGGCTCAGGTCGTATCCGACAGACCAGGGACGGTCCGGCCCGATGACGTCGACGCCGAACTCAATCGGCACGCCGTCTTCGTCAGCGAGGCGCGCCTCCACGATGAGGACGGCAATGGGCTGCTCCAGGCCGAGGGCCTCGGCCTCGTCATCGGTGGCCAAGCGGGCCCGAGCGGTGTCTAGGCCGGGGGCTGGCTGGCGTCCCGTAGCAGCGCAGACAGCCCCGATCGTGCCGCCCTCGATCCTGCCGGTTCCCAGCAGCACAGGGACCTGTTCGGCCAGCGTCCCTGCCAGCCAGGACGTGGAAAGCGCGGCGATCCCGTCCTCATCGTGGAAGCGACGCTGACGGCGGATTACTGAGCTGCCAGGCTCGATCTTCAGGGCGGCCGCCACGTCAGCCGGAGCTGATGAGAGCAGCTCGGCAGAGAGGATTTCTGAGCGCTCCCCCACGCGGGTGGCACGGCCCGTGGACATCAGCCGCCGGAAGCGGATCCCGCCTGTCTGGACCGTCTGCACCTGGTCGGCGACCTGCGTACCGACTCCCGTGACTGCGGTTACTAGCCCCTCGGATCGGAGAGCGCTCAAGGCCTTGTCTGCGGTGGCGCGGCTCACTCCCCATTCGGCGGCGAGATCTCTGACACTCGGCACCCGGTCTCCTGGCGCCAGGCGTCCCGCGTGGATCTCGTCTCTGAGGTGCTGTGCGATCTGCGCGTACGGCGCTGCCGCGCGCTGTAGCTGAGCCATCTCCCGTCCTCTCCGTCCCGGATTGTCCTAGACACCAAGAACCCTATGCCCTAGCCCTTGACATTATCTAGTGTCCTAGGACACCTTAATCCATGACAGGACGCGGCTCCCGGGCGATGCAAGCGCCCGAGAGCCGCTGACATCGGAACCGATCTTGGAAGGAAGTGGATCCGATGCTGAGCAACATCGTTTCGCAGGTGGGGCAGGGATGCATGTCCCCCCCGCCGCTGACGGAGCCGGTCACGGCGGCGTTGGTGTGGGCGTTGGAGCGGATGTCGCCGGCGGTGTGGGAGCGCGCGGCGGGTGAGTCGCCGGTGGCGGCCGAGGCGCGGCGGCTGGCGGCGGCCGACATCCTGGACGACTTGCTGGGCGAGTACGCCGAGCTGGTGGCCGGGGACGGCGGGATCGACGGCGGGGCCCTGCTGGCGGGGGGCGTCCGATGAGCGGCGAGAACGAGCTGGCCGCGGTGCGCGCGGCGATCTGGGTCGGGGCCGCGGTGCTGGGCGCGCTGGTCCTGGTGGCGGCGGCGCTGCCGGGCCGGTGGGCGCTGCTGGTGGTGCCGTCCCTGGTGGCGGTGCCGCTGCTGGCGGTGGAGGCGTACCTCAGCGTCCGCCGGGGCGGGGGTGCCCGATGAGGGGACGCAGGAAGAGCACGACGACGGCCGTGGACGTGGTCGCATCGGTGCGGGAGCAGGCCGAGCAGGCGGCGGCGCTGGCGGGGATCTCCGGTCAGGACCGGCTCGCCGACCCGCGGCTGAACCCCGCCACCAGGGCGCACGCGGACGAGCTGCGGACGGCCCAGCAGATCACGGCGCTGGAGGCCGAGCACGGGCGGGCGCTGCGCCGGGACCGGGTCCTGGACGCGCGGGCGGCCGAGGCGGAGGCGACGCTGGAGGCGATCGCGCTGGCGCGGCGGGCGTCGTCGTCGGCACGGTCGGTGAAGGCGCTGGCCGACGGGCGGCGCCGGTGGTCGCGGCTGGCGCTGGGCGCAAGTGTGGTACTGGCGGCCGGGAGCGCGATGGGCGTGGAGGCCGCCGCGCACGTGCTGGAGGCACCGCGGGGGACCGGGTATGTGGCCGAGCTGGGGCTGACCGGGCTGAGCACGGCGGCGATCGCCTACCGGGCGCACCTGGCCGAGCACCGGGGCACGCTGGCCAGGGGCTCGTGGCAGCTGCGGGCGCTGTGGGCGCTGATGACGGTGCCGCTGCTGGCCAGCGTCATCGCCAACGTCTCGATGCTGAACGCGCTGGGCGCGGCGTGCTCGATCGGCGCGGGGGCGTTCGCGCTGCTGGGCGCCGTGGTGGCCGATCGCAGCGCGGCGGCGATGCAGGCCCGCGCGGCCGAGGTCGACGCCGCCGACGAGGCCGGGCTGCGCGCGGTGGCGATGGGCCAGGAGCCGGACGAGGCGCCGGACGAGGCGCCGGGCGGGGTCCCGGGATCTCGGGATGGCGGGATCGCGGGGTCTCTGGATGCCGGGATCGAGGTCGCGGCGCGGGCGGGGGTGGACGAGCTGGCGGCGTGGCTGGCCGACCGGGAGCCCCCGGCGGCGGGTGCGGTGCCCGCGGGTGCCCCGGTGCCCGGTGGCGGGCCGGTCGGCGCCGCCCGCGGGCTGCGTCCCGGGCTGGGGGAGGCCCCCGGCGAGGGGGTGTGCCCCCGGCATGGCGGGATGGTGCTCGGCGACCGGGGCGGCGGCGGGCCCGTCCCCATGCCCGCTCTCCCCGCTGGCGGGGACGGGGGTCGCATCGAGGGGCCGGGGGGTCACATCGACTCCGACCCGGACGACGGCCCGGACGGCGCCCTGGACCCTGGCGGGCCGGATGAGGGTGCGCGGCGGGTGTGGGCGGCGGCCGAGGCGCGGCGCGCTGCGGGGGATGCGACGCGGGCGCGGGTGGCGGCGGTCCTGGACACCACCCCGGGTGCGTCGGTGCGGGAGATCGCCGGGGCGCTGGGGATCAGCGAGGCGACCGCCAAGCGGCACCGCCGGGCGCTGCGCAGCGGGGCGGAGTCGTGAGCGCCGGGGCGGCCGTGTTCGCGGCGGTGTTCGCGGCGCTGTACGCCGCGCATGAGCTGGGTGACCACTGGATCCAGACGTCCGCGCAGGCGTGCGGCAAGGGCGCGGCGGGATGGCGGGGCCGGGTGCTGTGCGCGCGGCACGTCGCCTCGCTGACCGCGGTCAAGGTGCTGGCCGTGGCCGTGATGGCGGCCGTGACGGGCCTGGAGTTGTCGCCGCAGGCGGCGGTGGCCGGGCTGGCGGTGGACGCGGTGTCGCACTACTGGGCCGACCGGCGGTCCACGCTGCTGGCGCTGGCCCGCCGCGTTGGCAAGGGCGAGTTCGCCGCCCTCGGCGACGGCGCCGCCGCGCCGACCGGGACCGGCGCCTACGCCCTGGACCAGTCCTGGCACGTGATGTGGCTGTTCGTGGCCGCGCTGATGATCTCGGCGGGTGCGTCATGACCAGGGCGTGCGCCGGGACGGCTGCGGTGCGGGAGCCGGTGCTGGCGGGCTGGGTGCTGGCCGGTGAGGCGCGGTCGGTGGCCAGGGCGCGGGAGCTGGTCCGGTCGGCGCTGGCGGGGCATGTGCCCGCGGCGGTGCTGGCCGATGTCGAGCTGGCGGTGTCGGAGCTGGCGGGCAACGCGGTCCGTCACAGCGCCAGCGGCGGGCCGGGCCGCCGGTATGTGCTGGCGGTGGCGGTGCTGCCGGGCCGGGTGCGGGTGGCGGTGATCGACGAGGGCGGCGCGCGGGTCCCGCGGGTGGCCTCGGCGGCCGAGCTGGCCGATCCGGACCGGGCGGGCGGGCGTGGCCTGGGCACGCTGGCGTGCCTGGGCGCGGTCGGCTGGGACGACCTGCCCGCCGGGCGCCGCCGGGTGTGGGCCGAGCTGCCGTGCGCGGGCGCGGGGGGTGCGTGATGACCGGTCCGCAGGACCCCCCCGGGGGAGTCCCCCAACCCCCCACCCAACCCCCCGCCGACCTGCCCGGGCACCCGGACGGCCCGCACGGGCCGTCCGGGCCGGGCGAGGGCCTGGGCGCCGTCCCACGCGAGGGCGAGGACGGTATCGACGTCGGTACCGGCGTCACCGGCGTCCCGGCCGGTGAGGGTGAGCGCCTGGACGACGGCGAGGGCGAGGGCGAGGGCGAGGGGCCGGACGGCGCCGCGCGCGCGGTCCCGGCCGGTCAGATGGTCGTGGGCGGCGCGAGCGTGCTGAGCGTGCTGGGCGCGGTGCTGTGGCAGGCGGTCGGCGTGGTCGGCGTGGTCGCCGGTGGCGTGGTCGCGGCCGGTGGCGCGGCGCTGTACGCCGGGCGCCGCCTGGGCGTGCTCGGACGGCCCGGCGGACGGTCCGGTGTCGGGCGGTCCGGTGGGCGCGGTGCCGGACCGGCCCGCCTGGGCGGGCTGCTGGGCGCGCCCGGACGGTCCGCCGGACGGGCCGGTGGCCGGACCAGCGGGCGCGCCGGGCGGGCCGGTGGGCTGCTGGGCGGCCGCGCGGGCGGTGCCGGGCGGAGCGCGGGCGCCGGGCTGCGGATGCCGGGCCTGGGCGGCCGCGGCCGCGCCCCGGGCGGCGCTGGACGGTCCGCCGGGCGATCCGGCGGCGGTGCCGGGAAGGCGGGCCGGGCTGCCGGGCGTACGGCGGGACGGGCCGCGGGCGCGGCGCTGGGCACCGCTGCCGGGCGGCGCGCCGTCAAGGCCGCCACCACCGCCACCAAGACCGCCACCCGGGCGGCGCGGAAGGCCGCGGGGAAGACGGGCGCACCGGCCGCCGCGAGGAAGGCGGTCAAGGCGGCGCGGACGACGGCGCGGACGACGGCCGGGGCCGTCCGCCGGTCCGCTGGTGCTGCGCGGGCGGCGGTCCGCCGGGTGGACGCGGCGACCGGCGGGCGCGCGGGCCGGGTGCTGGGCGCGGTACGGGCCGCCGGTCTGGCCGCCGGGCGGCGCGTCGACCGGATGACCGGCGGGCGCGCGGGCCGGTGGTGGCGCCGTCACCGGGGCGCGGCCGGTGGCGGCGCGGCGGCGGGCGGCCTGCTGGCGGCGGCGCTGGTGGGCCCGTGGTGGGCGCTGGCGGGGCTGGTGGCGCTGGGATCGGGGGCCGCCGGGCTGGCGGTCCGGCGGTACCGGCGCCGCCGCGCCGCCACGGCCGCAGCCGCCACGGCCGGGACCGAGCCGGGCGAGGACCCGGCGCCGGATGGGGACGGGATCGAGACGGGGCGGGGCGGCCGCCGGGCCGGTCCGCCGGTGCGGGACTACCGGCCCCGCACCGCACGCACACCAGCAAAGGAGATCACGATGGACAGCGCAGGATTCCCGCTGGCGGTCGCGGCTGCCGAGGTCAGCACGGCGGCGGTTGCCTACGCCCCCGCGGACATGTGGGTGATCGGCTCGGACCTTCACCAGCTGCCCGATGTCCTCGGGTCGGTGGCGATGGCGATCAGGACGTTCGCGCAGCGGCTGGAGGACGGCTACCCGATCAGTCCGCAGGTGGTGGAGGCGATCGGGCAGCTGTATGTGGGCCTGGGCGCGCTGGCCTCCAGCGCGCAGGAGATCGCGCCGCTGTACCGCATGGTGCACGCCGATGACCTCAAGCGGGACGAGGCGCCGCGCACCAACGAGCGGGCCTGGAACGTCTGACGGCTCGTCCGGGCGCATCCGCCCCGCCCCGCCCTGGGCGGGTGCGTCCCACCGGCCGCCAGACCTACCGGCTGACCTGTGAGATCTGAGTGAGGGAGACCCCGTGAGCACCACCAAGAAGGCCACGACAACGAAGGCGGCCGGGCCGGGCGTGGACTGGTCGATGGTCCCGCACGGGCCGCTGTCGGGCGCGGCGGTGACGCTGGCGGCGGGCACGGTCGGCGGGATGGCGCATGTCTCGCCGGTGTGGGCGGCCGCGGCCGCGGGCGTGGGCGCGCTGGGCGCGGTGCTGGAGTCGGCGCACCGCGACGCCGGGCCGGGGGCGCTGCTGTACCGGCTGGGCTGCTGGGTGGGCGCCGGGGGGTGGCTGACCTGGGCGTGGTGCACCGGCGACGCGCTGACCACCAACGGGCTGGCGGCGGTGGCGGCGGGCGGGGTGGCCGCGGCGGCGTTCGCGCCGCTGGGCCGCATCCGGGCCCGCGGCGGGGCCCCGGCCCGGCGGGCGGGAGGTGAGCTGGTAGCGGTGACGGCCCGTCCCGCCGGGCCGCTGGCGGCCGACTGGGAGGCCCGGTTCCGGCGGGTGTGCCGGGTCCGGGTCCAGGTGACGCGAGTGCAGCACTGGGACAACGCCGCCGGATACACGTTGACCTGTGAGCTGCCGCCCGGCCCGGCGACCATGGCGCAGATCGGCGCAGCGACGACTGCGCTGGCCACCGACGCGCGGCTGCCGGACGGGTGCGGCGTGGAGGCGCCCCAGCCGGGGCGGCACCGCGGCGAGCTCACTCTGGGGGTCTCCACGCGCAACCTGTTGGGCGTGCGGGGCGACGAGGCGCCGCCCAAGATCCCCTACCCGGCCGACTACAGCCCCCGGTCGCTGCTGGAGACGATCGATATGGGCATCCAGCGGGACGGATCGGTCTCGGGGATGTCCCTGCGCGAGGACTCCATGCTGGTGGTGGGCCCCAAGGGCGGCGGCAAGACCAACGTCCTGGACGTGACCACGCTGGGCGTGGCCCGGTGCACCGACGCGCTGGTATGGCACATCGACCTCAACGGCGGCGGCATGTCGCAGCTGTGGCTGCACGCCTGGCTGGAGGGCCGGTGCGAGCGGCCCCCGATCGACTGGGCCGCGCCGTCCCCGCGTGAGGCGCTGCTGATGGTCACCGTCGCCCTGGCCATCGCCAAAGACCGCAAGGGCTCCTACCGGACGTTCAAGGCGCAGAGCAACGTCAAGTTGCTGCCGATCTCCCCCGAGCTGCCCGCGATCGTGCTGATGGTCGATGAGGGCGCCGAGGCGCTCTCGCCGGCCAACCGCGATCCCATCGGCTCCCAGGTCCGCGCGGGCCTGGAAGAGCTGCTGCGGATCGGCCGCAATGAGGCGGTGGTGCCGCACTTCTCGGCGCTGCGCCCGACTCAGACCACGATCTCTCCCGACGTGCTGCACGGCTGCGCCTGGCGGCTGGGCATGTACGGGACCTCTGAGGGCGACCTGGCGCACCTGTACGGCTGGCACAAGGGCATCAACGCGATCGACCTGCCGGTCAAGGGCACCACCTTCGTGGGGCACAAGCCGGACGCGCCGACCCCGGTCAAGGTCTGGTACTTGGAGCCGGAGCAGATGCAGGAGGCGGCGCTGGCCGTGGCCGCGGCCCGCCCGGAGCTGGACGAGGCGTCCGCCGAGATCGCCGACGCCCAATTCGCCGTCCGGCTCGGCCCCCAGGGCACCCCCGACACCCTGCTCAGCGGGATCTACGCGGGCCGCTATGAGCGTATGCGCGCCGCGTTCACCGGCCAGCCCGTCAAGCTGCCCATCTCCCCCGGCAGCCCGGCCCCGGCCGCCAGCGCGCCCGGCGGCCCCTCTGACGGCCCGGCGCCGCGCCCGGCGGCGGCGGTGCCCGCCATGGTGCCCGCGCCCGGCCAGGCGCCGACGCTCAGGGGCGCCGCCGCCGACTGGCCCGACCCGATGGCCGCGGCCGCCGCCCTGGCCCGGCCGGTGGGCGGCACCGCGGCCGACTGGCCCGACCTGTTCCCCGCCCGGCCCGCATCCCCGGCACAGCCCCGCCCCGCCAGCGCGTCCGGCGCGTCCCCGCGCGCGGCGGTGGCCGAGCTGGACGCCCCCCAGATCCTCGTGGCCGCGCTGGCGGCGTTCGACGCCGCCGACGACGACCGGATGCATTCGGAGGCCCTCGCCGAGGCGCTGGGCCTGCCGTCCGTCTGGACGCTGGCCGAGGCGCTGCGCCGCCACGGCGTCGGCACGCTCCCCAACAAGTTCGTCCGGAGCGGCAAGGCCCGGCGCGGCTACAGCCGCGAGGACATCGCGGCCGCCGCGTCCTCGGCCGCCGCCGACGGCCAGGCGCAGCGCGGCGGCTGACCCCCCGGGGGTCCCCCCCAACCCCCCGGCCCCGCCGGGCTGGGCCCCCGGGGGACCCCCCGACCCCCCCAACCCCCCGGCGACCAGCGGAAACGCCGCC
>NZ_CP059573.1 GCF_019175365.1 Actinomadura graeca | reverse complement strand
TCTTTTACTTCCGGGGGCGGGCCGGTCGGCGGGGGCGGTGGTGGTCATGGCGTCCTCGATGGTGTGGTGCGGCCGGTGGGCCTGGTGTGACTCGGCGGGCCGAAGAGAGCCCGGACCGGTCACCCGGTCCGGGCTCTCGGATGGGTCAGCCGAGCGCGGCCAGAACGGAGGCGGCGGCCAGGGGGACGTCGTGTGCGGCCTGGTCCATCGCGTAGGCGCCGGTGCCGACCGGGGCGGCCTTGGGGTCGCCGAGGCGGTAGAAGCCGCCCTTGCCGATCGCCTCGGCGAACCGTGCGAGCGGCGCGCGCCGGTCGATCACGTAGTGCGTGATGGCGTCGGCGGCCATGGCGGCCGCGACGGAGCGCGGGTTGAGCCGGACGCCGGTGGCGGCCAGGGCCAGGCCGAGCGCGACGGCCTTGGTAGCGGTGAGGCCGGCGACGTGCCGTGCGCACGCGATGCGGCCGGGCCATCCGGGGTCGCCCTTGTGCTCGGCGTCGTGGGGGCGCTGGCCGATGTGGTCGGCGTAGCCGTGCGCGGCGTGCCAGGCCAGGAAGACCAGGCCCGCGCGGGCGGCGCGGTCGGTGGCGGCGGTCATGCGGTCCTCGCTTGGGTCGGTGGGTTCAGGTGCCGGGGCCGGGGGCCCGGACCGCCACGGGGCAGCGGTCCGGGCCCGCCCGGCGCAGGCCGGGCGGTCAGCGGTCGCGGTCGCCCCGCTCGCCGCGGGGCCGGGCCAGGTCCTCGGCCAGGGCCGTCAGGGCCTCGCGGGCGGACTCCATGGCGCTCTCCCAGGAGTCGAGCGCCTCGGGCGCCTCGGCCAGGCGCGACTCCAGCTCGACGGCGCCGAACCCGTCGCAGAGGCGGTCCAGGGCGTGACCGAGCACGCCCACCAGGACGCGCACGTGCGGGCGGCGCATCTCGGTGGACTGCTCGTACACCGCGTCCAGCAGTTCCTCGTTCTCCAGCGCCTCGGCCAGGTCGGCCAGCGCGGTCATGAGGTGGGCCACCGCCGGTGCCTCGCCTTCGAGGCTGCCGATCAGCTCGCGGGTGTCGTCGGGTGACATCTCCAGGTCTTCCAGGACGGACATGCGGGTTCTCCTCTCGGTGGGGCCGGGCCGCCGTGGCACCGGCCGGAACAGGGGGCGGGTGCCGGGTCAGCGCCCGGCGCGCAGCCCGGCCAGGACGGCGGGCAGCTCGTCCGGGGTCACCAGGACCTCGCAGGGGGCCGAGCCGTGGGAGGGGCCGACCAGGCCGCGGACGAACATGGCGTCCATGAGCGCGGACGCTTGGCGGTAGCCGACCCGCAACTTGCGTTGCAGCATCGACGTCGATCCGAACTGCGTGGACACCACCAGCTCGACGGCGCACGCCAGCAACTCGGCTTCCTCGCCGTCCGGGGTGGCGGCCGCGACCGCCGGGGCGGTGCCATCGGCGCTGGTGTCCGGGCCGTCGGCGGGGACGATCTGCCATCCACCGGCGGGCACCACGCGGATGCGGCCGTCGGCCACCAGGCGGCGGGCGTGGCGGTAGATCGTCGCGCGGGCCTGGCCGGTGCGCTCGGCCAGGGCCTCCCACTCCAGCGGGCCGCCGTCGGCCGTCAGGACGGCCAGCAGCGCCTCGGCGCCCGCCAGCGCGGCCGCGCCTGCCTCGGCCTGGCCGCCGTCGGGGCCGTGGCCCCGGCCGCCGCCGAGGGCGTCCTGGCCCTCGCCGTCCGGGCCGCCGATCGGGGCGGCGTCCGGGGCAGGGGGCGTGGTCGAGTTGGCGGCCGCGCCAGCGTCGGGGCCGGTGTCCGGGCCGGCCAGGGCGCGGATGTTGGCCGCCTGGCCCTTGCAGTGCCGGACCACGGCGTCGATCTCCGGGTCGGAGACGTAGGAGTTCTGGAGGCGCATGGGCTGGCTGGCGCCCATCGGCAGGTACAGCGCGTCGCCGTTGCCCAGCAGCTTCTCGGCGCCGGGGGCGTCCAGGACGACGCGGCTATCGGCCAGTGAGGACGTGGCGAACGCCAGCCGCGACGGGACGTTGGCCTTGATCAGGCCGGTCACCACGTCCACCGACGGGCGCTGCGTGGCCAGGACCAGGTGGATACCGGCGGCGCGGGCGAGCTGGGTGATGCGCACCACCGAGTCCTCGACGTCCTTGGGGGCGACCATCATCAGGTCGGCCAGCTCGTCCACGATGGTCAGCAGGTAGGGGACCGGCTGGGTGAGGTCCTGGCCCTCGGCGTCACGCAGCGGCCGCCCGCGCCCCGCCGCCGCCGCGATCTTGGCGTTCAGATCGAGCACATGCCGGACCCCGTGCCGCTCCATCAGGCCGTACCGGCGGTCCATCTCCCCGCACAGCCACGCCAGCGCCTCGGCGGCCTTGCGGGCGTTGGTGATGATCGGCATGAGCAGGTGCGGGACCCCCTGGTAGGGCCTCAGCTCGACGCGCTTGGGGTCGATCAGGATCAGCCGCACCTCGCACGGGTTCGCGCGGATCAGCACCGAGCAGATCAGCCCATTGATGCACGACGACTTGCCCGCGCCGGTCGCACCGGCGATCAGGATGTGCGGCATCTTGGCCAGGTTGGCCACCACCGTGCGTCCCTCGACGTCCTTGCCGAGCCCGACGACCATCGGGTGAGGCTCGGCGGTCGCCGCCTCCGACCGCAGCACGTCACCGAGCCGGACCAGATCCTTGGTGGGGTTGGGCACCTCCACCCCCACGGTGTCGCGGCCGGGCACCGCGGGCAGCATCCGCGCCGGGACCGGCGACTTGACCGCCAGCGTGATGTTCTCCGCAAGCCCGGTGATCTTGGTGACCTTCACGCCCTTGCCGGGCCGGATCTCAAACAGCGTCACGGTCGGGCCGCGCGTGATCCCCACCACTGAGGCGTCGACCTTGAAGTCGGCCAGCACGGCGGCGATGCGGTCGCGGATGCGCTCGGCCTCCCGCTCACCGCCGGTCCGCGGGGGCTCGGCGCGCAGCAGCTCGGCGGCGTCGGGCAGCTCGTAGTCCGCGCACGGGTCGACCACGACCGGCGCGCCGTTGACCGCCACCACCGCCAGCTCGGCACGCGCCCCGCCCTCGGGGCCGGTGGCCGGGGCCGCCGGGGCGGTGGCCGAGGTGGCGGTGGTGGCGTCGGCCGGGACGGCGGTGATGTCGGGGCCCTCGTCCTCGGCCGCCTGGTCCTGGCTCTCCTCCTGGTCCCGCAGCGCCCGGCCCCCGGCGTGCCAGAAATAGGCGACGGTGCCCACCACCACCACCAGCACGAACCAGAAGTTCCCGGTCCGCAGGTTGCTGGTGATCGTTTGGACCGCCACCAGCACGGCGGCGGCCAGGCCGCCGCCACGCGCCCACCGCATCCGGGTGCGGGCCTTCTCCAGTTCCTCAGCAGTGGGGACGATCTCCGGCTCGGCGGCGGCCCGGCGGCGGGGCGCGTAGGCGCGGCCCTGGCGCGCGGCGTGCCCGGCGCGCTCGGCCTCCACCACCTCACGCTGCGCGGCGGCCTCGGCGGCCAGGTCGGCCGCCACCTTCTCGGCCAGTGCCTCGGCGGCCATCGCCTCGGTGGTCACCCACCCGCGCAGCCGCGACCAGGTGACCCGGCCACCCACCCCCACCCGTTCCCAGTGGCGCCGGACGGCCCCCACGGCCCCATCAGCGGCCTCGGCGTCCTCGGCGGAGTCGCCGGGTCCCGCGCCCGGTCCGGCGCCGTCCTGCGGGCCCTCGGCGGCCGGGTCGGTGCCGTAGGCGGCGGCATGCAGTTGCTCGGCGGTCAGTTCCTCGCGGTGGCCGCGCAGGCTCTCCCACGCCTGGCCGACCCGGTCGCGCCAGGTCAGCCGGTAGGGATCGGCGGCCCCGCCGGGGGGCCGTTCGGGCGGCGGGTTGCGGGTGGCCATGGTCAGTCCTCTCGGGCCATCTGGCGGATATGGGCGTTCATCACGTCGGTGAGGTCGTCGGCCAGGCGGGCGGCCAGCTCGGCGGGCACGTCCCGGGTCAGGGCGCGCCACTGGTCCCACGTCACCGCCGCGCGCTCCACCGGACCGGCGGCGGCCGCCTGGCGGGCGCGGAAGAACTGGAGCCGGTTGTCGATGCGGCGCAGCGCGTCCGCCAGCTCACGCGGCGACCGTTCGGGGCTCGACACGGGATCTCTCCTTCCAAGATCGAAAAGGGGTTGTCTCAAGGGGGCGTCTCAGGGGCGGTCGCGCGCGCGCATACGCGCGCGCCTTGGGGCCTGTCAAACGGGTGAGATGAGACGGTGAGACGAGACGGTGAGACGGGCCCTGAGACGGGCCCCGGACGGGCGCGGTCGGCGGCCCGCCCGGGGCGTCTGCGGGACCGGCCCACAGACCGGTCACCGGTCACCGGCGGAGGCCCTCAGCGGCCCGTGCCAGTCCCGGTGCCCGTCCCGGTCCCGGTCCCGGTGCCGCCGGGCGTGCCGGTCACGGTGGTCAGCAACTGGGTCAGCGACGACCCGGCGGTGGTGGACGCCTGGAGCGCGACCGCGCCGAGCACCGACCCAGCCAGCAGCACACCGGCGACGAACGCCGCCAGGACGTGCGGCACCCTGGCCTTCTTGGCCTTGAGCTGCATGTGCAGGTAGAAGCCCAGCAGCAGCACGACCAGGACGGCGCCGCCGCCGCCCACCAGGGCCGGGTTCGGCGCGGCCGCCGGTGCCGTCGGGACCTGGCTCGGCGCGTCGGCGACGATGGCGGTGAGTTGGGACATCATGGTGGTTCTCTCCTTCGTTTCGGTGTGGGAGATCGGGGCCCGGCGCCGTGCTGTGGCGCCGGGCCCGCCTGATCAGGACGGCGTGACGCCGCCGATCAGGAGATGCGAGGACCGGCTGACCTGCGCGAGCGCCACGGCCATGGCGCCGGCCACGGCGGCGGCGCCGGTCACGGCCAGCACCACCCACAGGGACCGCGGGCGGCAGACCCCACCGGCGGGCCCTGCGGCCAGGTCGGCGGCGGGGGCGGGCCCGGTGGTAGGGGCGGTGACGAGCCAGCACGCCCGGTGCATGGCGGCCTCGGCCGCCACCGCCAGCAGCCGCGCGGCGACCGGCCCCCACCGGTCGGCGGCCAGCCCGGCCAGGTCCGACAGCGCCTCAGCCCGGTCGACGTCGTCGTCACCGGCCAGGCCCCGCCCGGCCAGCCGCTCCCACACCACCGCCTCGGCGACGGAGGCGACCATCACCGGGACACGGGCGCTGAGGTCGTCGGCGTCGTCCAGGCCGAGGACCTGGCCGGGCGACATGCCGCGCTCGGCCGCCGCCAGCGACCACGCCAGCGACGCCGCCGCCGCACGCGGCCCGGCGGCCCGGCCGCCTCCCGCGCCCAACCGCGCGTACAGGTCACCGGCGGTGTCCAGCAACTCGGCGCGGTCGGCGGCGGCCCCGGCCACGGCCAGCCCCTCCAAGGCCGCGTTCAGGTCGCGGTACAGCGCGACGTGCCCGGTCATCGCGGGAGTCCGTCCAGGTCACGAGGCGGGTAGGGCAGCAGCGCCCACACGCGGCGACCGGCCGGGCCGCCCTCCCACCCCAGCGACCCCAGCCGCGCGACCGTGCACAACCCGCGCCCGCCGGTGGCGCTGTCGCAGGCCGGCACCGGCACCCGCGGCTCGGTGACCGCGCCCTGATCGGCCACCGCAACCCGCACACCGTCGGCCTCGGCGGTCACCACCAGCGCGTACGCGCCACCCGGCCGCCCCGAGTGGGTGTGCCGGACCGCGTTGGTCACCAGCTCCGACACCGTCAGGACCACGTCGTCCACCAGCTCGGCGGGCAGCGCCCACAACTCCAGCTCGGCCGACACGTTGTGGCGGGCGCGGCCCACCGTCCCGGCCGTGCCGGGCATCCGCCATCCGGCACGCCACCCGGCGGCCTCGGGGCACCCCATCGCGGTCACGACGCCACCGCCGTCCCGGCCGCACGCGCGGCCTGCCCGTCGGCGTCGGCGACCGCCAGGGCGGCGGGCACGTCCGGAGAGGTCAGCAGCACCGGCCCGGACCGCCCCGGCGCCAGGGCCCAAGCCCCCGCGCCCTCGCCGGTGTTCTCGGCGGCGTTCTCGGGCAGCCCGTCCAGGACACGGCGGGCACGTTCGTACCCGACGCCGAGAGCGCGCATCGCGGACCGGACGGTGCGCTCGGCGTCACCGGCCTCCAGCAGCCCGGCCAGCCGGGCGGTCAGCTCGTCATCGGTGGGACGGACTGGCGCGGGCTTGGCCGCCTCAGGGACACGCTTGCCCCGGTTGGGGCGCGACCTGCGCGCCGTTCCCGCCGCCCGGTCTTCCCGCCGGTCGCCGCCGGTTCGCGGGGCGGCGGGACGGCCGTTCTCAGCGGGCCGGGCGACGACCGGAAGAACGCGGCGTCCCTCACACGGCACCGGCCACACCGGCGGCGCAGGAACGGTCACTGGAGTGTTCCCGGGGGCGTCCTGGGGGGTGTTCTCGGCGGGGGTGTCCAGGGCGGGCGCGGCGGTCATCAGCGCGGGCACGGCCAGGTCCATCTCGGCCAGCAGCGGCACCGGCCGCCCGTCCTGGCCGGTCCAGGGATCGGCGCCGGTGATCGCCTTGTCGACCACCCCGATCAGGTGCGCGGTCACCGCCGCCCCGACCGGGCCGATCAGATGCGCGAACATCGCACCGGGCACCGCCCACCACCCGGCCGACGCGGACAGCTCGGCGGGCACCGCCGCCACCAGGTTCAAGAAGACCGACACGGTCAGGGCCCCGGCGGCCACCTTCTCGGCGTCACCGAAGCCGGGCCGGTTCGCGCGTCCCGGGCCTTCGGAGGCGTCCAGGCGCCCACCGGCGGCACCGAGGACGGCACGGCAGATGATCACCCAGCAGACCAAGCCGATGAGCAGCCCCTCCAGGCCCCACAGCACCCACCACACCGGCGAGTGCATGTCCACGGCCATCAGCCGCGCGGCGCCCTGCTGAACACCGGTGGTCGACCACACACCGAACCCGATCAGCAGGGGGACCAGCACCAGCAGGTTGCGGCGGCGCAGACGCTCCAGCCGCAGCGCGCGTGCCTCACCCGACCGCGCCATCTCCGAGGTGATGCGGGTCCGCTCACCCGCCGCGCGGGCCTGGCGGTACAGCCTCGCCAGCCCCACCGACGCGGCCGCATCCTCGGCCCGCTCGGCGCGCTCCAGCTCGGCCAGCCGCGCGGCCTCGGCCAGATCAGCGCGGTCACGGCCATGACCGGCCTCGGCGCGCTCCCTCTCCAGCTCGTGACGCCGCCGCGCGGCCGCCACCTCACGCTCACGGCCAAGCGCCGTCGCCAGCTCGGCCGGATCGTCGACCACCGGCACGGCGGCGTCCTTGCGGCCCCGCCCGCCGATCATGCCGACACCTCCAAGGCGTCGGACTCGGCGGCGGCCTCGTCGGCCAGCAGGGCTCGAATCTCAGACTCACGGAACCGGCGATGACCGCCCGGCGTGCGGATGCTGCCGACCCGTCCCTGAGCCGCCCATCGGGTCGCCGTCTTGGGGTCCACCCGGAACAGTGCGCCCACCTCAGCCGGGGTAAGGAATCGCTCCTCGCTAACAGATTTGGCCGGGTAGCTCGGCTCCGGAATGCTGTTCTCCACGGATCGTTCTCCTGCTCGAATCGGGAATCGGGCGATCCGGCGGCCTCGGCGGTGGCATCCGCCGGGGCCGCACTTCGTCCTGCGAGCGAACCGGACACCGCGACCGTTCTGGCCATACGGTCTGTTGCTCTGCGGACAGAGCAAGGAGAGCACAAGCGGACCTGCTCTGTCTACAGAGCAACAGTGATGGATAGGCTTACCCCATGACCGACATCACGGACGGCCGGTCCCGGCAGACGCGGATCGCCGACGATCTACGAGCGAAGATCCGAACCGGGGTCTTGCAGCCTGGAGAAAGACTGCCGGGCCTGCCCGATCTGGTCACCGGCTACGGAATAGACATGCCCGGAGTGAGCATGAACACGGTCCGCCTAGCGATCGCAAAGCTACGGCAAGAGGGCCTGATCATCTCGAAGCAGGGGAAGGGAAATTTCGTGCGAACCGAACTTCCCGTACGACGCCATGGCATCGAGCGGTACAGCCGATCAGTTTGGGGCGGAAAGGAACCCAAGGCACTTCTAGAGGCTGAGGGCGGCCGCCAAGGAAGGAGTGTCCGCCAGGACACCGAGACGGCAATCGTCCCCGCACCTGCCTTTGTAGCTAAGCGCCTCGATGGAGTCTCCGAAGGGGATCCCGTTCATGTCCGACGGCGCGTCACCAGGCTGGACGGCGTGATCAATCAAGCCGCAGACAGCTATTTCACGCTCGCCACTGGCGAGCGGTCGCCAGCCGTCGTCGCTGGCGAGGGCCAGGGAGGTCACATTGCCCGGATCAACGCAATCTCACCGGTGCTTGAAGTAGAGGAAGAGATCACGGCTCGAATGCCCACAGGGCCGGAATCGTCACGTCTGGACATCCCCGAAGGCACACCAGTCCTAGACGTGATCCGCACCTATCACACCGAGATTGGCGCGCTCGACATCACCAAATTCGTAATTAGGGCAGATATGGCGGTCTTCAACTACCGCTTCCCGATTCCGGACTGACCTTGTGCGGCCTCGGTGGGTCCGGTCTGCGCGTCGGGCGGCCGGGCCGGGGGCCGGGCACGTCACCGGTTTCCCGTACGGCGTTGACGTGACGTACGGCCACCGTCCCGGCCGGGGCGGCGCCCGCCGGTCTCGCCGTCCGCGTCGGCCTCCACCGAGTCCAGCAGCGCGCGCAGCTCGGCGACCACAGCGCGGGCCGCGTCGGGGTTCTGGCGGGCGTAGTCGCGGAACGCGGGGCGGCCCACGGTCCGGGTGACGGCGGCGCGCAGGCGGTCGGCCTCGGCGGTGAACGCCTCGGCGGGGTCGGCCGGTGCGGCCGGGTCGGGGCCGAGCTGGCCGGTCAGGTAGGCACGGATGTCGTCGGCGGCGCGGGCCGGGTCGAACGCCTCGGCGTCGGCCACCACGCCCACAGCGCCGCGCAGGACCGCGGCGGTGACCTTGACATCGTCGGCGTCGGCGGCGACCTCAACCACGGTCTCGTACACCGTCACCGCCGCGTCGGTGCCGTGCCGGGCGGCCAGGGGCAGCAGTTCCCGCACCTGCGCTTCGTTGATCCTGTCCCCAATTGGGGACAGTGCCTCGGCGACCGGCCACGCGGCGATCAGCCGGTATGCCTGGGAGGTCTGCATCCCCCACCGGTCGGTGACGTACCGCTCGAACGTGTCGTGTCCAGCCCGGTACAGGCGGGCGTCCCGGATGGTCTGGAGGGCTTTCCCAGCGGCCCAGAACGCCAGACGCAACCCGTCCAGGGCGGCCTCGCACGCGGCCAGGTCGGCGCGTTCACGGGCGTTCAGGGCGCCCTCGGCGTCGACCTCGGCCGCCGGTGGCGCGGGCACGGTGCCAGGCCCGGCCGGGGGCCTGGCGGCGCGTTTGCCCGCGCGGGAGGGGGCGGCGGCAGTGTCGGCCGTGTCGGTGGTGGTCGCCGGTGTCTGGTCCTGGCCGGTCGCCTCTGGCGCCGCCGGGTCGGCCTCGCCGGTCTTGCCGAGCCGGCCCTTGTTGAGCAATTTAGACACGGATCCCTCCGGTGCTGCGCAGGTGGTCCAGCAGGGCGCGGTACTGATCGGCGAGGATCTTGGCCTCGCGGCCGGGTGCCCTGGTGATCGGGAACGAGGTGTACCGGGCGTCCTCGCGGATGGCGTATTCGGTGATCTGTACGGCCACCACCTCGCCGGGGAAGTCCTCGGCGAGGTCGGTGTCGATCTGGTCGTGGACGGCCCGGCGGTCGCTCTCGCGAGGGACGATGCTGCGGACTATCCCGGCGTAGGTGAGTCCGGGGTTGGCGCCCTGGCGGATCAGGCGCAGAGACCGGCGGGCGTGGGCCACGCCCGAGTACCCGTCGGTGGTCAGCATGGTGGGGATCACCACGTGCGTGGCGGCGGTCAGGCCGGTGGTGACCAGCTTCCCGCCAGCGCGCGGCGGTAGGTCGATCAGGACCAGATCGGCCTCGCCGTCCAGGGCGGCCAGCCCACGGGCCAGGCGCCCCTCGATGGCGTGCGGGTCGGTCTCGCGGTGCGCCAGCTGCCGTTCGGCGGCGATCACGCGGACCGTGCCCGGCCAGTGCTCACCAGCCGGTAGCAGCACATCGCCAATCGCCTCGGCCGGGTCGACCGGGTCGGCGTCCTCGGGCACGTACAGCAGATCGTTCAGGGTGAGGGTCTGCGGGCCGACGACCACGCCCAGTTCCTCGGTGGCCGACGCGCGCGGATCGGCGTCGACCACAATGACGCGCGCCCCGTCCTCGGCGGCGGTGGCGGCCATGCCGGTGGTGATCGACGTCTTACCGACGCCGCCTTTCTCCGAGTACTGGGCACTCACCAGGGTTGACACGGGCGCCTCCAGGGGGCGGGCGGCCTGGCGGCCAGACCAGACGCGCCGAGGCGCACCTGGCGGGGTCGTAGGGGTCTCATGGCCGGTCACGCTACTCGTAGGCCGAGGTCGTGGCGGTCGACCTGACATGTGTGGCCGAGCTGATCACCGAACGCCACCAGCGGCCGGTTTGACCGTTCAAACGACAAAACGCGCGCGGACGCGGGCGCGGGCGCCCGCAAGGTGCACGCCGCCGAGCCAGAAGGGCAACGACGCCCCGACACGGGCGACACCGGAAGGGCGACGCCGGACATGCGACGGGCCGCCGGGGGGGTGCGGGGTCCGGACGCGCGACGGCCCGGCCTCGGCGAGGGCGAGGCCGGGCCGTCGCGCCAAAGGCGCGCCGCTACCGGGTTGAGTTCAGCGGCCGGGCCGGTCGTCCTGGCCCGTCCTGGTCCTGGCGTTCGGTGGCCCACCGGCGCACGGTGCCCTCGCGGGCGCCGACCTGGCGGGCGACGTCGGCGACGTCGCCCCCGGCGGCCAGCAGGTCGCGGGCGGCCTCGGCGGTCCAGCGGTTCACGGTGTCGGGCGACACCTCGGCCAGCTCGGCCACGCGCCGCACCGGCACCCCGGCCGCGCGGGCCGCCAGGACGGCGGGGCGGGTCCGGTCCTCCAGCGCGCGCCGCTCACGGGCCAGGCCGGCCAGCTCGGCGACCGCGCGGGCCCGCCGCGCCTCGGCCAGCTCGGCGGCGCCGTGCCCGGGGGCCGGCCCGGTCGGCCCGGTGGCGGCGGGGCCGGGGCCGGGCGTCACGCGTCCTCCAGGCCGGCCTCGTCATCGCCGCGGCGCGCCCGGTACAGGGAACCCTTGGCCTGGTCGATCAGCGCTTTCGCCTGCCCGATCAGCTCGAACACCTCGGCGCGAGCGTCGCCGGTGCCGCCGGGGAGCGGGGTGCCCAGCGGCCGCCAGTCCGACCTCAGCCAGGCCGCGGCTTCGCTCAGCCCGTTGCGGGCGGTGTTCAGCTCGCCGAGCGCGCTGCCGACGATGTCGTTCCACGTCGGGAGTTGGTGTTCCTGCATCACGCGTCCTCGGGGTCGGGGCGGCTGGACTCCAGGCCGCGGGTGGCGGCCTGGCACCGGTCCAGCGCGGCCCGCAGCGCCTCGGCGTGCCCGGTGGCCTGCTGCGCGGCGGCCCGCAGGGCGGCGTGCGCGGCGGCGGCATCGCCTCCGTGGTCGCCGTAGCGGGGGTTCTCGCGGGCGTGACCGGTGTCGACCTCGGCGCCGATGAACTGCGTCATCTGGCCGAGGGCCTGCGGGAGCAGCGCCACGGCCGAGGCCAGCGACCCGAGCACGGTGTAGACGTCGGAGGGGTAGCGCAGGCCGCGCTTCTCAGGGGAGGTGGCGTAGTTCAGCAGCCGGGCCGCCGCGCCGATCGCCTCGGCGATCGCGCGGGTCTGCTCGTGGTCGTGCGGCCCGTCGGGGGTGGCGGGCCGGGCGTCGTCGTCGGTGCGGATCTCCAGCATCCGGGGTGCCTCTCTCACTTGGGAACTGTGTACCGCCATCATAACAAGACGTACCGAGATCAGAACATTTCCGGCCGGTTCGGGTCACCGCACCGCAGGCCGTCCGGCAGGCGTCGCGCGGCCGTACTGTCCGGCTAAGCCGCCCCGGCGGCCAGGACCGGCCCCCCGGGGACTGGCGGTTGCCGTGCACGCGGGGACGGCGCGGCCCTACGGTCGGGATGCGTACGGACTTCGGCGGACGGCGGGCGGCGGCTGGTGGATGAGGACGACGAGGAGATCGCCCCCGGCATCACCCGGGACCACATCCACCCCTACGCCGACCTGACCGCCGCGAACCTGGAGGGCGCGGACCTGACCGGCGCGAACCTGACCGCCGCGGACCTGACCCGCGCGAACCTGACCGCCGCGAACCTCACCGCCGCGAACCTGAGCCGCGCGAACCTGAGCCGCGCGAACCTGATCCATGCGAACCTGATCCACGCACGCCTGATCGGCGCGTACCTGGTCGGCGTGAGCCTGCTCGGCGCCGACCTCACCGGCGCCGACCTCACCGGCGCGTACCTGCCCCAGCGACACCTCGCGGCCTCTCACAAGTCCGTTCTCCTGGGCGGTGTCCGCCTGTCCGAGGTCCGGCTGAACGGCGCAGACCTGGCCGACGCGTACCTGGTCGACGCGGACCTGACCGGCGCGAACCTGATCCACGCGAACCTGATCGACGCGAACCTGGCCCGCGCGAACCTGGCCCGCGCGAACCTCACCGACGCGAACCTGAACGGCGCGCTCCTGACCGGCGCGGATCTGACCGAGGCGATCTTGATCGGCACCCGGCTGCTGCGGGCGCGCTGGACGGGGGCCGAGGCGGAGGGGCGCCAGGATCGGCCCGGGTCCTGGGGGGAGACGCGGTGGCCCGCGGCCTGGAAGACCGGGATAACGCGGCGGTCGGCGCAGGTCGGGCGGGGCTTGTACGAGGTGGTAGGCGAGGATCCCGGCGGACCCGCGTAGCGGCGACCCGATAACGACCACCCGGTCACTTTCTCTCACATAATGCTGATTATGTGAGAACGTGAGGGCTCATGGACGACGCACCTCTCACCGGGACCCTGATCGGCGCGGCCGCCGCCGCCTCCCGCGCCAGCGTGACCGTCTCGCCGGACGGCCGGGGCGTCGACGTGCCCGCGCCGATGGTCGCCAGCGTCGGCGACATCGCCGGGCTGGCCCCGCGCCGGGCGCGCGGCGACGGCGGCGAGGTGGCGGCCGCCGACGTCGACCTGGTCGACGCGCTGCCCCGGGACCTGGCCTGGTCGACCGTGGCGGCGTGGCTGACGGCGGGCAAGAGCGTCTCGACGCGGCGGGCGCGGCTGGCCGACCTGGCGGCGTGGCTGCGGTGGCTGCAGGCGCACGCGCCGGGCCTGGCGCTGCTGGCGGCCACCGAGGACACCGTGACCGGGTACCGCGAGGCGATCGCCACCGGCACCGCCCGCGCCGGGATCAAGACGCCGGGCAAGCCGCTGTCCGCGGCGTCGGTGGCCCGCCGCCTGTCGAGCCTGGCCAGCTTCTACGGCTACGCGGTCCGGCGGGCGGGCCTGGCCCGCAACCCGGCGGCCGCCGAGCTGGTAGAGCGCCCCGAGGTCGCCGGCGTCGGCGTCACCCCGTCCCGGACCCTCGGCGAGGCGGTCGCGCTGCTGGAGGGCGCCGAGCGCATCGCCCCCGGCCACCCCGGCGACGCCGCCGCGGTGGCGCTGCTGATCTCCACCGGGCTGCGCGCCGCCGAGGTCGCCGGGCTGTCCGCCGAGCGGATCGGCACCGACGCCGGGCACTACGTCATCCGGGTCCGGGTCAAGGGCGGCAAGACCGTCGCGGTGCCGCTGCCGCCCCGGGTATGCGCCCTGGTGCTCCCGCGCACCGAGGGCAAGCGCCCCGCCGACCTGATCATCACGCGCGAGGACGGGCGGCCGTTCGACCGGTGGCGGCTGACCACCGCGCTACGCCGCGCCGCCCGCGCCGCCGAGGTCGACCCGGCGGGCCTGACCCCGCACGTGCTGCGCGCCACCGCCGCCACGCTGCTCCTGGACGCCGGGGTGCCGGTCGAGCTGGTCCAGGACCTGCTCGGGCACGCCTCCCCGGTCACCACGCAACGCTACGACCGGGGCACCCGCCGCCTGGACGGCCACGCGACCTACCGGCTGGCCTCCATCCTGGCTGGTGGCGCGTGAGCCCCCGGCCGCAGGCCGGTTTGTGAAACCGGACGACATCAGGGCGGCGCGGGTGTGGCCGCGGCCTCGACGGTGGCGAACACCTGGAAGGAGCCGGGGAATCCGGCGGTGTCCAGTGCCCGCTGGACGGCGGGCCGGGGCGCGGCCAGCGCCATGGTGCCTGTACACGGCCAGGGCACACCGGGACGCACCGGGCCACACCCCCGCGAACGCCACCCACCCCATGCGACCCGGCCACCCAGACGAGGACCAGGCGGACGACGCCATCCGCAACACCGAAGGCAGCGCACCGGATGAGGACTTTCTTTACGTCTTCAAGGGCGCCGCTCGCGGCGCCAGGACGGCGGCTGCCCCGCCGGGCTGCGGCCTCTGCGGGCCGGTCCCGGCGGGCCGCCGCTATCCCGAGGGCGAGGGCCGCGCGTTTGACCGGTCAAACGCCAAAAACGCGCGCGCGAGGTGCCCGAGCTGGCGCCGCACGCGCGGGGCAAGATATGGAAATCGTGCACATAAGGCGTCCCGGCCGGGACGAGCGCCGGGTCCCGGGGAACGGCTCTCGTCCCCCCGACAGGGGCCTACCGGCGGCCGCCGGGGGCCTACCGGACGGGGCCGGGTAGGCGGGGCCCTCTACCGGAGTAGGGGGGACGGGTAGGCGCCTCCCGCCAGCGCGGTAGGCACCGGTAGAGGGGGTCCGGCGCGCGACCCCGCCACCCCCGTCCGGGCCGGATCCGCAAGGGGGCACGAGGGGGTACGAGAGGGGCGTCCCGGTAGTGGACGCGGCGTCGGATTACACCGCCGATCCGGGAGAGCAAGATATGTCAAAAGTCAGACCTTTCACCGGATCAGCTGAACCGGGGTGCGCCGGGAACGCCTCGCCGATGCCTCATCGATGCGCCGCCGGTGCGTTGCCGAATCGGGCTGTCTGGGGTCAGGCGGCGGCCTGGCGGCCGGCCAGGGGCGCCCGGCCCGGCCGGGCCGGGCGTGCGGCCTGGGGGCCGGTCCCGGCCCGGCCGCCCGCGCGCCGCTAGACGCTAGGTCGCACGTCCCCGAGCCCATCAGCCGCTAGCGCCGCCGCTAGGTCTAGCGTGGCGTGCCGCTAGGACGTCCCGGTCCGCTAGGGGACGTCTCAGCGCGTCCCCGGGGACGTCCCGGGGACGTCCCGGCCGGACGTCGGGCACGAGCACCAGGAGGAGCGCGGCCGCGCGCGGCGTGCCAGGTCCACCGGTTGCCGGAAAACGGGGACAGCAAGATAGATGATCAGACGTCTGATCCGTCCTGGTGAGGACGGAGCGCTCCGCTGGCGGGGGTGGCCGGTCCCCCCGTTCCGCTTCGTCCGGGACGGGTCGCGTTCGGTGGTCAGTGGGGTGCGGCCCCGGCGGTTGCGCGTGCCGGGGTCGCACCCGTTCGCTGTTGGCTACGCCCTCGTCTCGAAGAATCGGACCGAGACGGCGTTGACGTTGGGGACGGACCGGCTCTCCCACGGGCCGAACTCGGCCTTGTGGCTGCCGGTACAGCTCTGGGTCTGGTACACCCGCACCCTGAAGGCGCTCCTGTTGTTGCCGTAGGTCACGTTGGTGATGGCCGTGTCCAGGGGCACGCAGCCGGGCTCGGCCTGGATGTAGTGGTTGGTGCCGTTGTAGAGGACCAGCTGACCCTCGTCGGCGGACGCGGGGCTGGTGAGGGCGCCGAGCACCGCACCTGCCACAACAACGGGTGCGAGCGCCTTGCCGATCTTCTTGCCGATCATGGTGCTCCTTAGTCGGTAACCGATGATCACTTTACGTAATCATGTGATTACCATAAGTCACATAGCCGGGGATTGCGACGGGCGAGGACGGAAGGTGACCGTGGCGGGGACGGCGGCTGACGTGTGCCCACGGCGGGCCGTCCGCACGTGGTGCGCGGACGGTCGGCTGGGGGGCCGTTGCCGCCGGGGGCTCCGCCGCCCCCGGACCCCCGCGGGCCGGAACACCCGGACGCCCGGGGAACGCCGTCTCGGATGCGGGCCGCCCGGGCGTCCGGGCGCCCCGGAACGCAGCGGCCAGCCACCGGTATTCCTGACCTCAGGCGTCAGGAGGGCTCAGGCGTGAGACGGAGAATCCACCGGGGCTCGCAAGCCCTTGGGAAGTCATTAGGTATCGTCGATCTCTAGATTCGTCCGGGACGAAACGATCCGCCCGGCCGGGAGGGGCCGTTGAGCGACTCCGAGCAGCGCCAGGAGCACCACGCCGGAGACCGCGTCACCGAGCGCCTGGCAGGGCGGGACTGCCGGTGGTGCGGGACGTGGGTGCCCTACCGCGGCACCGGCCGCCCCCGCGACTACTGCTCCAAGTCCTGCCGCAACCGCGCCAGCGAGGTTCGCACCATCGAGGCCCGGCTGGGCCGCCAGCTCGCCGCCGGGCGGCTGCGCACCGCACCCGTCCGCGAAGTCGTCGAACGCGTCGTTGAACGCGTCATCGAGCGTCCCGCCGCCCCGGCCCGGCCCGACGAGAACGAGGACGAGGGCCGGGACGAGGAGATGGCCGTGCTCGCCGGCGACGTCCTCGCCGTCCCCGCCACCGCCCGCGAATGGCGGCATGTCCTGGACCTGCTGGCGACCGCGCTGACCGAGCCCGGTCCCCTCCGGGCCCGCCACTACGACCACCGCCACATCCACCACGGCCTCGTCGCGGTCCTGCGCGCCCTGGACCACGCCCACCCCGGCGGCCTGGCCGACCTCGACTGAAGACCGCCAGGCGTGATCGTCACCGGCGGCGGGCGCGTAGTTCGGCCGCGCGGCGCCGGAATTCGGCCGCTCCGGGCCCCTCGCCGTCGGGGCCGGTGGCTGGACCGGTGCCCTGGTGGGCGGCCAGCTCGGCCAGGACGGCCTGTACGGGCGGCGGGGAGGGTGCGGGCGGGTCGCAGGCTGCGGCGGGCGCTGCGGGGCGCTCAGCGGCGCCTTGGGGGGCGTGGGCGGCCCGCCGTTCGCTGGCCGCCAGCGCGCACGCCTTGCATGGAGCGTCCTGGTCCAGGTGCCACCGGTCCTCGCAGCGCACGTCCGGGCATTGGAAGTCCCGGCGAATGATCTTGAAGGCGACGGCGGCGACCGACCGTGTGACCTCGGCGACGATCTTGTACCGCCAGTAGTCCCAGTGGCGGGCGATGCGGTCGGCCAGCTCGGCCGGGGTGCGGTGGTCGAGCTGGCGGGCGAGTTCGGCGGCCAGCCGGTCGGCCTCGTGGCCCGCCAGACGGCCGGTCAGCTCGGCGGGCAGCGCCTGCCAGACCTCGGCGACAGATCGGGTCCGGTCCAGCCATCCCGGCCGTGCCGCGCGCCGCCTGGCCCTCGCCGTGATCGTTGCCATCCCGGCCGTAGGCCGCCCGGCCGCCACCGCCGCGCCACCGCACGCCACGCGCGCGCCCGCGTAACCGTCAGGTCGACGCAAGCGGGAAATTTCTGCGGCTCTTCCCTGTCCCTCACTCCGTGAGGGACGGGAAGGGTGGACATTTAGCGGCTTGGGCCTGTGGCCTGCGGAAACGCGGCGGATCTTGGGGACCTGGCCGTCGTGGGGGCCCTCGGCGGCCTGATATCGGGTCTCGGTTGTCCACAGGGGTACGCACAGCCGGTAGGTCTGGGCGCGGTTGCCCTGGCCCCGGTGCGGGTCCCGGCCACGCGTGCGGCCCGCCCGGATCGTCTCGGTGGTGCCGACCTCGCGCGTCGAGAGGTAGCCCCACCGGTGCAGCAGGTCGACGCACCGGGCCACGGTGCGGGGGCACACGCCCACCTCGGCGGCGATCAGCGCGTGGCCGGGCCGGGACTCCAGCGTCGTCCAGTCGGCGCGCTCCAGCAGCACCCGCGCCACCGCCAGCACATGCCGCCGCCCGTCCGCGCGGCGCAGCTCGACGTGCAGCCGGACGTCGACGGCCAGGGCGCGCCAGACCTCGGCCAGGCCCTCGGCCGCGCGGGCCCCCTCGGGCACCTGGCCCACCAGTCCCCGCCACCGGCCCGCAGACATGTACGGGCGGCTCCGCGACGGAGGCGGGCAGTACACGACTTGATCATTGGGCGGGCAGGGCAGACGCCCGCCCCCGGTGTCCATTACCGTGGTGGGCACGACAAGGCCCTTCGTGTCTGCGTTGGCATCGGATCCTTCGTCGTAGTGCCGCACCGGGTTGGTAGCCGTGGTGGTGCGGCGTGAGTGGTCGGCCCTGGCGTCCCGCAGCAACGGGGCGGCCAGGGCCGCTTGCTGTCTAGCCGGTCATCGCGAGCTGCTGGCCGTCCTCCTCCAGTCCGAGCCGCTTCACATCGCGCCGGACCTGCGGGTCGGTCTCGGCGGCCTCGGCCAGCTTGCGGCGCACCCGCGCGGCCGTGACGGGGGGCAGGCCGTCCAGGATCGACGGCCAGTCGTCGGCCTCGGACATCATGATCAGGGCCGGTACCGAGTGGTACAGCGCCGCCGGGATCGGCAGCCCGTCGCAGATCGCCATGCGGCACACCACGTAGTCGGCCATGGGGACGTCGAGGCGCTCGGCGTGCTCCATGTAGAGCCGGTAGTGCGTCGCGGGAAACCGCACGGTGGTGCGGACCCGATCGCCCTTCGTCGGCTTGGTCATGACCCGCACTCCTACCGGCATCCGATGCCCGCAGAGGGGAGCGACACGCCGCACGCCCCGA
>NZ_CP059572.1:8657500-8944773 GCF_019175365.1 Actinomadura graeca | reverse complement strand
GCAGGCCGGCGTAGTCGAGGCGGGACGCGCCGTCGTCGAGCGCGGGCGCGTACGGATGCCGCAGCACGGTCGCGTCGAGCACGTCCAGCAGCGTGCGCGCGGGCGGCGCGCCGCCCGCCGAGCGGAAGACGGCGCGGTCGGCATCGGTCAGAAGCGGACGCAAATTTCCCCCGGTGTCCAGGCGATCGGCGGTCCTCTTCCACCCGCCAAACCGGACACTGTACTCGACGCCCGTGAACGTCCCGGTGACGGTGCGCGCCGCTCCCGTCACCGGGCGCGGGGGTCAGCGGCGCCGGGCCACGTCGTAGGCGGCGCAGCCGATCAGCTCCAGCGACACCTGGAGGCGCTGGAGGCTGACGTTGCCGCTGACGGTGTCCTCGGGGGTGTGGTAGACGGGTTCGAGCTGGCTCGGGGCCTCGCCGCCGCGCCAGCTGAAGTTCCCCGCGGCGATCCCGCGCTCGAAGAACGCCTCGTGGTCGCTGGAGCCGCGGGCGGTGGGCCCCTTGGTCTGGCCGGTGTAGCCGAGGCGCTCGGCGGCGGCGGCGATGGCGTCCGTGGTGGTGTTCGGCTTGCCGTCGACCGACAGCAGCCAGTAGGTGCCCGCGGGCGGATGGCTGGTGGCGACCATGTCGTTCTGGAAGCAGCCGGTGATGCGGGCGGCCGCCGCGTCGTCGAGCTGCTTGACGTAGTGCCGCGCCCCGACGAGGCCGAGCTCCTCCGCGCCCCACAGGCAGAACCGCAGGTCCTGCTGCGTGGGCAGGCGGCGCAGGGCGCGGGCCAGCTCCATGCACAGCACGGTGCCGCTGCCGTCGTCGTTGCCGCCGGGCGAGCCGGGGACGCTGTCGTAGTGGGCGCTGACGATGACCGCCCGGCCGCCGGGGTTGGGCAGCGTGGCGCGGCGTTCGGCGAGCACGTTGTAGGAGGTCAGCCCGGTGTGCGCGGTGACCTCCAGCGACAGCCGGCGGATGCCCGCGCGGATCAGCGCGCCGTGGTGCTCGGCGAGGCCGAGCACGGGCACGGGGACCGCCTCGGGCAGGGACGGGGAGAACGACGCGGCCTTGCGCTCGGGGTAGGTCTCGCTGCGCACGTTGACGATCAGGACGGCGAGGGCGCCCTTGGCGGCGGCGGCCCCGGCCTGGTCGGGCTCCTTGTTGGGGACGCGGGTGAACAGCGCGATCCGCCCGGTCAGGTCGGCGGTGACCTCGGTGACGGCGCCGAGGTCGGTGATCGGGCCGCGCGCGCGGCCGGCGGCGCCGTTGGCGGCGGCGGCGCTCTGCCAGTGCTCGTCGCCGGCGCGCAGCTCGGCCAGCTTCTTGTCGGGGACGGGGAACGGCTGCAGCTCGACGTCGTAGTCGAGGTCGCGCAGCTCGTCGGCGATGTAGCGGGCGGCTTGGTGCTCGCGGCGGGTGCCGGCGACGCGCCAGCCGATGTCGTCGCTGAGCACCCGCAGATGGCGGAGCGCGCGCCGGGCGTCGACGCGGGCGACGACGGCCTTGTCGCCGGTGCCGAGGGCGGGGGCGCGCAGGGCTCCCGGACGCTGCCGGGTCGCGGCGGCGGCCGCTCCGGGGAGCAGGCCCACCGTGGCGAAGCCGGCGAAGGCGGCGGCTCCGGCGAGCAGGTCGCGGCGCGGGAGCCGGCGGGCGGGACGGCGGGAGGACTCGGGCATGGCGTCTCCTCGTGGGTGTCGACAGGGGGCGCCTGATTGCCGCGAAACTATGAAAGCCAGGCATATCCGACAAGATCGTAGAAGCTCCGCAACCGAACCGTGACCGGCGCGTCGCGGCTTGGTTTCCGGGCCCGGCCGCGAGAGGTTGGGCGGCATGGTGACTCTTGCCGGACGGTCCGCGCTGGTGACGGGCGCCTCGTCCGGGATCGGGGCGGCGGTGGCCGAGGCCCTCGCCGCCGCCGGGGCGCGGGTCGGCCTCGTCGCCCGGCGGGCGGACCGGCTCGACCGGGTCCTGGAGCGGTGCCGCGCGCACTCCCCCGGCTCGGCGGCGTGGACGGCCGACCTGGCCGACCTGGACGGCGTCGCGGCGCTCGCCGACGCCGCCGCCGAGGCGCTCGGCGGCGTGGACGTCCTGGTCAACAACGCCGGGATGCCGAAGCGGCGCCGTGTCCAGGACCTGTCCCCGGCCGAGGCCGAGGAGGTCATGCGGATCAACTACCTGTCCCCCATCAGGCTCACTCTCGCACTGCTGCCGGGGATGATCGCGCGCGGGTCCGGGCATCTGGTCGCGGTGGGCTCGGTGGCGGCGCGGCTCGGCCCGCCGCACGAGGGCGCCTACGCCGCGTCCAAAGCGGCGCTGACCGCGTTCTGGGAGAGCATGGCCGTCGACCTGGACGGGACGGGCGTGCGGGTCCACGTCGTGCAGCCCGCGCTGATCGACACCGGCCTGTTCTCGGTGCCGGGCGAGGAGCCGCCGCTCAGCGACCTCGCGGACGCCCTGCCGCCGGCGGAGGCCGCCGCGGCGGTGCTGGAGGTGATCGGCACGGGGCGGTTCGAGCGCTACGTCCCGGAGTGGTTCGCCGAGATGGCCTCGGGCAAGGCCGCCGACGTGGAGGCGTTCGTCGCGGGCGTCAAGGAATGGACCCGCGGGCGGCTGCGGGAGCGACCCGAGGACGGGGGCGGGGGCCCGGATTGCCCGGCCCGGGAACCGCGGATAGGGTGATGGCCCGGCAGTGACCCACGTCACACATGGTGGCGGCGCGCCGGCCGAGACCCGCCGGAGGTGCCCATGCCCGCTCCCGAGGGCCTGCGGGTGGCGGACGTGACGGTGCGCTTCGGCAGCGTGATGGCCGTGGACGGCGCCGGGCTCACCGCGCATCCCGGGACCGTCACCGGCCTGGTCGGGCGTGACGGCGCCGGCAAGACCACCCTGTGCGACGTGATCGCGGGCCTGCGCCGCCCGGCGGCGGGCACCGTCCACCTCGACGGCCGGGACCTCACGGGCAGCGCCGCTCGCGTCCGGGCCCGGCACGGCATCGTCCGGGCGTTCCAGCGGCCCGCCGCAAGGCCCGCGAGCCCGTTCGGCGCTCCGACGGTCCGGGAGAGCGTCCAGGCGGCCGTGCGGAGGAGCGACCCGGGACCCGCCCGGTGGGGACGCCGCCGCGGCACCGGCCGGGACTCCGCCCGCCGCGCCGAGGAACTCCTCGCCCGCGTCGGCATCGCCGAGTACGCCGACCGGTGCGCCCGGGACGCGCCGCCCGCCGTCGCCGTCCTGACGCAGCTGGCCCGGGCCCTCGCCGCCGATCCGGCCGTCCTGCTGCTGGACGAGGCGTGGACGGGCCTGCCGGTGCGGCGGTCGCGCGCCCTGGAGGTGCTGCTGCGCGACCTGGCCGCCGAGGGCGTCGCGGTGCTGGTGGCCTGCGGCGCGCTGGAGCCGGTGATGGGCGTCTGCGACGTCCTGCACGTCCTGGACGCCGGGAGGGTGATCGCGGCCGGCCCTCCGGCGGAGGTCCGCGCGGACCGGCGCGTCAGGGACGCCTGCCCCGCCTGACCGGCCCGGTCTCTTGTGGGGGGACGACCCCCCACACCCCCCGGAACAGACCCGTCTCTTGTGGGGGGACGACCCCCCACACCCCCCGGAACGGCCCGGTCAGGGGTGATAATGGCGTGAGGAGGTCCCGCCTCCTGATCAGCACCGGAGGAACGAACCCATGGGCACCGCAGGCCGCTCCGTCCGCGACTCCCTGCTCGACGCCGCCGCCGTCCTCCTCGTCGAGCGCGGCTACCGGGCCGTGCGCATGCGGGACGTCGCCGCCGCGGCGGGGGTGAGCCGGCAGACCGTCTACAACGAGTTCGGCGACAAGTGGGGCCTCGCGCAGGCCGTGGTCATCCGCGACAACGACCGTTACCTCGACGGCATCGACCGGGTGCTGTCCGAGCACGCCGACCTGTACTCGGCCGTCACCGCGGCGGTCCTGTTCACGCTGGAGACGTCGGCGGACGACCAGCTGAAGAAGGCCGTGCTGACCGGCGCGGGAGGCGACGAGCTGCTGCCGCTGCTGACCACCCAGGCCGAGCCCCTGCTGTTCACCGCCAGCGCCCGGATCGCCGAGCACGCGGCGCGGCACTGGCCCGAGATGGACCGCGCGGCGCTCACCGAGATCACCGACGCCGCGGTCCGGCTGACCTCCAGCCACATCATGCTGCCGTCCGCCCCGCCGGAGAAGATCGCCCATCTCATCGCCCGGATGGTGACCCGCTACCTCGCCGCCCAGCCGGCCATGGCCGACCCCGCCTGACCCGCCGCCGTCAGCCCGGGTCGGCCAGCAGGTGGACGACCTTGACCGCCGTCATCTCGTCCAGCAGCTCGGGGCCGAACCCGAAACCCGCGCCGCTGGCGCCTCGCGGCTCGGCGGCGCCGCCGGGAGCGCCTCCGAACACCGCGTTGACCTTCACGGTGCCGACCGGCAGGGCACGCCAGGCCCGGTGCGCGCGGGCGAGGTCACCGGTCAGGACGGTCGCGGCGAGGCCGTAGCGGGACCGGCGCGCCGCCTCCAGGGCCTCGTCGAAGGAGGCGACGGCGCGGACGGGAGCGACGGGCCCGAAGGTCTCCTCCGCCATGACGGCCATGTCGTCGGCGCATCCGGCCAGCACCGTCGCGGGATAGAAGCTGCCCGGTCCGCCGGGGATCGTGCCGCCGGCGAGGACGCGCGCGCCGTCCGCGACCGCCTTCTCGACCTGCTCGTGGACCCGTGCCCGGTGCCGCTCGTCCACGAGCGGCCCGAGCTCGGTGGACGGGTCCGAACCCGGGCCCATCCGCAGGCCGCGCGCCCGCGCGGCCAGCGCGTCGAGGAAGGGACCGGCCACGGCCTCATGCACGTAGACGCGCTCGACCGAAGTGCAGATCTGCCCCGCGTTGGCGAAGCAGCCCGTGGCCGCCTGCGCGGCGGCCCAGGAGGGGTCGACGCCCTCGTCCACGATCAGCGGGTCGGCGCCGCCGTTCTCCAGCAGCGCCTTCGCGCCGGTGCGGGCGGCCGACACCGCGACGCGGCGGCCCGCGCGGGTGGAGCCGACGTGGGCGACGACGTCCACGCCGGGGTGCCCGGCGAGCGCCTCACCGGTGGCGCCGTCGCCGCTGACCAGGTTGAGGACGCCGTCGGGCAGGGCGCCGGCGAGCAGCTCGGCGAGCAGGGCGCCGGTGTGCGGCGTCCGCTCGGACGGCTTGTGCACGACGGTGTTGCCGGTGACGGCGGCGGCGCCGACGAGGCCGCAGGCGATCGCGACGGGGTCGTTCCACGGCGTGATCACCACGACGACGCCGCGCGGCTCGCGGACCATGAAGTCGGCGGCGGCCCGTCCGCCCTGCAGGGTGCGGCCGCCGTGCAGCGGGCCCAGCTCGGCGTACTGGCGCAGCGTGCCGGCACCCGCCTCGACGCCGCCGCGCGCGTCGGCGGCGGGCTTGCCCATCTCGGCGGTCACCAGCGCGGCCAGCTCGTCCGCGCGCTCCTCGACGGCCCGCGCGGCGGCGTGCAGCGCCGCACCGCGGTCGGCGGCGGCGGTGGCGGCCCAGCCGGGCGCGGCCCGCGCGGCGGCGGCGACCGCCGCCTCCACGTCACCGGGGGCGCAGACCGGCACCTCGCCGACCGGGTCGCCGGTCGCCGGGTCGCGGACGGTGAACGTCGTGCCCCCCGTGCCGCCGCTCCACCGGCCGCCCGCCAGCATCCATCTGTCCCGCATGCCCGCCCCCTGTCGTGTCCGCTCGTCCGGTGTCGCCCCTCCGCCTACCCGGCGCGGCGCCGTTCAATGACCCGCCCGCCCCACGGGAAGGGCACGCCGTGTTAACGGCACGTTAGATATGCGGCGCCCCCCTGTACGCGGCCCGGCGGGCGGGCGAGGCTGCCCCTGCAGCCCACCCGCCGCAGGAGGTCCCCATGACGGCTCCCCCCGACCCCGTGCCCGCCGGCCGCGTCCCGTGGAGGGCGGTGATCGGCGGATCGGTCGGCAACCTGGTCGAGTGGTACGACTGGTTCGTCTACGCCAGCTTCGCCACCTACTTCGCCTCGGCGTTCTTCCCCGCAGGCGACGACACCGCCCAGCTGCTCAACACCGCCGGCATCTTCGCCGTCGGGTTCTTCATGCGGCCGGTCGGCGGCTGGCTGCTGGGCCGCTACGCCGACCGGCGGGGCCGCAAGGCGGCGCTCACGCTCACCGTCACGCTGATGTCCGGCAGCGCGCTGCTGATCGCGGCCGCGCCGACGTACGGGTCGGTGGGCTACTTCGGCGCGTTCGTCCTGCTGGCCGCGCGGATGCTCCAGGGCCTGTCGGTGGGGGGCGAGTACGCGGCCAGCGCCACCTACCTGACCGAGGCGACGCCGCCGGGCCGGAGGGGCTTCGCCTCCAGCTTCCAGTACGTGTCGATGACGGCGGGGCAGCTGATCGGGCTGGGCCTCCAGATCGTCCTGCAGCGGACGATGTCGGAGGAGGCGCTGAAGTCCTACGGGTGGCGCGTGCCGTTCATCGTCGGCGCGGCCGCCGCCGCCGTGGTGTTCTACCTGCGGCGCAGCCTCCTGGAGACCGAGGCGTACGACGGGCAGGACGACCAGGTGGCCGGGGCCGGGCGGGGGACGGTCCGCGAACTGCTCGCGCACCGGCGGGAGGCGGTGCTGGTCGTCGCGCTGACGATGGGCGGGACCCTCGCCTACTACACCTACACCACGTACCTGACGAAGTACCTGTCCAACACCGCCGGGCTGCCCAAGAGCACCGCGTCGCTGGTGGGCTTCTGCGCGCTGTTCGCGTTCATGTGCCTCCAGCCGCCCGCCGGGGCCCTGTCGGACCGGATCGGGCGGCGGCCGCTGCTGATCGCGTTCGGGATCGGCGGGACGCTCGGCACCGTCCCGCTGATGACCGCCCTGTCGGGCGCGCGGGGGTTCGGCGGCGCGCTGGCGCTGTCGCTGGCGGGGCTGGCCGTCGTCACCGGCTACACCTCGATCAACGCGGTGGTGAAGGCGGAGCTGTTCCCCACGCACGTCCGGGCGCTCGGCGTGGCGCTGCCGTACGCCATCGCGAACGCGCTGTTCGGCGGCACCGCCGAGTACGTGGCGCTGTGGTTCAAGAAGGCCGGCGCCGAGTCGGGCTTCTACTGGTACGTGGCGGGCTGCGCGGCGGTGTCGCTGGTGGTGTACGTGTGCATGCGCGAGACGCGGGACGCCGCGCTGACCCCCCGCGAGGGCACGCCGTCCGGGGACGTGCCGGTGCCCTCGCGCGGCACGGCCGTCAGCGGAAGCGGGGCGGCCGTTTCTCGCGGAGCGCCGCCACCCCCTCGCGCACGTCCGGGCCGGTGAACCCGAAGAACTCCATCGCCAGGGACGCGTCGAACGTCGGTCCCGCGAGCCGCAGCCAGTTGTTCAGCGCGTGCTTGGTGAACGACAGCGCCTCCGCGGGCCCGGCGGCGAGCCGCCCGGCGATCTCCAGCGCGCGCCCGTGCACCTCGGCGTCGTCCACGCACAGCGAGACCAGCCCGATCCGCTCCGCCTCCTCGCCGGTCAGGACGTCGTTGAGCAGCAGGTAGTACTTGGCCTTCGCCAGCCCGCACAGCAGCGGCCACACGATCGCGGCGTGGTCGCCCGCCGCCACGCCCAGCCGCGTGTGCCCATCGATGATCTTCGCGGTGCGGCCGGCGACGGAGATGTCGGCCAGCAGCGCCACCGCCAGCCCCGCGCCCACCGCGGGTCCCTGGACGGCGCTGACCACCGGCTTGGAGCAGTTCAGCACGTTCATGACGATGTCGCGGGCCTCGCGCAGGATCCGCCGCCGCGCGGCGTGGTCCTCCATCATCTCCTCGATCATGGCCAGGTCCCCGCCCGCGGAGAACGCGGTGCCCTCGCCGCGTACGACCACCGCGCGCACGCGGTCGTCGGCGTCGGCGTCCCGCCAGATCTCCGCGAGTTCCCGGTGCCCCACGGCGTCGACGGCGTTCAGCCTGCCGGGGGTGCTGATCGTCACCCTCAGCACCCCGTCCGCCGCCCAGTCGATGCCGAGCCGTTCGTATGCCTCGTACCCGCCGCTCATGGCGCCGTCCCCTCCCGATGGCGTCCGCCGAATGCCGCGCGCAATCGTCGCACAGCGAACGCCATGGCCTCGGCGCCCGCGTCGAAGACCTCCGGGAGGAGGAAGAAGGAGTGGACGACGCCGTCGTAGCGGCGCATTTCCACCGGCACGCCCGCCGCCTCCAGCCGCCGCGCGTACGCCTCGCCCTCGTCGCGCAGGATGTCGTACTCGGCGGTGATCACCGTGGCGGGCGCCGTGCCGCCGGGGACGGGCGCGCGGAGCGGGGCGAGGCGCGGGTCGGCGGGGTCGGCGCCGCCCCGGTAGAGCCGCAGGAAGCGGGCGAGGGTGGCGGCGTCCAGCCCGTACCCCCGGCCGTACTCCGCCCAGCTCGGGGTGTCCATCGCCGTGTCCGTCACCGGGTAGACGAGCAGCTGGTGCGCCAGGCGGACGCCGCGCTCGCCGGCCAGCAGCGCGACGACCGCGGCCAGGTTGCCGCCGGCGCTGTCCCCGGCCACCGCGACGGCGCCGGGCAGGACGCCGTGACGGCGCGGGTCGCGGGCCACCGAGGCGACGGCCGCCCACGCGTCGTCCACGGCCGCGGGGAAAGGGTGCTCCGGGGCCAGCCGGTAGCCGACGCTGAACACCGCGCAGCCCGCTCCCGCGGCCAGCTCGCGGCACGCCGCGTCCACCTCGTCGACCCCGCCCAGCACCCATCCGCCGCCGTGCAGGTACACCACCGCCGGAAGCGGGCCCGCGGCGGCGGGCAGGGGACGGTACACGCGCACCGGCACAGGGCCGCCGGGTCCGGGCACCGACACGTCCGCGACGTGCGGCAGCTCCCGGCGCCGGGCGGGGAACGCCGCGCCGATCCCGCGCCGCATGTCCTCGATCGGCGGCTCGCCGCCGGAGGCGGCCTCCTCCGCGGCCGTCCAGGAGGCCAGCAGGGCCAGGAAGTCCTCGGCCTGCGGGTGCAGGGGCATGTCAGCGCCCGGCGGCCTCGGCCACCAGCGCCTCGAACAGGCGCCTGTCGCCGCCCTCCTCGGGATGCCACTGGACGCCGAGCCCGAACCGGTGGCCCTGCAGCTCGACGGCCTCCACGACCTGGTCCTGCGCCCACGCGACGGCCGACAGCCCCTTGCCGAGCCGGCCCACCGCCTGCCGGTGGTAGGTGGGCACGTCCGAGGCGTCCCCGAGGATCTTGCCGACGGTGCTGGTCGCGCTGATCCGCACGCGGTGCGAGCCGACGATGCCGGTCTGCGGCGCGTGCCCCTCGTGCCCGACCGCCTCCGGCAGGTGCTGGACGAGGGCCCCGCCGCGCGCCACGTTCAGCACCTGCATGCCCCGGCAGATCGCCAGGAACGGCAGGTCGGCGTCCACCGCCGCGCGGATCAGCGCCAGCTCGAACCGGTCGCGCTGCGGCTGGGGCGGCCCGGTCTCGGCGTGCCGGACGGCGCCGTACAGCTCGGGATCGAGGTCGCCGCCGCCCGCGAGGACGAGCCCGTCCAGCCGGGAGACCAGGGCCTCCAGCCCGCGCAGGCTCGCGGTCGGCGGCAGCATGACCGGGACGCCGCCCGCGCGCTCGACCGAGCGGGGGTAGGTCGCCGGCAGGAGCGCGGCCTCGCGCACCCAGACCCCCCAGCGGGCCGGCTCCTGGTAGGCGGTGACGCCGATCAGCGGCGGGCCGCCGCGCGCGGAACCGGGGCCGGGGGCCCCGCGGATCGCCTCAGACATGCCTGGTTCCCCTCTGCAGTGCTCTGGCCGCGGCCCGGTCACGATATGTGGTGGTCACCCGGTTTTGCCAGGTCACTGTGGCCACCACGGCTCCCCTCGGCCCGTCCCGCCCCCCGGCCTCCCTGCCGGTCAGCTTGCACCAACCCCCCGGTCGGCGCAGTCCGTATCGTTCCACCGGAGAGGAGATCCGTCCTCCGCCCGGGGGGCCGGTTCCGGCCGATTCCGGGCATCCGCCGCCGCTCGGCAGAAGCACGGAGAACCCGGCGGCACGAGCAACTCCTCCATTCTCACCACCCCTTCAGACGATCTATCACACTCTTTCGATACTGATCAGTATTTATCCACTTTTGCCGGAATTGCTGCTGTCACAGTTAATTATGCGATGATTACTCTTCGTCACCAGACGTGGATATTGCGATGAACCGGTTGAGCACCTGCGGATTCTGGTGAGAGAATCTCACGGAGTCGGGCACCCGCCGCCGTCCCCGCGGCGGGCCCCGGCCCTCACGGCCCGAGGGGGCGAACCTGACAAATGTCACCGGAACCCCGAATACTCAAAGAGACATTCACGCGGCTGGAATCCGAGCCCGACAAGTCGGCGGACTATTTCTACGGCCGCCTTTTCGCCGAGAACCCGCGCCTCCGGCCCCTCTTCCCGCCCGCGATGGGCCCCCAGCGCGACCGCCTCTTCCACGCGCTCACCAGGATCGTCTGGAGCCAGGACAGCCCCGCCGAGCTGTCGGCCTACCTCGCCGGCCTCGGCCGGGGCCACCGCAGGTTCGGGGTGCGCCCCGAGCACTACCCCGCGGTCGGCGCGGCGCTCATCGCGACCCTGCGCCGGTTCGCGGCCGACGTCTGGACCCCGGAGGCCGAGGCCGCCTGGGCGGCCGCCTACGACGCCGCGTCCACCGCCATGATCGAGGCCGCCGCGCGGGACGCCGAGACCGCCCCGCCCTGGTGGGTCGCCGAGGTCGTCGCGCACGACCGGCGCGCCGCCGACCTCGCGGTCCTCACCCTGCGGCCCGGCCGACCGCTGCCCTACAGCCCCGGCCAGTACGTGACGGTCCAGACCTCCCGCTGGCCCCGCGTCTGGCGGCCCTACTCCGTCGCCAACGCCCCGCGCGCGGACGGGCTGCTGCGCCTGCACGTCCGTGCCCTGCCCGGCGGCTGGGTGAGCGGCGCCCTCGTGCGGCACACCCGGCCCGGCGACACCGTCCTCCTCGGTCCCGCCGCGGGCGCGATGACGCTCGACCCGGGCTCCGGGCGCGACCTCCTGCTGGTCGCCGGGGGCACCGGCCTCGCGCCGGCGAAGGCCATCGTCGAGCAGCTGGCGCTCTCGGGCGAAGCGCGCGGAGTCCGCCTGCTGGTCGGCGCGCGCACCCGAAGCGACCTCTACGACCTCGCCGACCTGCGCGCCCTGGAGGCCGCGCACCCGTGGCTGACGGTCACGGCCGTGCTGTCGGACGACCCGCGCCCGCCCTGTGACCCGCGCCCGCCCTGCGACCCGCTCCCACCGGACGCCCCGGGGCCCGGCGGCGTGCGCGGCCCCCTTCCCGACGTCCTGGACCGCCTCGGCGGCTGGGACGACCACGAGGTCTACGTCGCCGGGCCCGTCCCCATGATCCGCCGGACCGTGACCGCGCTCCAGCGGCTCGGGGTGCCGCTGACCCGCGTCCACCACGACCTGCTCCACACCGGGGACGGCCCGGACGGCGCCCTGGCGGGCACGCCCGGCCCTCCCGGGGCGCCCGGCGCGCCCGGTCAGCCGCCCGCGCGCTCGCGCAGGTAGGCGCCCGTCCGCTCGTCCGCCGGGTAGAACGACTCGATCGCCAGCTCCGCCACGGTGATGTCGACCGGGGTGCCGAACGTCGCGATCGTGCTGAAGAACGACAGGTCCAGCCCGTCCGCCCGCATCCGCAGCGGGAAGACGACCTCGCCGCCCGCCGGCGGCGCCGTCGCCTCCCCCACGTCACCCGGGAAGCTCCGCAGCTCCCGGTACAGCCGCTCCAGTGACGCGTCGGCCGTCAGCGCCACGTGCCGCCGCACCCGGTCGATCATGTGGGCCCGCCATTCGGCCAGGTTGAGGATGTTCTTCGCCATCCCGTCGGGGTGCATGCTGAGCCGCAGGACGTTCAGCGGCGGCTCCAGCAGCCACTCGGGCGCGCCCTCCATGAACAGCCCCGCCGCGTCGTTGGCGTCGACCAGGTTCCAGAAACGGTCCACGACCACCGCCGGGTACGGCTCGTGCCCGCGCAGCACCTGCCGGAGCGCCGCGCGGACCGCGTCCATCCTCGGCTCCTCGATCGGCGTCTCCGCGAACACCGGCGCGTACCCGGCCGCGACCAGCAGCAGGTTCCGGTCGCGCAGCGGCACGTCCAGGTGCTCGGCGAGCCGCAGCACCATCTCCCGGCTCGGCGCCGACCGTCCCGTCTCCACGAAGCTCAGATGCCGCGTCGACACCCCCGCCCCCGACGCCAGCTCCAGCTGGCTCAGCCGGCGGTGCCGCCGCCACGCCCGCAGCCGGTCCCCGACCGGCCGCGCGTCACCCAAGGTCATCGTCGTCACGGGCCCGACGCTATCGCCCGGAGGTCATCGCGCCGATGACCTCCGAGGTCATGGACCCGCAGGGTCGGCGAGCGCGCAACCGCTCGCCTTTACGTTGTAGATCATGTTCGGGGGCGCGGCCCGCCGGACGCCCTCAGACCTTGCGCCACCGCGGGACCCAGGAGCCGTCCTCGACCACGTAGTCACCGAACAGGTCGGGGGCCTCCGCGCGCATCACCTCGCCGATCTTGCCGAAGAGCAGGCGGATCTCCTCCTCCGCGCCGGGGGCGGTGCGGTTCTCCAGGGTGTGGCGCAGCGTGCGGACGTTGGCCGTCCAGACCAGGCCGGTGCCGACGCCCTCGGGGGCGAAGCGGCGCATGAACGAGGTCTTGTGCTTCTTCTCCTTGAACGGCACGCCCTCGTCGTCCAGCCCGAAGTGCCCGGCCATCCAGCCCTGGAACTCCTCCATCTGCTCCAGCATCGCCGTGGCGCGCTTCATGAGCTCGGGGTCCTCGCGGGCCCATTCGGGGAACCAGAACGGGATGTCCTGGAGGCGGACGAACCGCAGCGACTCCTGCGAGATGGCCACGCCCGGGCGGTGCCGGACCAGCTCGTGGGTCAGCACCCGGCTGACGTTGTGCAGGACGAAACTGAAGCTGACGTGCTCCAGGACGGACCCGTGCAGGCTCCGGAGGATGTTCTCCAGGTACTGCCCCTGGTCGGTGCGGACCTTGACCACGTTGGGGTTGAGGCCCGGCTCCCACGAGCGGTAGCACAGCCGCCCGGCGAACTCCGCGAGGTTCTGCGGGTCGTTGAGCTCCGCGTCGAGGTCCCCGCGGTCGAGCCGCTCCAGCCAGCCCTCCCCGCCCACATCCCGCAGGTACCGGGCCACCTCATCGTAGTCCAGTTCGGGCCGCGCTACGAGGAACACCTCTGGCTCGACGCTCTTCACTCTCGTCCCCCCACCGGGTCGTGTCCGTTCGCACCATAGGAAACCACCCCGGTACGACCGCCGCGACCTCGGCGTCCCGGCGCGCCGTCCCACCTCACCGCACGGCGGCGCACGGCGCGGGCGGCGCCCGGCCGGGTGGGGCCGGCCGGGCGCCGTCCGCCCGGGGGATCAGCCGCAGCGGGGCGGCGGCGCGGGCAGGTCGACGGCGCCGTCGATGACCTCGATCACATTGCCGCCGGCGTCGTGGCGCACCGCGTGCACGGCCATGTGGTTCGTGTTCCCCCTGCCGACCGGGTTCGGGTGGACCTCCCTGATCCCGGTCGCGGTCGAGACGTCGTCGTCGTTGCGGAAGAACTCCGTGCCGTTGTCGGTGAAGACGACCGACCAGTGCTGGCCGGCCACCCCGGTGTCGATCTCGAACTCCTCCCCGGCGACGAGCCGGTTCGGCGGCACGCCGTCGTCGTCGTACTGCGACTTGAGGGTCCAGGGGGTGCCCTGCGTCCCCACCCCGCTGGTCTCGACCGGGCGCCCGCACGGACGCTCCTTCGCTTGGGCGGCGCCGCCCGTGGCCACGGCGGTCGCCAGGGCCAGCGCCGCGGCGGCCAGCAGCCCTGCCATCGGTCGCGTTCGCATCCGGTCTCTCCTTTTCGGTCGGGTGTCACTCCTTCGGTTGATAGGCGAGGGGGTTACGCTCCCGCCGCGTGTAACCCGGCCGCCTATTCCTCGGCGACACGCCGGCGGAGAAGGGACGGGGAGATGGGGAGAGCGATGGCCGTCATGGCCGTGGGGGCCGCGTTGTCGGCGGGTGTGGCGCTCGGGTCGCGGATCGGGCCCGCGGGGGCCGGCACACCTCCGGCGACGCGGGACGCGGCGGGCCGGGACCTGGTGGCCGCCTGGAACCGGACCCTGCTCGGGATCGTCCGGACGCCCGGGGCGCAGCCGGCGGCCGTGCATCCCACGCGCAACTTCGCGATCATGCACACGGCCATCGCCGACGCCGTCGCCGACGCGGGGAAGGGCTCCGCGTACGCGGCGGCGGCACAGGCCGGGCACGACACCCTGGCGGCGCTGTACCCGGCGCGGGCGGCCGAGCTGGACCGGCAGCTCGCCGGCGAGCTCGCGGACGTGCCGGACGGGCCCTCCGAGGACGCGGGCGTCCGCGCCGGGCGCGCCGCCGCCGGGGCCGTGCTCGCCGACCGGGCGCACGACGGGTCGGAGGTCACCCCGCCGCCGTTCGTGCCGTCCGGCGGGCCGGGCGGCTACCGGCCCACGCCACCGGCGTTCGCCGCGCCCGTGTTCACCCACTGGGCCGCGGTGCGGCCGTTCGCGCTGGGGCGCGGTGACCGGTTCCGGCCGCCGCCGTACCCGCGGCTGGGCGGCAAGGAGTACGCCGGGGCGCTCGGCGAGGTACAGGCCCTGGGCCGCGACACCAGCACCGAGCGGACGGCGGACCAGACGACGCAGGCGCGGTTCTGGGCCGCGCCGATCTGGAACCACTGGAACGAGATCGCCCAGGACGCCGCCCGCCGGCACGGGACCGGCCTCGCCGCGACCGCCCGGATGTTCGCGGTGCTCGACCGGACGCTCGCCGACTCGGTGATCGCGCTCTATGACGGCAAGTACCACCACGCGATCTGGCGGCCCGTCACCGCGATCCGCGCCGCCGGCACCGACGGCAACCCCGCGACCCGCGCCGATCCGGACTGGCAGCCGCTCGCGGTGACGCCGCCCGACCCGTCCTACCCGGGCGCGCACAGCGTCGTGGGCGAGGCCGGGGCGACCGTGCTGGCCGCCTTCTTCGGTCCCGCGGACCGCTTCACCGTGGGCTCGGAGGCGCTGCCGGGCGTCACCCGCTCGTTCGAGCGCTACCAGGACGCGGCGGACGAGGCCGGGCTCAGCCGCATCTACGCGGGCGTCCACACCCGTCTCGATCACACCGCCGGGCAGGTCCTCGGGCGGCGGATCGCCCGGTACGAGCTCGGCCGGGCACTCCGCCCGTCCCGGACGGGCGGGTGAGCCTCCGGGCCCGGAGGGACGTGCTCCAGGAAACGGCGGAAAGGACCGTCATGCGCCGCTGGAACCCAGCCCGACGCAAACCCGCCGAACCGGCGGGACGGGAGTCGCGGCCTCGCGCGCCGCTGCACCTCGTCCAGGGCGACACGTATGCGAACTGGGAGGCCATCTACCTGCACAACGTCGACCGGATCTACCGGCTGATGTACGCCAGAGTCGGCAACCGGCCCGACGCCGAGGATCTGACCGCCGAGGTGTTCCTGACCGCGCTGCGGCCGCTGCGGGTGTCGGCGACGGTCGGCGAGGTCCGCGCCTACCTGCTCGCCACCGCCCGCACCGTGCTGGCCGCGCACTGGCGGCGCACGCTCGGACGCGAGATCACCGCCATCGACCTGGAACAGGTCGCCGCCGACGACGGCCCCCCGCCCCCCGGGTCCGCCGGCTCCACGGGGCGGGCCGAGCGGCTGCTGGCCGCGCTGCCCGAGCGCTACCGTCGGGTCCTGGAGCTGCGGTTCCTGCAGGCCTGCTCGATCCGGCAGACCGCGGCCGAGCTCGGGACCAGCGTCGGCAACGTCAAGGTCCTCCAGCATCGCGCGTTACGGCTCGCGGCCGAGCTGGCCCGTGACGACCCGCACCTCCAGGGATGAGCAGGTGACCATGAAGGGACTGTCCCGCTTCGTCGAAGCGCTGCTGTCGGGCAGGCGGCCCCGGCCGTTCCCGGCCGACGACGCCGACGCGGAAGCGCTGCGCGTGGCCATCGAGCTGCGTGCGGCCCGCCCCGGCTCGAACGCGCCCCGCGAGGAGTTCATCACCGGGCTGCAACGGCGCCTGGCCCGCGACCAGGGCGAGCCCCCGCGGGCGCCGGTGCGCCGGTTTCTGCTCGCCGGGGGCGCCGTGGGCGCGGCGGGAGCCGCCGCCGGAGTGATCGCCGAGCACGCGAGGATCGGCGCCCGGCCCGGCCCTGGCGGCGGCCCGCTCACCCCCGACCTCGGCGTCTGGCATCCGGTCGCGGCCGCCGCCGCCCTCCCCGAGGGCGCCGTCCACGGGTTCGCGGCCGGCGGCGTCGACGGCTTCGTGACCCGCTCCGGCGGCCGGCTGCGCGCCGTGTCCGGCGTGTGCACCCACCAGGGCTGCCGCCTGACCGTGCACGCCGGCACGCGGCTGCGCTGCCCCTGCCACGGCGCGCTGTTCGCCCTCGACGGCGCCGTGCTGCAGCACCGCCTCAAGGCGCCGATCCCCGCGCTGCCGCGCCTGGCCGTCCGCCAGGTCAACGGGATGGTCGAGGTCTATCTCCCACGGGGGTGAACCGGCACGGCGCACAACACCCTGGCCGAACCGCTTGTTTTTCCCTCCCGGGCGGCCGTCCCCGGCCCGGCGCGGCCATCATGGTGCGTGACGGTCCATGAACCCGCGGTGACGATCTCACCGCACCGGTGGCCGCCGCCGGTCCGCCGGAGCGGCGGCGGCGCGCGGAAGGAGCCCCGTGGTCAACTCGGTCGCCCTGGAGAAGTTCGACGGCGCCAATGACGACGAGCGGCTGACCGCCGCCCTGTCGTACGCCGCGGCCCAGACCTACAAGCCCGTCATCCTGCTCGCCCAGCACCGGCAGTACTCCTTCGGCAAGCGGCGGACGATGTTCAACGGGTTCGCCCTCGCCGGGCCGCAGGTCTCCGGCAGCGAGTTCCGCTACAACGGCAAGGTCAAGGTGAACGTGCCCGGCTCGGGCTGGCTGGACATGACCGGCGGCCAGCTCAAAGGCATCTCGATCAAGAATCTGTCGTTCGAGGGCAACGCCGAGACGAGCTTCTTCGTCGACAAGACCCACACCCAGACGGTGCTGTGGGCGTCCCATCTGGAGAACCTCGGGTTCTCGCTGTTCAAGCACGTCATCTGGGGGCCCCACACAGCCGTGACCCTGTCCGGGTACTGGGACGTCAACAACTGCTACGACACCGAGTTCAAGCTCTGGGGATCCGACAACAACTACTGGCCGGACGGGATGCTCCTGGACTCCCCCAACCACCCCAAGGGGCAGCGGTACCACATCTGGCTGCCGAACGTGAGCAAGAGCAATGTCGGGCCGGTGTTCGTCACCGGGCAGGAGAACGTCACCCCGATGCGGATCGACGGAGGGCGGGGCCTGATCGTGTCCGGGGCGCGGCTGGAGGCCCAGCAGGGCAACCCCACGTGGGGCAGCCAGCTGATCATCACCGGCGGCACGTTCCTGCGGATCCGGGACGTGTTCTTCTTCAACGGCATGGCCCGCCCCGGCGACACCGGCCACCCGGACCGCGAGCACCACCGGGGCATCGTCACCATGACCGGCGGCTCCGACGTCGTGTTCGACGGCTGCATGTTCTCCGACGGCGACGGGGGCCAGAGGACCTCCACCCCCAAGGGCACGCCGGACCTGTACGTGGCCAAGGGCTCGAACATCCGGGTGCGCGACCACCAGGCATCCGGCACCCCGCTGATCGTCCGCGCGCGCTCGGTGCCCGCGAAGGAGTTCTTCGTCGACTCCGACCTGACCGTGACGGCCGGCTGACCCGTCCGGCGGGAGGCCGGGGCGGCGCTCCGAAGGCCGAGCGGCAAGATCGCCTGGAACGGTACGGTTCCTCCCGGAGGGAACCATGACGTTGCAGGCCATGCTCGACCGGGCCAGGAAGTTCGAGCGGCAGGGGCGGCCCGGGCAGGCCGCCGCCGTCTACGCCGACGCCGCCGCGCGGATGGAGGCGCACGGCGACTGGCCGTCCGCGGTCGCGGTGCGCGCCCGGCACGCCCGCGCGCTCGCCGACGCCGGGGACACCGGCGCGGCGCAGCGCGTCCTCGACACCGCCGAGCGGGCCGCCGCGTCGATGCCCGGCGAGGTCCGCGCGGGGCTGGACGCCCAGGCCGCCCACGTGCTGGCCGCCGCGGGACGGACCGGTGAGGCGGCCCGCCGCGCCTGGGCCGCGATGACCGGGTACGGCTCGCTGCACGACCACCGGCGCGCCGAGACCGCGGGCGTCCACGCGGCCCGTCTCATCGTCGAGGACGCGGGGCCGCGCGGGGCGCTGCGGCCGCTGCGCGAGCTGCTGGCGCAGATGCCGCAGGGCGGCGACGGGTTCCGGCGGGTTTCGGAGATGCTCGCCGACGCCGAGCGGCGCCCCGACCGCGACCACGACATCCTCGTCACCGACCCCGGCGGCGCCCCGTGGGGGCGCCTCGCGGCGGCGCTCGCGGTCGGCGCGCACCTGGCCGTCGGGAACAGCGTCGCCTGGAACACCCTCGCCCACGACGGCGACGACCGGACCCTCCTCGAACGCGACTGGGGCATCACCGACCCCGCGAGCTGGCGCGAGGCGATGGACCGGCTGCTGGAGGCCCGCAACTGCGATCCCGCCATCCAGATGGTCCTCGACCGGCGCGGCCGCGGCACAGGTCCCCGCGTCTGGCGCGAGGCGATCGCCGGGTGGTGCCGCGAGCGCGACGTCTCCGAGGAGACCGTCCGCGAGGTCACCGCGCTGTCGGAGACCATCCTGCGGTACGAGTCGCGGTTCCGCGCCGACGGCCTGCTCCCCCCGGACGGCGTGGTCAAGAGCGTCTACGGCTACGACTTCGGGCGCGCGGTGAACATGGCCCGCTGGGGCCTGAACGCCGGCCACTGCGACGCGGAGGAGGCCGAGAAGTGCGTGCTGACGGCCGGTCACCGCGCCCACCAGGTCTATCCCTCGTGGGAGTCGTTCTCCGCCGGGTACGTCCTCGGCCGGATGCTCCGCTTCGACGACGGCGAGTTCGGCGAGTGGTACGAGCGCTCCCTCACCGGCCACCGGATCCTCGCCGGCGACCCGTCCAGCCCTTGGCGCCGCATGACCTGGGGCTAGGCGGCCGCGGCCGCCACGGCGTCGATCTCCTCGATGATCGCCCGACGGTCCGGGCCGTCCAGGGACGAGGCCGTCACCGCGTTGCGGGCGAGGGCGGCGAGCGCGGCGCGATCGAGTCCGAAGACCTCGGCGGCCACGCGGTACTCGCCGGTGAGCGTCGTGTCGAACATGGGCGGGTCGTCGCTGTTGAGGGTGACGAAGAGCCCCTCCTCCAGCATCCGCGGCAGCGGGTGCGCGGACAGCCCGGCGACCTGGCCGGTGCACACGTTGGACGTGGGGCACACCTCCAGCGGGATCTGGGTCTCGCGCAGGTGGGCGACGAGGCGCGGGTCGTCCAGGCAGCTGATGCCGTGCCCGATCCGCTCGGCGCCGAGCCCCTCGACGACCTCCCAGATCGTCTCGGGGCCGGTCATCTCGCCGCCGTGCGGGAGGCTGCGCAGCCCGGCGGCGCGCGCCGCGGCGAACGCGTCGCGGAACACGTCGCGGTGCGGCGGGCGGCACTGCTCGATGCCCGCGAGCCCGAACCCGACCAGCGCCTCCGGCGGATGCGCGAGGGCGTGGTCGAGGGTCCCGCGGGCGCCCTCGGCGCCGAACTCCGCCGGGATGTCGAAGATGTAGGCGACACGGACGCCGTGCCGCGCCCGCGCCTCCCGGACGGCCAGGTCGAGCGCCTCGGTGATCGCCGGCATCGGCATCCCGGCCCGCCGGTGGGTGTAGGGGGTGACGGTCAGCTCGACGTAGCGGACGTTCTGCGCGGCGAGGTCACGCGCGGTGCCCAGCACGAGGGTCGCCACGTCCTCGGGGGTCCGGACGAGCGCGGACACCGACTCGTAGACCTCGGCGAAGTGCGGGAAGTCACGGAACCCGTAGAAGGCGCGCAGCTCGCGCTCGTCCACGGGGACGGGGCCGCCGGGGTGGCGGCGGGCGAGCTCCAGGACGGTCGGGACGGACGCCGAGCCCACGAGGTGGACGTGCAGCTCGGCTTTCGGCAGGGCGTCGATGAACGCCTCGATGGAGGGGGTCTCGGTCGGCACGCCGCGAACGTAACAGCCCCCGTGACAGGACCGACAGGAGAAACCGGGGAACCTCACACGAAGCTGTCAGGAACGGCCTCGAACCCGGCCGCCAATGTGAAAATGGGACAGTGAGGGCTTCTCGGTTGATTTCATTGCTCCTGCTGCTGCAGTCCCGGGAGACGATGACGGCGGGCGAGCTGGCACGGGAACTGGAGGTCTCGCCGCGCACCGTCTACCGCGACGTGGAGGCGCTGTCGGCGGCCGGGGTGCCGGTGTACGCCGACCAGGGGCGCAACGGCGGTTACCGGCTGCTCGGCGGATACCGGACGCGGCTGACGGGGCTCACCCGCGAGGAGGCCGAGGCGCTGTTCCTGTCGGGGCTGCCGGGCCCGGCCGGGGACATGGGCCTCGCCGACGCGGTCGCCGCCGCCGAGCTGAAGGTGCTCGCGGCGCTGCCGACGTCGCTGCGGGACGCTCCCGCGCGGGCGGGCCAGCGGTTCCACCTGGACGCGCCGGGCTGGTTCGGCGACGCCGAGCCGCCTCCGCTGCTGCGCGAGCTGGCCAGGGCCGTCTGGGAGGACGAGGTCGTCGAGCTGCGCTACCGCAAGGACACGGAGGTGACCCGCACCGCCGAGCCGTACGGGCTCGTCCTGAAGAACGGGACCTGGTACCTGGTCGCGCGGGTGGACGGGACGCCGCGGACCTACCGGGTGGGGCGTGTGGTGTCGGTGCGGCCCGCCGGGACGGCGTTCGACCGGGACCAGGCGTTCGACCTCGCCGGGTACTGGCGGGAGCAGGCCGCGGCGTTCCTGCGCTCGATGCTGCGGGAGGAGGTCGTCGTCCGGCTCAGTCCCGCCGGGATGCGGGCGCTGCGCTGGGCCGTCGAGCCGTACGCGGCCGAGCGTGCGGCCGAGGCCGCCGCGCCGCCGGACGGGCGGGGATGGGCGGTGACCACCCTGCCCGTCGAATCGGAGAACGTCGCCTATTCGCAGCTGCTGCGGCTCGGCCCGGAGGCCGAGGTGCTGGAGCCGGCGGGCCTGCGCGACCGCATGAAGGACGCCGCCGTCCGCCTCGCCGGCCTCTATCAGTAAGCGGCGTCCCTCGCAGGCCGTTGGGGTCAGACTGTCCCCGCAGTCACATTGTGCTCAACCGTGCGTGCAGCTTCTGTGTTCGATGCTCCCCTTCACGCCACAGGAACCTGACCGCTAGTGTCCGCTTCGTGACGCAACGCAGCGAGACGTGGACGGGTGCCGCGATCCCGCCGCCGCGCGACCCCCTGTTATCCCGAAGGGACGAGCCATGACCATCGCCAGCGACTACCGGCACGCCAGCGACTACCAGCACGACGTCGCCAGCTACTGGAACGCCGAACGCAATCCGGTCAACCTGCGGTTGGGCGACGTGTCAGGGATCTACCACCACCACTACGGCATCGGCGAGGTCGACCGGTCCGCCATCGATGCCGCCGGCGAGGCGGGGCGCGAGGAGGCGGTCATCGCCGAGCTGCACCGGCTGGAGAACGCGCAGGCCCGGCTGCTGCTCGACAACCTCGGCGACCTCGGCGCCGGCGACCGGGTGCTGGACGCCGGGTCGGGACGGGGCGGGACGAGCTTCATGGCGAACACCGCCTTCGGCTGCCGTGTCGACGGGGTCTCCATCTCAAGGGCGCAGGTCGACTTCGCCAACGGCCAGGCCGCCGAGCGCGGCGTCGCCGGGGAGGTCCGCTTCCACCTCAAGAACATGCTCGACACCGGCTTCGAGGCGGGCGCCTTCCAGGCCGTCTGGAACAACGAGTCGACGATGTACGTCGTCCTGGACGACCTGTTCGCGGCGCACTCCCGGCTGCTCGCGCGCGGCGGGAGGTACGTCACCATCACCGGCTGCTACAACGACGTGTACGGGCTGCCCTCCAAGGCCGTCTCCAGCATCAACGCCCACTACGTGTGCGACATCCATCCGCGCAGCGGCTACTTCCGCGCCATGGCCGCCAACCGGCTGGTGCCCGTCTCCGTCATCGACCTCACCGCCGCCACGATCCCGTACTGGGAGCTGCGCCGGACGTCGTCGGTCGCCACCGGCATCGAGGACGCGTTCCTGGAGGCCTACCACGACGGCAGCTTCCAGTACCTGCTCATCGCCGCCGACCGCGTCTGAACCGGCATCACCCCGACGACGGCGACCGCGTACCCGAGGACAGGTGAAGACGATGCGCGCGAGACACCACCAGCCGTGCGGACCCGCGGACGGTCGCCGGGCGCCCTCCCCGCCCGCGGCCGCATGGCGGGGGCTGCCCTCCGGGCCGGGGACGGCGGCGGCGTGGCTGCCGGCGCTGCTGGCCTCCGCCCGCCCCAGCCGCGAGGCCGGACCGCACGCCGGGCTCCCGCCGGGGGGCCCGGCCTACATCGAGAGACCGTGGGGGGACGGCTCGCACTCGCCGCTGTACTGCCCGGTCCCCGAGCGGATCGACGACGCCCTCGCCGAGGAGGTGGAGGCGCGGCTGGCCGGCTGGGCACGGGACTGCGGGTCCAGCGAGGACGAGGTCGAGGCGCTGGGACAGGCCGCGTTCGGGCGGCTGGTCACCCTCGCCCACCCCGACACCGACGATCCCGACGCCCTCCTGGTCGCCGCGCAGATGAACACCGGATGGTGGGCGGCCGACGACTACTACGCCGACGACACCGCCCTCGGCGCCGTGCTCGCGCGGCTCCCCGAGCGCCTCTCACTGGCGATGGCGGCCATGGACCCGGTCCCCGCCACGGGGGACCTCACCCCTCCGCTGCGGGAGGCGCTGGGCGACGACCTGGTGCTCCGGATGCTGGACACGGCCGTCGCCCACCTGACCCGGCACGCCACCCCGGCCCAGGTCCAGCGGATCAACTACTCGACCTTCGCGATGTTCGTGAGCTGGACCGCCTACGCGGGGTGGCGCAGTTCCGGCCACTACCCGCCCGCCTGGAAGTACCTGGCGGCGCGCCAGCACGACAGCTTCTACACGTCCATGACCCTCATCGACGTCGTCGGCGGCTACGAGGTGCCGGCCAACCTCTACTACGAGCCGCGCGTGCGCCGCGCCGCGTTCCAGGCGGGCACCGCCAGCGTGATCGTCAACGACCTGCACTCGGTGACCAAGGACGCCGCCGACGAGAACCCGGTCTGCAACCTGGTCCTGCTGATCGCCGAGGACCGGGACTGCTCCGTCGAGGAGGCGGCGGAGATCACCGTCGGCCTGCACAACGACCTGGTGCGCGCCTTCGAGGAAGGACACAGGGAGCTCACCGGGATCCCGTCCCCCGAACTCCAGCGGTTCCTGCGCGGCCTGCGGGCGTGGATGGGCGGCGGCGTCGAATGGCACGCCACCAACCCCCGCTACGGGTAGCGGCCGACCGGCGGTCCCCGCCGGCGCCCCCTACCGGTAACCGGTGACGTCGGCGGGGAGACCCGCGCCCTCGACCTCGACGATGTAGCGCCAGGCGTCGGGACGGCTCCCGTCGGCGTCGGTGAAGCCGTACACCTGGGCCAGGCCGCCGCTGGACAGCGACGCCCCGTTCCAGCGCGCCCGGTCCGGGTCGGCGGCGAGGGCGGCGACCGCGCGCCCGACGAACACCGGCGACTCGGAGATCGCGAAATGCGGGGCCTTCCGCGTGGCGTCCCGCCAGTTCTCCTCGGTGACGCCGTAGTTGTCGAGCATCGCCTCCGAGCGCAGCCAGCCCGGGGTCAGCGCCAGGGCCGTCGCCCCGTAGGGCGCGATCTCCTCGGACTGGGCGAGCGCCATCCGGATGACGGCGCTCTTGCACAGGTCGTAGAAGAAGCCCACGTCCTTGCGGTACGCCGCGTTGTACTCGGCGGTACCGTCGGTCATCTCAACGACCAGGCCGCCCTGCTCGCGGATCAGCAGCGGCAGGGCGTAGTGGCTGGTGATGGCGTGGGTGTCGATGCCCAGCCTGAGCATGCGCAGGCCGTCCTCCAGCGACTGCTCCCACAGCGTCCTGCCGAACTCGAAGAGGCGGTCGCCGCCCCAGATGTCGTTGACCAGGACGTCCAGCCGCCCCTGTTCGTCGTCGACGCGCCGGACGAGCGCCTCGACCTGGAGGGGGTCGAGGTGGTCGGCCGGGACGGCGATCCCCTCGCCGCCCGCGGCCGACACCAGCTCCGCCGTCTCCTCGATGGTCTCGGGGCGGTCCATCTCCGATCGTCGCGACCGGGTGGACCGCCCCGTGCAGTACACGGTCGCGCCCTCGGCGCCCAGCGCCACGGCGATGCCGCGGCCCGCGCCCCGTGTGGCCCCCGCGACCAATGCGATCTTTCCTGTCAGTGCACGGCTCATGGACACGATGCTGGCACCGAAACCTGACAGGGCACGTCAGCGTTCCGGCGGTTTTCCGGTCTAGGTGAAGATGCTCACGCCGCCGGGGCCCACGAGGAGGCCGACGACGATGAGGACGATGCCCCAGATGAGGTCGCGCCGGGCGAGGATCACGTAGATACCGGCGATGACCAGGATCACCGCGATGAGCCAGAGGATTGTCATCATGGCAGGCGGGATCCCCACGACAATCCAGTCAAAACACCCAACGCTCTACGGATGTCCGAAAATAGGGTTTCGGATGCGGAGGGGGGACGCCTCCCCCCTCCGCCGGGATAACCGCGGCCGAACACGTGTCACGGAAACGTGGCATTCGTGCCGTCACCGAGTCTCCCGCCCCCGCGGCCTCCGCGACAGGGACCTCAGGACCATTTGGGAGCCTCCGCAATCATGCTCCAGGAGTAGACGGCCGCCCCCTCCGCGGGGCTCCGGCGTCACCGGCAGAGGCGCAGCACGTTCGCCACGATCCGGTGCCCGGCCTCGCCCGCCGCCGTCAGGATCGACTCGGGGTGGAACTGGACGGCCCACCGCCTGCGCCGCGGATCCTCGATCGCCATGACCACGTCGCCGGTGAGGGCCGTCACCTGGAAGCCCTCCACACGGTCGGGCGTGGCGTGCAGGGAGTGGTAGCGGGCCGCGGTGAACTCGTCCGGGAGCCCCTCGAACAGGCCGCCGCCGGTCACCTTGACCTGCCCGGGCTTGCCGTGCGAGGGCTCGGGCAGCAGCGCGAGCCCGCCGCCCGCGTGCTCCACCATCGCCTGCAGCCCGAGGCAGACCCCGAAGACCGGCAGGTCCCGCTCGTCCAGGGCGTCCAGCAGGGCGCCGGTGTCGAAGTCCTCGGGGCGGCCCGGGCCGGGCGACAGGACGACCAGGTCGGGGGCGTGCTCGTCCAGCATCCGGGTGGGGAACCCGTGCCGGAGCGTGACGACCTCGGCGCCCTGCTGCCGGAAGTAGTCGGCGAGGGTGTTGACGAAGGAGTCCTCGTGGTCGACCAGCACGACCTTCAGGCCGTCACCGGGTCCCGCGGGCCGCGCCGCCGTGCCCCCGTCCGCGGGGGCGGCCTGCTCCTGGGACGCGGCGAGCGCCTCCAGCAGGGCGCTGGCCTTCAGGTGCGTCTCGCGCTCCTCCTCCTCGGGGTCGGAGTCGTACAGCAGCGTCGCCCCGGCGCGGACGGTCGCGACGCCGTCGCGGATCTGGGCGGTGCGCAGCGTCAGCCCCGTGTTCATGGACCCGTCGAAGCCGACGAAGCCGACCGCGCCGCCGTACCAGCGCCGCGGGGAGTCCTCGTGGTCCTCGATGAACTGCATCGCCCACGTCTTCGGCGCGCCGGTGACGGTGACCGCCCACATGTGGGTGAGGAACGCGTCGAGCGCGTCGAAGCCCGGCCGCAGCCGCCCCTCGATGTGGTCGACGGTGTGGATCAGCCGCGAGTACAGCTCGATCTGCCGGCGGCCGAGGACCCGCACGCTGCCCGGCACGCAGATCCGCGACTTGTCGTTGCGGTCCACGTCGGTGCACATGGTCAGCTCCGACTCGTCCTTCGCGGACGAGAGGATCGTGCGGATCTGCTCGGCGTCCTCCAGGGCGTCCGCGCCGCGCCGGATGGTGCCCGCGATCGGGCACGTCTCGACCCGGTCGCCCGCCACCCGGACGAACATCTCCGGCGAGGCGCCCACGAGGTACTCGCCGTCTCCCAGGTTGAACATGAACTCGTACGGCGCCGGGTTGGTCTCGCGGAGCCGCTCGAAGAAGACCGCGGGCGCGTCGCACCGCCCGTACATGGCGTGCCCGGGCGTCACCTCGAACAGGTCGCCCCGGACGAACCTCTCCTTGGCGTCGCGCACCATCTGCGCGTACACGCCCGGGACGGGCTGCGCGGGCAGGTCGGCGGCCACGACGGCGGGGGTCGGCGCGGTCGCGCGCGGCAGCCCGGCGGTGCTCGCCCCGCCGACCTCGAACTCGTAGGACATGCGGTGCGAGGTCTCGCGCTTGCGGTCCACGACGATCATCTCGTCGGCGAGGTGCAGGACGAGGTCGCGCTGGTCGGCCGGGCGTTCCAGGCCGGTCCGCAGCGGCTCGAACTGGAGCGACAGGTCGTACCCGAACGCCCCGTACAGGCCGAGATGGGGGTCGTCGCAGCCGAGCACGCCCGCGACGGCGCGCAGGGCGGTGAAGACCGTCGGCTGGCGGCTGCGCTCCTCCTCGGGGAAGAACCCCCGCGCGGGCGGGACGAACACCTCGACGAGCCCGGGGGCGTCCGCGCGTACCTCGCCGGTCTCCCGCAGCGCGGGGGCGAGGGCGGGCAGCAGGACCTCGCCGCGCCCGTTGAGCGCGCGCACCGCGACCGTCCGGCCGCGGGCGACGATCTCCAGGCAGGGATCGACGTAGGCCATGTGCCAGCGGCTGTAGCGGCCGGGGTACTCCATGCCCGAGCTGAGCACCCCGCCGCGCCGCTCCGCCACGGCGGCCACGAGCGCGTTGAGCACGGCGGACTTGCGCTCGGGATCGACCGGCGTGGCGGTACGGGTCACCCGTACGCCCCCGGCCGTGACGAACCCGCTGGTCAGCGGCTGTTGTGAGACGATCTCCACCGCGGTGGCCCCTCGTCGCTCGGGCCCTGCACCAGGCGGACAGCACAAAAAGGACCGCCGGGTGAGGGCGGTCCCTGGATGGTCAACGTGCACGAACCGGGCGCCGCCTCAGCAGCGCCACCACCACTGGAAGGTCGCGGTTCGCATGCGCCGAGGCTACCATGAACCGGCGGGCAAGGGCTTGCTTACATCACCGGACGCACGCCCACGACCAGGGAGAACACCGAGTTCGAGCTGCGCGGCGTGCACCCTCTCGCGCTGGTGTGCCGCGACATGGGACGGACAATGGACTTCTACCGGGGCGTGCTCGGCATGCCGCTGATCAAGACCATCGAGCTGCCGATGGGCTGGGCGATCTACCTCCGGAACCCCGACGGCGTGCTGGTGGAGTTCGCGGCGTGGACCCGGAGGCCGGGCCTGCCGGAGGACGTCCGGCACGAGCCGAGGACCGCCGCCGACCGCACCGTCTGACGCCGCCGGAGGCGCCTCCGGGGGCTGGCACGCTCCAGCGAAGTCGTGCCGCGCCCGAGATCGGCCCGTGACCGGCGGAGGCGTATCCTCGCCCGGCTCGACGATGGCGCCGCCCCGTCCCGCGGGACCCGGACGGGCCGTGCGATCGAACACCTGTGACGAGGAGGACTCCCCTTGGCCTCGACAGAACCCGCCGCGGGCAACCCGCCGCCGCGTCCCGCCCGCTCCGACCGCAGCGCCTGGAACCTGCTGCTCGCCGTCCCCGTCGTGGTGCCGCTGCTGACGTTCCTGTTCAACCACGACGGCCCCCGGCTCGCGGGGCTCCCCGCCTTCTACTGGATGCAGTTCGCGTTCATCCCGCTCGGCGTGACCTGCACCGCCGTCGTCTACCGCATGACCCGGAAGCGGGGCTGATCGCGTGCGGAGCGACCACCTCACCGAGATCATCGTGTTCGGCGCGCTGTTCGCGCTCGTCAGCGGGATGGGCTTCGTGGCGGCGCGGTGGCGCCGGCCGGGCTCCATGGACAGCCTGGACGAGTGGGGCCTCGGCGGGCGCGGCTTCGGCGGCTGGGTCACCTGGTTCCTCATCGGCGGCGACCTGTACACCGCGTACACGTTCGTGGCCGTCCCGGCGCTGGTGTTCGGCGCGGGCGCGGCGGGCTTCTACGCCGTGCCGTACACGATCATCGTGTACCCGCTGGTCTTCCTCGTGCTGATCCGGCTCTGGTCGGTGTCGCACGTGCACGGGTTCGTCACCCCCGCCGACTTCGTCCGCGCCCGGTTCGGGTCGCCCACGCTGGCCCTCGCCGTCGCGGTGACCGGCATCGTCGCGACGATGCCCTACATCGCGCTCCAGCTCGTCGGGATCGAGGCCGTCCTGAAGACGATGGGCGTGCACGGGCACTGGCCGATCGTCATCGCGTTCGTGATCCTCGCCGCCTACACCTACCAGTCGGGCCTGCGGGCGCCCGCGCTGATCGCCTTCGTCAAGGACGTCCTGATCTACCTGGTGATCATCGTGGCGGTGCTGTACATCCCGACGCGGCTGGGCGGCTGGGGCGACGTCTTCTCGGCCGCGGAGGCGAAGTTCGCCAAGACGCCGGCCCCCGGTGACGGGATCCTGCTGGACGGCACGAACCAGCTCAACTACGCGATGCTCGCGCTCGGGTCGGCGCTGGCGCTGTTCCTGTACCCGCACAGCGTCACCGGCGTGCTGGCGAGCAAGAACCGCGACGTCATCAGGCGGAACATGTCGGCGCTGCCCGCCTACAGCCTGGTGCTGGGGCTGATCGCGCTGCTCGGCTTCATGGCCATCGCCGCGGGGATCGCGCCGGTCGTCACCGGCGGCAAGGCCGACACCAACACCGTCGTCCCGCTGCTGTTCGACGCGATGTTCCCGGACTGGTTCGCGGGCGTGGCGTTCGCCGCCATCGGCATCGGCGCGCTCGTCCCGGCCGCGATCATGTCGATCGCGGCGGCCAACCTGTTCACCCGCAACATCTACAAGGAGTACATCCGGCGCGACGCCACCGCGCGGCAGGAGGCCGCGGTCAGCAAGGTGGTCTCGCTCGTCGTCAAGGTCGGGGCGGTGGCCTGCATCCTGCTGCTGGATCCCGAGTTCTCGATCGACCTGCAGCTCATCGGCGGCGTGGTGATCCTGCAGACGCTCCCGGCGGTGGCGCTCGGCCTGGTGACCCGGTGGTTCCACCGCGGCGCGCTGCTCGCCGGCTGGGCCGCGGGCCTCGTGGCGGGCCTGTGGATGCTGTACGAGATCCCGAACGCCGCCAAGAGGAAGGAGCACTTCGGGGGCTCGGCGTTCAAGCTGAGCGACCTCGGCCTGGACACCGCGACGACGGTCTACGCGGGGGTCCTCGCCCTCGCGGTGAACCTGGCCGTCGCCGCGGCCGCGACCCTGGCCCTCAGGACGGCCGGGATCGCCGACGGCGCGGACGCCACGCGCCCGGACGACTACCTCGCCGACGAGGGCGACCCGAAGACCGGGCGCATGGAGCTCACCGGCTCCACCTGAGCGGGACCGCCCAGGTCCGGCCCATGGCGCGGCGCCCGTGGGCGCGCGTTACGGGCCGGGCCCCTTCCGGGGGTCTCGACTCGGAGCGAATTAATAGGATACTTTCCTAATAATTTCGTCGAGCCCGACGCCGCTCCCGGCCCCCGCCACGGCCCGTACCCCAGGAGAACGCGGTTCCCATGACGGTCCCGATCAGACCCGCGGCGGCCGTGTCGGCCGCCGCGCTCACGGCCGCGCTCGCCGCGGCCGTGCCGTCCGGCGCGGCGCAGGCCGCGTGCCATCCGGACGCCCGCGCGCTGCGGATCACCTACCAGCCGGTCGACCACACCGTCGCCGACGCGCGGTACCACCTGGCCCGCCTCACCCTCGACAACGGTGACCGCCGCTGCGCGCTCGGCGCCGACGGCTGGGCCCTGTACTTCAGCAGCCCCCGGCTGCCGGCCGCGCTGCTGCCCGGCGAGGCGGGCGAGACCGGCCGCAGGCAGCTCGCGGGCCAGGGCCTCGCGGTGGACCGCGCGGACGAGGCGCGCAGCGGCGACTTCTACACGCTGCGGCCCGCCGCCGGGTTCAGGCCGGTGGGCCCGGGCGAGCGCCGGACGATCGACATCAACATCCAGATTTGGGTGATCCACAAATCGGACGCCCCGGCGGGCTGGAGCATCCGGTTCGGCGGCGGCCCGGCGCGGTGGCTGCCGTCCCGGACGCTGATCGACCCCGCCGACCCCAAGCAGACCAGGGCGTACTCGGGCGACAACCGCCCGGTCGAGACGGCGGCGACCCGGTTCGCGGCGAACACCGCCCGGCCGGAGCGGCTCGCGCTGCGGGAGCGGCTCGTCCCGCGGCCGCTGACGGCCACCGCGTCCGGCGGGACGGTCGCGATCGGCGGCGGGTCGCGCGTGTCGGCGTCTGCCGGGCTGCGCGGGGAGGCGGGATACCTGCGCTCGGCCCTGCGGGACGTCGCGCCGGGCGAGGGCGAGCCGATCAGCCTCGCGGTGGACCCGGAGCTGGACGTGGACCGCGACGGCCGGCCCGACGCGGAGGGCTACACCCTGGACGCCACCTCCGAGGGGGTCCGGATCGTCGGGACGGACCGCGCCGGGGTGCTGCACGGTGTCCAGACGCTGCGGCAGCTCGTCCCGGCGGACGACTACCGGGCCGCCGCGGGCGGCCGGGCGCACGCCACGGCCGAGGTGCCGCGCGCCGCGGTCGCCGACGCCCCGCTGTTCGGCTACCGGGGCCTGCACATCGACGTCGGGCGGCACTTCGAGAGCAAGCGGACCGTCCAGAAGTTCCTGGACCTGATGAGCTTCACCAAGCTCAACCGGCTGCACCTCGGGCTGACGAACGACGAGGGCTGGCGGCTGGAGATCCCCGGGCTGCCCGAGCTGACGGGCTTCGGCTCCCGGCGCGCGTTCGACCTCGGGGAGACCGGCGCGCTGCACCAGGGCATGGGGTCGGTGAACGACCTCGGCGGCGGCGACGGGATCGAGGGCAAGCCGCGCGGCGCGGCCGAGGCGAACCTCGGGCCGGCGCCCGCCTACCAGGGCTACGAGCAGGCCATGCAGAACTTCGCCGGCAAGGGCGGCGGGTACTACAGCGTCGGCGACTTCCAGGACATCCTCCGGTACGCCGCCGAGCGGCACATCGAGGTCATCCCGGAGCTGAACTTCCCGGCGCACGCGCGCGCGGCGGTGCAGTCGATGGAGCGCCGCCACCGGAGCACCGGCGACGGCGCGTACCGGCTGCTGGACCCCGCGGACACGAGCCGGCACACGAGCGTCCAGGGCTACACCGACAACCTGGTGAACCCCTGCCTGGACAGCACCTACGCCTTCCTCGGCAAGGTCGTCTCCGAGGTCGGCGCGATGTACCGGGCCGCCGGGGTCCCGCTCGGCCGGATCAACATCGGCGGGGACGAGCCGCCCGGGCCGCCGGAGGGCTGGTGGTCGGGCTCGCCCGCGTGCGCGGCGGACCCGGAGACCGCCGGGAAGTCCGGCGAGGAGCTGAAGGAGCTGTTCTTCACCCGCTGGAACGCCATCGCGCACAAGGCCGCGCGCGCCACGACCGGCTGGGAGGACATCATCGACCCCGCCCGCCCCTTCCGCCTCAAGGGGTTCACCCCGCTGCCGTGGCAGAACGTCTGGGGCTGGGGACGCGAGGACTGGGCCTACCGGTTCGCGAACGGGGGGACGCCGGTGATCCTCGCCCACGCCACCAACCTCTACATGGACCTCGCCTACAACAAGGACCCCGACGAGCCCGGCTACTACTGGGCGGCCTACGTGGACGAGAAGAGCACGTTCACCTACCAGCCCTTCGACGTGTACGCCAACGCGGTCGAGGACCGCTGGGGCAACCCGGTCAAGCCGAACCCGTCCTGGACGAGGCTCACCCCCGAGGGGCGCAAGAACATCCTCGGGATCGAGGCCCAGCTGTGGGCGGAGAACGGCAAGACCCCGGAGATCCGCGAGTACCAGGCGTTCCCCAAGCTCCTCGGCGCGGCCGAGCGCGCCTGGAACCGCGAGACGCCGTCCCCCGCCGGGATGGACGCCGCGTTCGCCACCTTCTCCAACACCCTGGGGCAGGTCACGTTCCCGCTGCTGGCGTTCTACCGGCCGGTGGGGCTGCCCGGTGAGGGGGTGAACTACCGGATCCCGCCGCCCGGCGCGAAGGTCGCCGGCGGGATCCTGACCGCGAACGTCCGCAACCCGGGCATGGCCGTCGAGTACTCCACCGACGGGACGCGCTGGACGCGCTATACCGGGCCCGTGCAGGTCGGCGGATACGCGCTGACCCGCACCCTCGGCGCGGACGGGCGCGCCAGCCGCCTCTCCCCGGCCGGGGTGCCCGGCTGGCAGGCGGGGGCGGCGTACGAGCCGGGCGCGCTGGTGACCCATCAGGGCGAGCTGTACCGGGCGACGCGCGCCGGGACCGGCCGGTCCCCGGACCTCTCCCCCGGCTGGTGGGCCCCCGTGAGGTGACCCCGGTGAGGTGACCCCAGCGCGGTGACCCCGGCGGGTCACCGCCCGGGGACGCGCCGCCGGGCGTCAGGGCCGCCCGGCGGCGCCGGGCGGCGGCCCGTCCTGTGACCCATGTCATACAACCGCGGGCGGCCCCGGAGAGGTCCCCCTGGTGTGAACGCCTCGATCTCCGACCCCGTCGAGCTGACGGTCGTGATCCCCGCCTACAACGAGCGCGCGCGGCTGCCGCGGACGCTCGACGAGGTCCGGGCGCACCTGGACGGGGGCGCGGGCCGCTGGGAGCTGATCGTCGTCGACGACGGCTCGACCGACGGCACCGCGCGGCCGGTCCGGGCCGCCGCCCGGCGCGACCCCCGGGTCCGGCTGCTGCGCACGCCCGCCAACCGCGGCAAGGGCCACGCCGTGCGGACGGGCGTGCTGGCCTCCCGCGGGCGGCTGGTGCTGGTGACCGACGCCGACCTCGCCACCCCCGTGGAGGAGCTGGCCCGGCTGCGCGCAGGGCTCGCGCCGGGGTTCGCGGCGGCCGTCGGCTCCCGGCGGCGGGCCCGCCGCCACCCGCTGCGGCTGGCGCCCGCGTGCCTCGGCCGGCTGCTGATCCGGGCGCTGGCGGTGCGCGGGATCGACGACACCCAGTGCGGCTTCAAGCTGTTCGACGGCCGCCGGGCCCGCGCCGCGTTCGCGGTGGCCCGGGTGGACGGCTGGGGCTTCGACGTGGAGATCCTCTGCCTATTCGCGCGGCGCGGGTGGCCGGTCGCGGAGGTCCCGGTTCGCTGGACGCACCGCCCAGGGTCCAAGATCCGTCCCGTGGACTACGCGAAGGCGCTCGGCGAGGTCGTCCTCGTCCGGCTGCGGCACGGCCGGGCGGCGGCATGACGGCCGGGGCGCAGGCACCGCCCCGCGCGGACGGCGCGGACGGCGCGGACGGAGCGCCGCCCCGGTACCGGCGGCTGAGCGGGCGGGAGACCGATCTGGCGATCACCGCCGGCTACCTGCTGGCCGCGTTCGCCGTCCTCGGGCGGCTGTGGGCGGCGCCCGGCCGCCGCTACCTGGTCGACGGCGGCCAGGATCAGACGCAGTGGGAGTGGTTCTTCGCGGTCACGGCGCGCGCCGTCACCCGCCTGGACGACCCGTTCTTCACGACGCTGCAGAACTTCCCCGGTGGCGTGAACCTGATGGCCAACACCGTCATGCTCGGGGTGTCGGTGCCGCTGACGCCGGTGACGCTGGCGTTCGGCCCGCCGGTCACGTGGGCGCTGGTGCTGACGCTGGGGCTGGGCGGGAGCGCCGCGGCCTGGTACCGGCTGCTGCACCGGCACCTGGGGGCGTCACGGGCCGCGGCCGCGGTGGGCGGGGCCTTCTGCGGCTTCGCGCCGCCGCTGATCTCGCACGCCAACGCCCACCCCAACTTCGTGGTGCTGGCCGTGATCCCGTTCATCATCGGGCGGCTGGTCCGGCTGGCGCGCGGGCGGCGGACGGCCCGCGACGGCGCCGTCCTCGGCCTGCTCGCCGCGTACCAGATCTACCTGGGCGAGGAGGTGCTGCTGCTCACCGCGACCGGGCTCGCGGTGTTCGCGGCGGCGTACGCGGCGTTCCGCCCGGCGGCGGCGCGGGCGGCGGCGGGACGGCTCGCCGCGGGGCTCGGCGTCGCCGCCGCCGTCTTCCTGCCCCTCACGGCGTACGCGCTGGTCTGGCAGTTCTTCGGCGCGCAGAGCTACGACGGCCTCGTGCACCATCCGTCCGGCAACGACCTGACGGAGCTCACCGCGTTCGCGCGCCAGTCGCTGGCCGGGCACCAGGCCGTCCCCGGGCCGCTGGACGCGAGCCCCACCGAGCAGAACGCGTTCTTCGGCTGGCCGCTCGCGGTGCTGGCCGCCGCGCTGGTGGTGTGGCTGCGGCGGGACCCGCTCGTCCGGGCGCTGGGCGTGGTGATCGGCGCGGCCGTGCTGCTGTCGCTCGGGACCGAGGTGACGGTGGCCGGGCGCCCGACCGGCGTCCCCGGCCCGTGGCGGCTCGTGTCGGGGCTCCCGCTGTACGAGTCGGTGATCGAGTCGCGGTTCACGCTGGTGTGCGTGCCGGCGGCCGGGATGCTCCTGGCCCTCGGCGTCGACCGGTTCCTCGCCACGGCGCCCCCCGGGACCCCGCAGGCGGCCCGCGTCCGGCTGCTGTGCTGCGTCGTGCTGGCGCAGGCGCTGGTCCCGGTCGTGCCCAAGCCGCTCGCCGCCGAGGACCGCCCCCCGGTCCCGGCCTTCTTCACCGGCGGGACGTGGCGCCGGTACGTCCGCCCCGGCCGGACGCTGGTGCCCGCGCCGCTGCCCGACGTCCCGGACGCGACGCCGCTGCACTGGCAGGTCGAGGCGGGGCTCGGCTTCCCCGTGCCGGAGGGCTACTTCATCGGCCCGTTCGGGCCGCGGCGGGAGGGCGGTTACGGCGCGGCCCGGCGCCCCACGTCCGACCTGCTGGCCAAGGCGCGCGACGCCGGCACCCCGCCGGTGGTCACGGACGCCGACCGGGCCGCCGCCCGCGCCGACCTCGCGTACTGGAGGGCCGACGCGGTCGTGCTCGGCCCGAACGGCAGGGAGCAGGTGCTCCACGAGGTCCTGCGGGAGCTGCTGGGCGAGGGGCGCCGCGTCGGCGGCGTCTGGGTGTGGGACGTCCGGCGCCCGGCCGCCGGGGGCGGGTGACCGGTGATGGACGCCGAGAGCGCGATCCTGCGGCCCTCCGCGGCCGTCACACCGGACATGGCGAGGACGGCGAGGGGGACGGCGAGGGGGACGGCGGTGCCGGCGTCGGACGAGCGCGAGTACGTGGAGTACGTGACCGGCGCGCTGCCCGGCCTGCGGCGCATCGCGCACCTGCTGTGCCGCGACCCGCACCGCGCGGACGACGTCGTCCAGGCGGCGCTCACCCGGCTGTACGTGCACTGGCGGCGCGCCCGCGCCGCCGACGACGTCGACCGGTACGTCCGGGCGATCCTGGTGCGGTCGTTCCTCAGTGAGCGGCGGCTCGCCTGGGCGCGGGTCCGGCTGACCGGCGCCCCGGCCGACACGCCGGGCCTGGCGAGCGCGCCGGACCCCGACGTGGAGACGCGCGAGGAGGTGCGCGCCGCGCTGGCCCGCGTGCCGCGCCGCCAGCGCGCGGTGCTCGTCCTGAGGTTCCTGTGCGACCTGCCGGTCGCCGAGGTCGCGGAGATCCTCGGATGCTCGGAGGGCACCGTGAAGAGCCAGACCGCGCACGGTCTGGCGCGGCTGCGCGCGCTGATGGGCGGGCGGGCCGCGGCCGTCGCGGCGGAACCGCCCGGGCCCGGCCGGCGGGGAGAGGAGTAGCACGGTGGACGAGCTGGAACGCGACGCCGCGCGGCTCCTCGGCGCGCTGCGCGACTTCGAGGCCCCCGGTTCCGGGGCGGCCGGCCTGGAACGCGCCGTCCGGTCGGGCCGGCGCCGGGCGCGGGCCCGCCGCGTCGCGGCGACGGCGTCCACGGCGGTCGCCGTGGTCCTGATCGTCGTGGCGGCGGTGCTGGCGGGACGCCCGGGCCGGGCGCCGGAGCCCCGGCCCGCCGCGCCGGCGGGGCACTTCGACACGCGGCGGCACGCCTTCACCGTGGGGTCGGCGGGCGGGTTCGCGCCGGAGTCCTACCGGCCCGGACGCGACGTCCAGCGGATCACGCTGCGGGTGGAGCACCCCGGCGGGACCCTTCGCGCGGACGGGGTCGTGGAGATGTACCCGGCCGGGGGCCTGCCGCCCGGCAGCGGCGGCCGGTCCCCGGCGGGACGGCCCGCCCCGGACGTGCACGGGCACCGCGCGTACGTGCTCGCGACGCCGGTGCTGCGGCCCGGCGCCGTGGAGCTGGCGTGGGAGTGGAGCCCCGGGGCGTGGGGCTTCGTCTCCCTGCGGGGCGCGGGCGCCGACGAGACGCGGGCGCAGCGGGTGGCCCAGAGCGTGCTGCCGGTGGACGCCCAGGCAGGCCCGTAGAACAGGATCGGCCGGGGTCACGCCGCCGTCCCGCGCCGCCGCCCGGGCCGTCCGTCATCGCCGGCTACCGGACGGGCAGGCCCGTGACGGTGCGGCCGATGACCAGCCGCTGGATCTCGCTGGTCCCCTCGAAGATCGTGAAGATCCGCGCGTCGCGGTGCATCCGCTCCACCGGGTAGTCCCGGGTGTAGCCGTTGCCGCCGAGGATCTGGACGGCCTCCTCGGTGACGCGCACCGCCATCTCGCTGGCCATCAGCTTGGCCATCGACCCCTCGGCGCTGCCGAAGTCCCTGCCGGTGCGCGCCATCCACGCCGCCCGCCACACCATGAGCCGCGCCGCGTCCAGCCGGCACCTCATGTCGGCCAGCTTGAACGCCACGGCCTGGAAGTCGCCGATCTTCCTGCCGAACTGCTCGCGCTCCCGCGCGTACCCCAGGGCGTACTCGTAGGCGGCGCGGCCGACGCCCAGGGCCATCGCGCCGACGGCCGGGCGCGTGGCCTCGAACGTCTTCAGCGCGGCCTGGCCCTTGGAGCTCCTGCCCTCGCGGGCCCGCGCGACGCGCTCGTCGAACCTGTCCTTCCCGCCGACGATCAGGCGGGACGGGACCCGCACGTCCTCCAGGACCACCTCGGCGGTGTGCGAGGCGCGGATCCCGTGCTTCCTGAACTTCTGCCCCTGCCTCAGCCCGGGGGTGCCCGGCGGGACGATGAAGCCGGCCTGGCCGCGGCTGCCGAGGTCGGGGTGGACGGAGGCCACCACCACGTGCACGTCGGCGATGCCGCCGTTGGTCGCCCAGGTCTTGGTGCCGTTCAGCACCCACTCGTCCTTGGCCTCGTCGAAGACCGCGCGGGCCCGGATCGCGCCCACGTCGCTGCCCGCGTCGGGCTCGGAGGCGCAGAACGCGCCGAGCCTGACGTCGCCGGGGGACCCGAACATCTGCGGCACCCACTCGCCGACCTGCTCGGGCGTGCCGACCGAGGCCACAGACGCGGCGGCGAGGCCGGTGCCCACGATCGACAGGGCGATGCCGGCGTCGCCCCAGAACAGTTCCTCGAAGGCGACGGGGATGCCGAGGCCGGACGGCTCCAGCCACTGGGCGGCGAAGAAGTCGAGCGAGTAGAGCCCGATCTTGGACGCCTCCTGGATCAGCGGCCAGGGGGTCTCCTCGCGCTCGTCCCACTCCTGCGCCGCGGGGCGGACGACGTCCCGGGCGAACTCGTGGACCCACTCCCGGACCTGGCGGACGTCCTCGCTGGGCTCCAGCGAGAACGGCGCCGACTCCGCGCTCGTCATGACTTATTGACCCTCTTTCCAATACGGCTGTTGCCAACGGTAGCACCGCGCAGGACGCGGGCGGGGGTCAGCCGCGTCCGGGCGTGAACGACCGCGCGGCGGCGTACGCGGGCACCTCGATCATCGGCGGACGCTCCCCCACCCCGACGTCGCTGGTGCGCGTGTCGTGCCCGCCGGGCGCGCGGCGGAACTGGGTGAGCGCGGTGGAGGGGGCCCCGAGCGGGACCATCCGGCCGTGCCGCTCCAGCCTGGACCAGGCCGTCAGCATGATCTGGCCGGACATCTCCCCGAGCGCCTCGGTGGACTGGTGCGCGTGGACGCGGCGGCCGAGGTCGACCTGGGCGATCGCGTCGAGGCCGGAGTCCTGGAAGACGTCCAGGAGCAGGCCGAGCTCCACGCCGTAGCCGGTCACGAACGGCAGCCGCTCCAGCAGCGCGCGGCGCCCGGCGTACTCCCCGCCGAGCGGCTGCATCACGCCGGCGAGCAGCGGCCAGTGCAGGTTGATCAGGGGGCGGGCGACCAGCTCGGTGACCCGGCCGCCACCGCCCTCGACGGGCCGGCCGCCCTCGACGAGGGGCCGGTCGTAGCACCCCTTCACGTAGCCGACGGAGGGGTCGGCGAGCAGCGGCCCGAGCAGGCCCGTGACGTAGGAGGAGGTGAAGCCGCGCAGGTCGGCGTCCACGAACACCAGCAGGTCGCCGGACGTCGCGGCCAGCGACTTCCACAGCGCCTCGCCCTTGCCCGACATCCGCCCGTGCCCGGGCAGGACGGCGTCCTGGGCGACCACCCCGGCCCCCGCCGCCGCGGCCACGGCGGCGGTCCGGTCGGTGGAGCGGGAGTCGACCACGACGATCTCGTCCACCAGCGGGATCCGCTCGACCAGGTCGGCGCGGATGGCCGCCACGATGGCGCCCACCGTCGCCTCCTCGTCGCGCGCGGGGAGCACGACGCTGATCCTCGCGGCCCCCTTCGCGGCCAGCAGGGCGTGCGGCGGCCAGTCGCCCGCCGTGCTCGTACGGCGGCGCAACCACGAAGCGACCTCAGGCAGCACGCGCTCTCCTTTCCGTGCGGACCGTCCGGCGGGCGGGGCATCGGCCCCGGTGGCCCCTCTTGGGGGAACACCGGATCACCTCAGATCATTCACGCTCGGCGCGAGCGGGGATCGACCGTCCCGAAGAGTTAACAACGGCACAACGCGCCGGTCATTCGGCGGCATGCCTGTCCAGGAACTCGTAGACGTCGGCGTCGTCCACACCGGGGAACGCCCCGGGCGGCAGGACGGACAGCACGTGCGAGTGGGCGCGCGCGGACGGCCAGGCCATCCCCTCCCACCGGTCGGACAGCGCCTTGGGCGGGCGCTGGCAGCAGTCGCCGTCGGGGCAGGCCGATCTGACGCGCCGGGTCGTCTCCCGGCCGCGGAACCAGCGCGAGTCCTCGAACCGGACGCCGAGCGTGATCGCGAAGTCGCGCTCATGGCTGGGATCGACGTGCGAGAGGCACCAGTACGTGCCGTTGGGGGTGTCGGTGTACTGGTGGTAGACCGAGAAGCGGTCCTCGGCGGTGAACACGTGCCGCCCGGCCCACGCGCGGCACATCCGCTGCCCCTCGATCGCGCCGTCCTCGTCCTGCGGGAAGGCCAGCCCGTCGTTGGCGTACGCCTTGTAGATCGTGCCGTTCTCGTCGTTCTTGGTGAAGTGCAGCTGGAGGTCGAGGTGGTGGGTCGCGACGTTGGTGAAGCGATGCGCGGCCATCTCGTAGGAGACGGAGAAGACGTCGGCCAGGTCCTCCACCGACAGCTCCCGCGCGGCCTTGGCCTCCTGGAGGAACGGGACGACGCTGCGCTCGGGCATCAGGATCGCGGCGCCGAAGTAGTTCGCCTCCACGCGCTGGCGCAGGAAGTCGGCGAAGTCGCGGGGCTGGTCGTGGTCGAGCGCGATGTGGCCGAGGGTCTGCAGCAGGATCGTCCGGGGCGTGTGCATGCCGAGCTGCTCGCGCTCCAGGTAGATCCGCCGGTTGCGCAGGTCGGTGACGGACCGGACCGAGCGCGGCAGGTCCTGGACGTACTGGAGGCTGAAGCCGAAGTGGCCGACCAGGGTCATCAGCAGCCCCTGCGACACCGCGCCGCGCCGGTAGCCGACCGCGTCGAGCGTCTGCGCCGCGACCTGCTCGATTCCGGCGAAGTAGTTGCCGCGCTCGTGCATCTGGCGGCGCAGCTCGGCGTTGGCCTTGCGCGCCTCCTCCGGGCTCGCGGTGGGCTTGGTGCGGCTGCGCCTCAGCTCCCCGTACAGGGCGAGGATGTGCTCGATCACCTCGTTCGGCATCCGCTTGCCGACCTTGAGGTGCGACAGCCCGAGCGTGCGGTACAGCGGGTCGCGCTGCGCCTCCTCCAGCGCGATCTCCAGCTGCGCGCGGCGGCTCGGCGGCTGGCGGCGCAGCAGTTCCTCCACCGGGCACTCCAGCGCCGCGGCGAGCGCCTGGAGCAGCGACAGCTTGGGCTCGCGCCGCCCGTTCTCCAGCAGGGACAGCTGGGACGGGGCGCGGCCGACGCGCTCGCCGAGGTCCGCCAGCGTCATGCCGCGGCCGCGCCGCAGATGGCGAAGCCGCTGCCCGAAGGTGACGAGATCTACGTCACTCGTCAAGTTGAGGGGTTCTTCTGGCCGCAAGGTCGTCACCGCTTGATGATAGCGGAATTTTCGCGATTCTTCTGTGCCCGCTGGCTCTTTCCGGCAACCGGGACCGGGGCATAGTCGACGCAAGCACCCAGGGGACGACACGGAAGGGCAGGAAGATGAGCGACAGTCGCCTCAAGGGCGCAGCCGATGAGCTGCAGCGTCAGTGGGACACCGATGCCCGGTGGAAGGACGTCGAGCGGACCTTCACGGCCGAGGACGTCGTGCGGATCCGCGGCTCGGTCCAGGAGGAGCACACGCTCGCGCGCCTCGGCGCGGAGCGCCTGTGGACGCTGCTGCACGAGGAGGACTACGTCCACTCGCTCGGCGCGCTGACCGGGCTCCAGGCCGTCCAGCAGGTGAAGGCCGGGCTCAAGGCCATCTACCTGTCCGGCTGGCAGGTCGCGGCCGACGCCAACCTCGCGGGCCAGACCTACCCCGACCAGAGCATCTACCCGGCGAACTCGGTCCCGGCGGTGGTGCGGCGCATCAACAACGCGCTGCTGCGCGCCGACCAGGTCCAGTGGGCCGAGGGCGAGGGCGGCACGCACTTCCTCGCGCCCATCGTGGCCGACGCCGAGGCGGGCTTCGGCGGCGTGCTGAACGCCTTCGAGCTGATGAAGGGCATGATCGCCGCCGGTGCCGCGGGCGTGCACTGGGAGGACCAGCTCGCCTCGGAGAAGAAGTGCGGCCACCTCGGCGGCAAGGTGCTGATCCCGACCTCGCAGCACATCAAGACGCTGAACACCGCCCGCCTCGCCGCGGACGTCTCGGGCGTCCCGTCCCTGATCATCGCGCGGACCGACGCCGAGGCCGCGACACTGATCACGACGGACGTGGACGAGCGCGACCGCGAGTTCCTGACCGGCGAGCGCACCGCCGAGGGCTTCTTCCGCGTCCGCAACGGCATCGAGCCCTGCATCGCCCGCGCCAAGGCGTACGCGCCCTACTCCGACCTGATCTGGATGGAGACGGGCACCCCGGACCTGGAGCAGGCCCGCAGGTTCGCGGAGGCGGTCAAGGCCGAGTACCCCGACCAGATGCTCGCCTACAACTGCTCGCCGTCCTTCAACTGGAAGGCGCACCTGGACGACGCGACCATCGCCAAGTTCCAGCGTGAGCTCGGCCACATGGGCTTCAAGTTCCAGTTCATCACCCTGGCGGGCTTCCACGCGCTCAACTACGGCATGTTCGACCTGGCCCACGGCTACGCCCGCGAGGGCATGACCGCCTACGTCGAGCTGCAGGAGCGCGAGTTCGCGGCGGCCGAGAAGGGGTTCACCGCGGTCAAGCACCAGCGCGAGGCCGGTACCGGCTACTTCGACCTGGTGAGCACCGCGATCGCCCCCGACTCGTCCACGACGGCGCTGAGGGGCTCCACCGAGGAGGGCCAGTTCCACTGACCCGATCCTGATCAAGGCGCAGATCACGGCGCCGATCACACCGGCCGGTCCGGCCGCGGCCGTCCCGCGGCGACGACCCGCCCCCGAGTCGAAGGCCCCCGCGTCCCTACACCCGCGGGGGCCTTCTGCTTCGTTCCCACCTGCGGCCACTTTCGGCTTCCCCCTCGACATTTCACTACAACCCAGGCAAATTAGGCGCGCTAGTGATCATTCAAGGGAGAGGATCCTCCGATGGCGCTGCGCCACCCCCGGTTCTCAGGACCCCGGGCGACCCCCGGGCGAATGCTGCCGCTCGCCGTCGCCGCCGTGAGCGTCGTCGCGCTCGCGCCGGCCGCCACCGCCGACGTCCGCTACACCCCGGGTGCCCCGGGCGTCGGTGACGCCTACTTCCCGCTGGAGGGCAACGGCGGGTACGACGCCCGGCACTACTCGCTGGACCTGCGGTACGACCCCGACTACGACCAGCTCGACGGCACCGTGACCCTCACCGCGAAGGCCACGCAGAACCTGTCGAGCTTCGACCTCGACCTGTCCGGCATGGACGTCGAGCGCGTCAAGGTCGACGGCAAGGACGCCGCCTACAAGCGGCGCGGCCAGGAGCTGATCATCACGCCGCGCAAGGGGCTGCGGAAGGGCAGGACCTTCACGGCGGCCATCACCTACGGCGGCGTGCCGCAGACGATCGTCGGTTCGCCGATCGTGTTCGGCTCCCCGTACGGGTTCCTGCACACGCCCGACGGCGCGTTCGTCGGCGGGGAGCCCAACGGCGCCTCCACCTGGTTCCCGGTCAGCGACCACCCGGCCGACAAGGCCACCTACGACTACACCATCGCGGTGCCGAAGGGGCTGCGCGCGGTCGCGAACGGACTGCTGACCGACACGCAGAACACCCTCGCCTCCTTCAGCCGCCGCCGCGCGGCGACCAGCGCCAGCGTCTTCAAATGGCGTGAGGACAGCCCGATGGCGAGCTACCTCACCACGATCGACATCGGCAAGTGGGAGGTCAGGGAGGGCCGCACGCCCGGCGGGCTGCGCAACTACACCGCCGTCGACCCCGCGCTGGTCGCCGGCCAGCCGGACGCGGTGAACTTCTTCTACGGCACCACCAGCGAGGCCACGGACCTGTGGGCCAAGACCTTCGGCCCGTACCCGTTCAGCACCACCGGCGCCATCGCCGACGACGCGCGCTTCAACGGCGAGCCGCTCGGCTTCTCCCTGGAGACCCAGGGCAAGCCGGTGTACTCGGCCGTGCGCAACACCGGGACCATCGCGCACGAGCTGGCGCACCAGTGGTTCGGCGACAGCGTCTCCCCGCAGCGCTGGAAGGACATCTGGCTGAACGAGAGCTTCGCCACCTGGGCGGCGTGGTATTGGACCGAGACGCACGGCGGCACCACCGTCCACGACGCCGCCCGCGCCACCTACAACGCCCGTCCGTTCCCCGACCCGGCGGGACGGCCGTTCTGGTCGATCGTCACGGCCGACCCGCAGCGCGACACGATGTTCAACCAGCGTGTCTACAGCGGCGGCGGCATCGCCCTTCAGCTGCTCCGGGAGAAGATCGGTGACGAGAAGTTCTTCACGCTCCTGCGGACGTGGGTCGCCCAGCACCGCCACGGCAACGCCACCACCGAGCAGTTCACCGCGCTGGCCGAGAAGGTCTCCGGCCAGGACCTGACCACGTTCTTCAAGGAGTGGATCTACTCGCCGACCAAGCCCGCCCTTCCCCAGGGCTGACCGTCCCCGTTAGCACAGACCGCCGTCCGGGCACGGCGGTCTGTGCGAAATTACATGGTCCCCGCGTGCCGCTGGATCTAGGGTCTCGGCAAGTGGGGGTTCTTCCGTGGGTCTGGTATTACGGGTTCCGCCGGCACACCGCGTACCCGGTCGGCTCGCTCGCCGAGGCACTGACCAACACCGCCTTCGGGTTCATGCGGGCCTATGTCCTTTTGGCACTCTGGCACGAGCGTCCCTCGCTCGGGGGGTACGACGCGACCGACGCCGTCACCTACTGTTTCGTGACGCAGGCCCTGATCGGGCCGATCCAGATCTTCGGCGGGATGGACCTCGCGCAGCGGATCCGCACCGGTGACGTCGCGATCGACCTGCACCGCCCGGTCGGGTTGCAGGGCTGGTGGCTGGCCGACGACCTCGGGCGCACGACGGGGTCGCTGGTGCTGCGCGGCGGGCCGCCGCTGGTGGCGGGGGCGCTGGCGTTCCCGTTCCACTGGCCCGGCCCGTCCGGGCTCGGGGCGTTCGCGGCGGCGGTGCTGCTCGCCACCCTGGTGAGCTTCGGGATGCGCTACCTGGTGGCGCTCGGGATGTTCTGGCTGCACGACGACCGCGGCCTCAACGCCGTCATGCTGGTGATGTCGCTGTTCTTCTCCGGGATGATCCTGCCGCTGGTCGTCTTCCCCGGGCGGCTCGGGGAGGTGTCGCGGGCGCTGCCGTGGGCCGCGCAGCTCCAGGTGCCCGCGGACGTGTTCCTCGGCCGGTACGCGGGGGCGGACCTGGCCGGGGCGCTGGCGTTCCAGGCGGCGTGGGCGGCGGCGCTGCTCGCCGCGGGGCACCTGCTGACCCGCGCGGCGCGCCGGAGGCTGGTGATCCACGGTGGCTGAGGCGGCGGGGGCCGCCGCGGCGGGCGCACTGCGGTGCTACGGGCTGCTCACGTGGACGTGGATCCGCGCCGCCGCGCAGTATCCGGTGTCGATGGTCCTGCTCGCCCTCGCCACGGCCGTCGTCAGCGGCCTCGACGCGGCCGCGATCGGGCTGCTGTTCACGCGCGCCCCGCGCATCGCCGGGTTCGACGCGTACGAGGTGCTGTTCCTGTACGGCACGTCCGCGCTGTCGTTCGCCCTGTCCGACATCCTGCTCGGCACCACCGAGCGGCTCGGCCACCATGTGCGGGAGGGGACGCTGGACGCCATGCTGGTGCGGCCCGTGAGCCCGCTGATCCAGGTCGCCAGCGAGGAGTTCTCGCCGCGGCGCTTCGGCAAGGTCGTCCCCGCGGTCCTGGTCCTCGTCCTCGCGCTGGAGCGGATGGAGGTGCGGTGGACGCCGGGCCGGGTGGCGCTCGTCCCGCTGATGGTGCTGTCCGGGACGGCGATCTTCGCGGGGCTGTGGGTGCTCGGGGCGGCGGTGCAGTTCGTGCTCGTCGACAGCCACGGCGCGACGAAGTCGCTCACCTACGGGGGCGGGTTCCTGACCCAGTACCCGATGACCATGTTCGCCCGCGACTTCGTGCGGGGGGTGACGTTCGTCGTGCCGCTGGCGTTCGTCAACTGGCAGCCCGCGCTGTACGTCCTGGACCGGCCCGACCCGCTCGGGCTGCCGGAGGCGGCGCGCTTCGCCTCCCCCGCGGTCGCCGTGGCCGTGTGCGCGGTGGCGGCGGCCGCCTGGCGGGCCGGGCTGCGGCACTACCGATCGACAGGGAGCTGAGGCCGTGCCGATGATCGAGGTCGAGGACGTCGTCAAGTCGTTCACCGTCCGGACGCGGACCGGGGGCCTGCGGCGGCGGGCCCGGACGACGCTCCGCGCGGTGGACGGGGTGTCGTTCGCGGTGGAGCCCGGCGAGTTCGTCGGCTACCTCGGCCCGAACGGCGCGGGCAAGTCCACGACGATCAAGATGCTGACCGGCATCCTCACCGCGTCGTCGGGGACGCTGCGGGTGTGCGGGCTGGACCCGTCGCGGCGGCGCACCTCGCTCGCGCGCCGGCTCGGCGTCGTGTTCGGCCAGCGCACGACGCTCTGGTGGGACCTGCCGCTGCGCGACAGCCTGTCCCTCGTCCGGCGGCTCTACCGGGTGGAGGGGGCCCTGCACCGGACGCGGCTCGCCGAGCTCACCGCGCTGCTGGAGCTGGAGCCGTTCCTGGACACGCCGGTCCGGCAGCTCAGCCTGGGCCAGCGGATGCGCGGGGACCTGGCGGCGGCGCTGCTGCACGATCCGGAGCTGCTCGTCCTGGACGAGCCGACGATCGGGCTGGACGTGGTGAGCAAGGCCACCGTGCGCGATTTCCTGGAACGTATCAACGCCGAGCGCGGCACCACGATCCTGCTGACCACGCACGACCTCGGCGACATCGAGCGGCTCTGCCGCCGCGTCATGATCATCGATCACGGCCGGCTGGCCTACGACGGCGGGCTGGACCAGCTGCGCCGGACCGTGGACGCCGACCGGGTGCTGGTCGTCGAGCTCGCCCGGCCCGGCCCGGCGATCGTCCTGGACGCCTCCGGGTGCGGGCGGATCGAGGCCGAGCGGGTGGAGGGGCCGCGGCAGTGGCTGCGGCTGCCGCGCTCGTCGAACGCCGCGGAGGTCGTCGCGGCGGTGGCGCGGCGGCACGAGGTCCGCGACATCGCGCTGCGGGAGGCCGGGATCGAGGAGGTGCTCGCCGGGCTCTACCGGGGGGACCACGCGTACTCGTTCTCGGGGCCGGTGGCGCCCTAGGCGGGCGCGGGCCGCGGACGCGCCGTCAGCGTTCGACGGCGTGGTACTCCGCCGCGGCGGGGTCGCCCTCGCGTCCGGGACGCCAGCGGCCCGGCGCCCAGGCGGGCATGAGCAGGGCGAAGCCCATCATCGCGTAGACGCCGGAGCCGAGCAGCATGCGCAGGCCGGCGTCCAGGTCCCCCGCGGGCGGCACCCTCCCGGGCAGGTCCAGGACGCGGGCGGGGTCGGCGAGGAAGTACGCCGACGCGCCGATCAGCGCGAGGGCGGGGACGAGGGAGACCAGCGGCGACGCCCACCGCGCGACGATGACCACGCCCGTCACCAGGCCCACGGCGGCCAGCAGCGCGAAGGCCCCGTAGATCCGGGTGCGGTCGGTGATCTCCTGGCCGGTCCCGTCGAAGGACTGCCCGGCCTGGACGTAGCCCCAGGCCGCGCCGTAGACGAGCGCGGGTGTCAGCAGGACGCCGAGGACGAATCCGAACGCGTGGCGCACCGCGCATCACATCCCATCGGACGCGCCCGGCCGGGCGCGTGGTCGCGCCCCACCGGGCCGTCAGTACCGACCCCATCAGAACACGCGATCCGGAAACGCCGCAGTAAATCGTGAAGAGGTGGTATCGAAGAGTGATCTTGAGGGTAGGCCCGTCCTGGGAGCGCCGTCACTTCGCCGAGATCGTAAACTCCCGCGCCGCACCGGACGTCGAACCTTTCAAGATCAATGAACATCGGCGGCGCGCCTGTGTGACCATGCCCGGCCCTTTCGGCAGACATGAGGGGGACAGGGCCGGCGGCACGCACGCGCACACGGGGGACCAGTGATCGAGTTGATGGAACGGGCCATCGGCACATCCGGCGGCGGGCGGGCGAGGGCGGCGCCGACGGTGACGCGGGTCATGGACGGGATCACCGACGGCCTCGTCGTCCTGTTCGCGCTGTGGACGCTCATCTACCACCTCGCCCTCCCGCTGGACCCGCCCACCTCGGCCCTGCTGGTGCTCTGGCCCGTGACGGCCCTCGCGGTCGCGCTGGCCTACGCCCGGCGGCGTGGCTGGTGGGCCATGGGGCCGCTCTGGGACGAGCCCGCCGTGCGCGGCACCGGGGACCCGCCGCGCGCCCTGCCCGTCGTGGCGGTGGCAGCGGGCCTGGTGGCCGGGGCGTGCGCGGGGCTGCGCCCGTCCGGCGCCCCCTGGTGGTGCGTCTGGGCGGCGGGACTCGTCAGCGTGGCCGCGTCCGGTGCCTGGCTGCTGATCCGGCTGCGGCGCGAGCCCGCCCTGGAAGAGACGGCCGAGAGAGGCGGCGCCGGCGAAGGCGCCGGGGAGGGACCCGGAGTCCGCTGGGGCACGCCGCTGGCGCTCCTCACCGGCGCGGGGTTCGCGGTGGCCTCCCTGTTCATCGTCAACACCGACGGGGACGACGCCTACTTCGTGTCCCGGTCGGTGGCCACGGCGGCGTCCGGCCGCATCCCGCTCCGGGACGTGATCTTCACCGCCGGGGAGACCCGCCCGATCGCCGGCGAGCCGCCGGTGTCGTCGATCGAGGTGCTCGTCGGGGCCCTGGCCCGGGTACTGCACGTCCCCGCGCCCTCGCTCCTGTGGTACGCGGTGCTGCCCGCGGTGACCTTCGTCGCGGTCTGGTCACTGTGGCGGCTGGTGCGGGCGTGGGCGCCGCGCCGGGCGGCGGCCTGCTTCGCGGTCGCGGCCGTCTACCTGCTGTGGGCGGGCGAGGGGCGGGCGTCGCTCGGCTCGTTCCACCTCCTGCGGATGTGGCAGGGCAAGGCCGTCCTGGTGTCGGTGCTGATCCCGCTGCTGTACGTCTACCTGACCCGGTGGGCCGAGAGGCGCAGGCGCGGGGACCTCGCGCTCCTCGCCGTCTCGGGGATCGCCGCGGTCGGGCTGACGTCGTCGGCGGCGTTCGTCTTCCCGCTGGCCACGGCGGCCACGGTCGTGCCGCTGCTGGCCGCGGGCCGGTGGCGCACCGGCCTGGCGGCGTGCGCGGTGATGGCCTACCCGATCGCCTCCGGGACGGCGGTGATGCTGCTGCACTCCGACACCGCCGTGCGCGGCGCCGTCCACGACGGGCCGGTCACCTACCAGTGGGTCCTGCTCCAGTCGACGCTCGGCGTGCTGGCCGGCTGCGCCCTGTGGCTCTCGCCGTGGACGGCCCGCCGCGGGGTCCCCGCGCTCATCGGCGCGGGCGTCGCGGCGCTGGTGACGATCGTCCTGCTGCCCGGGGTGCTCACGGCCGCGGCGGACGTCTCGGGAGCCGGGCAGGTGCTCTGGCGGACGATGTGGGTCGTCCCCGCGCCCGCGCTGATCGGGCTTCTCGCCGCCGCACCGGTCCCCGCCGCCCCCCGGGCCGGACCGGTGCGCCTCGCCGCGGCCGCGGCGCCCGCCGCCGCCCTCGCCGCCGCGCTGGTCGCCGGCGGCATGCCGGTGTGGTCGGAAACGAGCGGCTCGTTCGTCGCGTCCCGCCCGTCGTGGAAGCTGCCCGCCGACCAGGTCGGGACGGCGCGCGAGGTGGTCCGGGCGGCCGGGCCGGGCGGCGTGGTGCTGATGCCGACGCCGTTCATGCGGGCGGTGCCGATGCTGTCGGCGGACGTGCACGCGGTGAACCCCAACCCGCACTACCTCGCGATGCTCCCGGCCCCGGCGCGGTTCATCGAGGACCGGCGGCTGCTGAGCTCCGCCGTGCGCTCGCCCTACGGGCCCAAGCCCGAGCCGCGCCGCGTGGCCGGGGCGCTGCGGCGGACCGGCGTCCAGGTGGCGTGCGCGCTGCCCCGCGACCGGCGCGCGCAAAGCCTGCTGTCGCGCGCCGGGTACCGCGACCCTCGCCGCCTTGGACAGCTCGTTTGCGCCTTCCCGCCACGAAACTGACCGTTTCGACCGCGTCTGTACGGGCATCGGCGTTGCATTCGATCCGACGCACGTTGGAGGACAGACAATGTCGACCGTCCTACTGGTCGTCATCGCCGTCGTCGTCATCGCCGCCCTCGTGGCCGCCGCGTTCCTGGCCAGGAACGCCGCGCGGACCCGGCGGCTCAGGCGGCGCTTCGGCCCCGAGTACGACCGGGCCCTGGAGGCCCACGGCGGCCGTGCCGCCGCCGAGCGGGAGCTGGAGTCCCGCGAGGAACGCCACCAGGACCTCGACCTGCACGAACTCGCCCCCCAGGAGCGTGAGCGGTACCGCGAGCAGTGGATCCGCGTCCAGGAACGGTTCGTCGACGCCCCCGAGGCCGCCGTCGAGCAGGCGGACGAACTGGTCACGATCGTGATGGGCGAGCGCGGCTACCCCACGCGGGGCTTCGAGGAGAAGGTCGCCCACCTGTCGGTGGAGCACGGCCGGACCCTGGAGCACTACCGGCTCGGGCGCGACATCAGCGTCCGCGCGAAGGCCAAGCAGGCGTCCACGGAGGAGCTGCGGCAGGCGATGGTGCACTACCGCGCCCTGTTCGAGGACCTTCTGTCGGTGCCCGAGCATGAGCGGGCGGCCACCCCCGCCACGGGCGAGCAGACCCGGAGGAGCTGACCCATGGCAAGCGAGAGGCCGGACACCGCGGCGCCCACCGCCGGACCCCCCACCGGACCCGCCGCCCGGCAGGCCGCCGGCCGGAGGGACGGCGGCCCGGTGCCCACCGCGGACGAGCGCGCCAAGGCCGCCGGGGCCCCCGGCCCCGCGGGCGGGGCCGCTGGTGACACCCATGTCGCCGGTTCCCCGCCGGAGGACGAGCCCGACACCTCCACGGACACCTCCCCCGACCCCCTGCCCGTGCCGGGCGCCCGCCGCGGCGGGACACCGGCACCCGGCGGGCCGGGGAACGGCGCGCGCCCGCGTTCGCCGGGCGGCGCGGAGGGCCCCGGTGAGGCGCACGGCGCCGGCGGAACCCCCGCGAGGCTGCTGGAGTCCGCCGAGGCCGACCGGTTCCGGGAACGCTGGCACGCGGTCCAGGCCGGCTTCGTCGACGACCCGGCGGCGTCCGTCCGCGCGGCGGACGAGCTCGCCGCCGAGGCCGCCGACGCCGTCGGCCGCGCCCTCGCCGCCAGGCGGCGGGCGCTGTCGGAGCCCGGGGCGGGCGGTGGCGGGACGGACCAGTCCGACACCGAGCGGTTGCGGCTGGCGCTGCGCGACTACCGGGCCCTGCTCGACCGCATCGTCAGCTGTTGAGGAACCTGTAGACGGCCTCGCGTCCCCGCGTGCCGCGCTCGCGGTTCTGGATGGAATGGGCGGCGCCCTCCACCACCACGAGCGTGCCGCGCGGGGCGCGGCGCAGTTCCTCGCGGGCCCATTCGAGCGGCGTGGACAGGTCCCGGTCGCCGTTCAGCAGGAGGACGGGCACGGGCGGCAGCCTCCATCCCCGTGGTTCGGCGGTGTGCCGTGACACGGGCCACGGAAGGCAGCTCTGGACGAACCCGCCGCCCACGGCGGTGTCGGCCGTGAAGGGCCAGGTGGCGCGGGCGGGCAGGTGCTCGCGCGTCCGCTCCAGGATCGCCTCCCGGCGGGCGGCGGGCGCCTCGGAGGTGCCCCAGGGGAAGTGCCCGTCGCCGCAGAGGGTGGCGACGTGCAGGCCCTGGCTGTAGTCGGCGGGGCGGCCGCCGCCGGAGTCCAGCATCCGCAGGAGGGCGTCGAGCCGCGCCGGGGCCCCGTGCCGTGCCTCGTGGAACGCCGCGACGACGTCGCCCGTCCCTGCGGGCAGGGCCCCGCCGGCGTCCGGGTCGCGGTAGGTGGGGTCGAGGAACTCGTAGGTGACGAGCATGTCCCAGATGCGGACGTGGTCCGCGCGATGGCGGGCCAGCCACGCCAGGTCCCGCGCCGGGTCGAACCCGCAGGCCGGAGCGGTGCTGCATGCGTCGCGCAGCACCCGCGCGGTCGCGCGCAGGCCGGTGAGGTAGAGCATGTCGTCCTTCTGCGGGTCCACGTGCGGGAGGACCGAGTCGAGGACGAGCCTGCTCACGTTGCGCGGGTGGAACGCGGCGTACGTCGCGGCGGTCATGGTGCCGTAGGAGACGCCGTCGAGCGTCATCGTGCGGACGCCGAGCGCGCGGCGCAGGAGGTCGAGGTCGCCGACGGTCTGCTCCGTCGTGTAGTAGTGGCGCCGGTCGCCGAGGATCCCGGCGCACTCCCGGACCGCCTCCCCGCTCGGTGCCTCGATGTCGGTGCCGCCGACCTCGGCCTGGAGCCGCGGGCAGTCGAGCGCGCCGGACTCGCCGGTGCCCCGCTGGTCGATCGTGACGAACCGATAGTTCTTGGTCAGCCCGGGCAGCCGCTGCTGGGAGATCTGGCTGATGAACGGCACGCCGGGCTGCCCGGGCCCGCCGGTCAGGAACAGCAGCACGCCCTTCGGCGCGGTGACGTTGCCGCCCGCCGCCACCTGGAGCCGCAGGGTGCCCCGGCCCGGATTCCGGTGGTCGAGGGGGACGGTCAGCGTCGAGCAGGTGAAGCCGGGCTGCCCTGCGCAGGGGCGGGGGTCCTCTAGGGCCGGCGCGGACGTGGCCGGGGGCGCGTGGGGTGTCGCGGCCGCCGCCGCCCCGCCGGATCCGGCGAGGGCGAGGGAGAGGGCGAGCACCGGGACGAGTCGTGATCGCATAGGAAGATCATCTCTCCCGCGGGACCGCGGCGGGCGTCCCTCGCCGGAAGCGGCCAGCCGCCGCGGCGCTCGTCACGGACGCCACCGGAGTGAATACTGAACCGTCGTCCGGTACGGCTTCCTGAGCGGAGGATCCACGGTGTCCGACACGTACACGATGACCATCGACGGCGCGGCCGTGCCCGCGCGGGACACGTTCGGCGTGATCGACCCGGCGACGGGCCAGGTGGCGGAGCGGGCGCCGGAGGCGTCGGCGGAACAGCTCGACGCGGCGATGCGGGCCGCCCAGGCGGCCTTCCCGGCGTGGCGGCGCGACGAGGCCGCGCGGCGCGCGGCGCTGCTCACGGCGTCCGAGGTCATGTTCGCGCGTGCGGAGGAGCTCGGCCGCATCATCACGCTGGAGCAGGGCAAGCCGCTCTCCGACGCCACGATGGAGGTCACCGGCGCCGGCGTCTGGCTGAAGTACCACGCCGGGCTGGAGATGCCCTCCGAGGTCATCCAGGACGACGAGACCGCGCTGGTCGAGGTCGTCCGCCGGCCGATGGGCGTCGTCGCGGCGATCACCCCGTGGAACTACCCGCTGCTGCTCGCGGTCTGGAAGATCGCCCCCGCGCTGCTGGCGGGCAACACGGTGGTGCTCAAGCCGTCCCCGTTCACGCCGCTGTCCACCCTGAGACTGGGCGAGCTGCTGCGCGACCTCCTGCCGCCGGGGGTGCTGAACGTGGTCAGCGGCGGGGACCGGCTCGGCGCCTGGATGACCGCGCACGAGGTCCCCCGCAAGATCAGCTTCACCGGCAGCGTCGCCACCGGCAAGCGGGTCGCCGCGGCGGCGGCGGCCGACCTGAAGCGGGTCACGCTGGAGCTCGGCGGCAACGACCCCGCGATCCTGCTCGACGACGTGGACCCGGGCGCGGTCGCGGCGCGGGTGTTCGGCGGGGCGTTCCAGAACAACGGGCAGGTCTGCTCGGCGATCAAGAGGGTGTACGTCCCGGCGGCCCTGTACGGCGACGTGGTCGACGCCCTCGCGGAGCAGGCGGTGGCCGCCAGGGTCGGCAACGGCATGGACGAGGGCGTCCAGTACGGCCCGGTCAACAACCGGCCCCAGTTCGAGCGGGTCGGCGAGCTGGTGGCGGACGCGCTGGCGGGCGGCGCCCGCGTGGCGGCGGGCGGAGCGCCGCTCGGACGCCCCGGCTACTTCTTCGCGCCGACGATCGTCGCCGACGTCGCCGACGGCGCGCGGATCGTGGACGAGGAGCAGTTCGGCCCCGCGCTGCCCGTCATCGGGTACACCGACCTGGACGAGGCCGTCGCGCGCGCCAACGCCACCCACTTCGGCTTGTCCGGCTCGGTGTGGGGCACCGACGCCGACCGCGCGGCCGACGTCGCCGCGCGCCTGGAATGCGGGACGGCCTGGGTCAACACCCACCTCGCGATCGGCCCGGGGCAGCCGTTCGGCGGGTTCAAGTGGAGCGGCCTCGGCGTCGAGAACGGGCCGTGGGGCCTGCACGGCTTCACGGAGATGCAGGTCGTCCACCGGGCCAGGCAATGAGGGCGCACGCGGGACAGAGGGGGCGGGCGGCGGGCCCGGCGCGGCGGGCCCCTACCCCGTTCGCGGGCGTTCCAGCGGGTACGGAGGGCCACGACTTCAAGGCCGGAAAGTGACATGTCCGCTACTGGCGGCCCGCCACCGGAATGGGACACTTTCGGAGCAGGAGCGCTTGATGACCGCTTCGTGACCCGTGGAGGGCCCGGATGCACACGTGGGACGTCATGCGGCAGGACGGCGCCGGCACCACGTCCCGCGTCACCGCGCACGACTCCCGCGTCTCGGCCCTGGCGCACGTCCTGGTCCTGGAGGGCGACGCGCCGCACGGGCGGCCCTACTGGGTGGAGGGCCCGGCGGGACCGGCCGTCCGGACCAACCGCGACCTGTACCTGCATTTCCTGCACCTGGGCCAGGAGGCCAGGGCGGCGTCCTGGTCGCTGTCGGCCTTCCTGCGCGCGCTGTGGAAGGTCAGCGCGCCGCTCAGCGGCCGCGCCGAGCTGGAGCCCGACGACGTCGCCGCGATGTTCACCGCCGCGTCCGCCACCCCGCCCGCCGCGTTCGACCCGGCGTGGAGGGCGAAGGACCTCTCGCTGCCCGGCGGCGGGCCGGAGGGATACGCCGACTGGGAGCGGGTCGTGCTGTCCCAGCTCGCCGACCTGGAGGACTTCCTCGCCGCTCCCCCGGGCCCGCAGGCGCGGTTCGGCGCCGACGCGCCGCGCCCGGACGGCGCGGGCCGCCGCGCCACGCCGCCCCGCTGGCTCAACTTCGACCCGGCGACGTACCTGGAGTGCGCCGTGGCGGGCAGCCTCGGCGGCTGGGACGCCGCCGACGGCGCCCGGGTGCCGCTCCCGGCCGGGCCCGGCGAGACGCCCGCCCGCTCCTACGTCCGCGCCATCACCACGATGACCTGGGGCGACCTCGCGCGCATCGCCGTGTGCGGGCAGATGTACGAGTAGCCGTCCCGTCGGCCCCGGATGGTAGTACTGGACCATGGACGACAGGCCGGTGGAGATCGCCGACCGGGGCGGCTGGTGGCTGGCGCGCGCCCGGCCGCACCCCGCGCTGCGCCCGTTCCTGCGCACCTACGACGGCTACTGGGAGGAGGAGGCCGTCCCCACCCGGATGCGCACCCTCCCGACCCGCTCCACCGTCGTGATCATCAACCTGGGCCCGCCGCTGCGCCTCGCGGTCCCCGATCCGGGCGTCCGCGACCGCGACTACGGGTCGTTCGCCGCCGGCATGCACGACGGGCACGGCTCCTACACCCACCCCGGCGGGCAGCGCGGCGTCCAGCTCGACCTCACCCCGCTCGGCGCCTACACACTGCTCGGCGTCCCCATGGCCCGGCTCACCAACGCCGCCGCCGAGCTGACGGACCTCCTCGGCCCGGACGTCCACCGGCTCGTCGAGCGGCTCGCCGCGACACCCGGGTGGGCCGGCAGGTTCGGCCTGCTCGACGCGTTCCTGCTGCGCCGCCTGGACCGCGGGCCCCGCCCCGATCCCGAGGTCCGCCGGGCCTGGGACCTGCTCACCGGCACCGGCGGGCGCGTCCCGGTCGCGCGGCTCGCCGACGAGGTCGGCTGGAGCCGCAAGCACCTCGCCCACCGGTTCCGCGAGCAGGCCGGGCTGCCGCCCAAGGTCATGGGCCGGGTGCTGCGGTTCGAGCGCGCCGTGGGGCTGCTGCGCGACGGCGGCGGCCTCGCCGGCACCGCCCTCGCCTGCGGCTACTACGACCAGGCCCACCTCAACAGGGAGGTCCGCGCGCTGTCCGGCTGCACCCCCACCGAACTGCTCGCCGGGCAGCTGGAGCAGCAGCGCGTCACCACCCTCGCCGAGGCGGCCGGCGGCTGACGGCCCGCGGCCGGGCCGGGACGGGCCGCGCGGCGGCCGGTCAGCCGTGGCTCACGCCCCCTCCGAGGTTCATCACCACGACGCCCACCACGATGATCACCGCGCCGGCGATCGTGAGCGGGCGCACCGGCTCGTCGAACAGCAGCACGCCGCCGGCGAACGCGCCGATCGTGCCGAGCGCCGACCAGATCGCGTAGACCGGCCCGACGTTCAGCGAGGTCAGCGCCTTCGCCATGAACACGAACGAGATCAGGTAGCCGGCCACCACCAGCACCGACGGGCCCAGCCTGGTGAACCCGTCCGAGCCGCGCATCGCGAGCGTCGCGGTGACCTCGAAGGCGATGGCGAAGGCGAGCAGGACGAAGGGCATCGGTGTCTCCTATCTCCGCCCGGCGTCGGCGGCGATCTTCTCGAAGACCGTCATGTCGGCCTCCCAGGGGGTGCCGGGACGGGGCCAGTGCAGCACGATCTCGGTGATGCCGAGGGCGGCGTAGCGGCCCGCGAGGTCGGCGAAGGACTCCACCGACTCCAGCCACGGCTCGCCCGAGAACCCGGTCAGCAGGACGCGTCCGGCGATCTCGCGGCCCTCGGCCTCGCACGCCGCGTCGAGCGCCGCGAGCCGGGACCGCACGACCTCCAGGGGCTCCCGGCCTTCTTGGTGGCCGCTGGTGACCCAGCCGGCACCGTGCCGCGCCGCCACCCGCATGCCGCGCGGGCCGTCGCCCGCGATCACGAACGGGACGCGGGGGCGCTGGACGCCGCCGGGCCCCGCGGCCACCTCCCGGGCCGAGTAGAACGTTCCCTCGTGGGTGGTCCCGGGCGCGCTCAGCAGCCGGCCGAGCAGGTCCGTCCACTCGGCGAAGCGGCCCGCGCGCTCGGCGGGCGCCCACTCCGGGCCGCCGAGGACGCCCGCGTCGGACGCCCGGCGGGTCCCGCCCGACCCGATCCCGACGGTGAGCCGCCCGCCGCTCACCTGGTCGATGGTCTTGATCGCGTGGGCGGCCGGCACCGGGTGCCGGAAGTTCGGCGAGGTCACCAGCGTCCCGATCCGCACCCGCGAGGTCACCGCCGCCGCGGCGGCCAGCGTCGCGTACGCGTCGTACCAGGGCGTCGTCCCGCGCCAGGCGATGTGGTCGTACACCCACGCGTGGTGGAAGCCCATCTCCTCGGCGCGCCGCCACGTGTCCGCGGCCTCCGGCCAGGGTTGCGTGGGCCACAGCACCGTGCTGATCCGGGGTGCGGTCACCTGTTCCTCCGTCCTCGTCCCCGGCGCCCCGCCGCGGGGCGCCCCTGGCATCCCATCATCCCGGCGGGCCCCCGCGGATCACTCCCGCGTCGCGGCCAGCCAGTGGCGCAGCGCCCACCACCAGTTCGCGGCGCGCGCCACCGCCGCCCCGTCCGCCGGGTCCGGGAGCCGGTGGCCCGTCAGCTCCTGCAGGCGCCGCACCCGGTGCTTGACGGTGTTCCCGTGGACGTGCAGCGCCGCGGCCGCCGGCCCGATCCGGCCGCCGTGGTCCAGGTAGGCCAGCGCGGTCTCGGCGACCTCCCGGTGGAAGGGGTCTCCGGGGTCCAGGCCGGCGAGCAGCCCACCGGCCAGCAGGCGGCCGAGCACGGGCTCCCCGCCGGTGGCGGTCAGCAGGGCGAGGTCGGCGAGGTGCCGCATCCCGCCCAGCCCGGCGGCGGTCCCGGCCCGCAGCGCCCGGCGGCCCAGCTCGTAGACCTGGGCGAGGTCACGCGGCGGCACGGGCGGCGCCGCCACGAGCAGCGGCCCGCCCGCGAGGGGGCCGCCGGGGCGCGGGTCAGGCAGCCGGGCGACGAGTGCGGCCAGCCGCCCGTCCACCAGCCCGCACAGCCCCGGCCCGGCCGCGGTCAGCGCGGTCTCCAGGCGAGCCGCGGCCGCGGGGTCGCTGACGTCCGACACGACGCAGTGGTAGGCGCCGGACGGGCCGGGCGGCGCCGGGACCGGGACCGCCTCCCCGTGCAGCAGCCGGCGGAGCGTCTGCACGCGGCCCTCGCGCGCCGTCCGGGCCATCTCCAGCTCCGCCACCCGGTGCGCGTGCACCATCCGGTGGACGAGCGCCGTGGTGATCTCGTCGATGCGGGTGACGCCGTCCAGCAGGAGGTTCTCCGGCACCCCCCGGCGCCGGCCCTCGGCGACGAGCGCCCGGACGAGGTGGGCGCGGCCCGCCTGGAAGCCGTCCAGGAACGCCGCGACCGGCACCCCCTGCCGGGCGCGGTCGGAGCCGAGGCGCCCGGCGGCGGCCAGGACCTCCTCGTCCGGTCCCCCGGTCTCCAGCGCGGCCAGCACGCCGCGCACGAGCGCCCGGGCGTGCCGCCGGGTCTCCTCCTCCGGCAGCGCCGCCACCGGCTCCGACCTTTCCCGCGCGGCGCGGACCGCCGCCTCCACCAGCGCGGGGTCGCCGCCGTGCCCGATCAGCGACCGCAGGACCCGGTCGCCCTCACTGGACTCCACCCACCCATTCTGCGGCCGTATTGTCCGTTCCGGACAACCGGGTGGGAGGTGCTTGGGCGGCGGCCCCCTTGTCCGTGCGGCATGGACGGGTATTCGGTGGTGGTGAAGGACGAGCGCAAGGAGTCCGCGCGGGAGGCCGGCGATGCCCGACGACGAGCAGTTCCTCGACAAGCTGCCCACCGACCTGATCCTCCGGCTGCCCCCGGCGTTCGACGACCCCGGGGACGAGCGGCGGCACCGCAAGGAGCGGCTGGCGGCGGCACTGCGGATCTTCGGCAGGCTCGGCTTCGAGGAGGGCGTCGCGGGGCACATCACGGCCCGCGACCCCGAGCGGGCCGACCACTTCTGGGTCAACCCGTTCGGGATGTCGTTCAAGCACGTCCGGGTCAGCGACCTCATCCTGGTCGACCATCAGGGCAGGGTCGTCGAGGGCCGGTACCCCGTCAACGAGGCCGCCTTCGCGATCCACTCCCAGATCCACCAGGCCAGGCCGGGCGTCGTCGCCGCCGCGCACAGCCACTCCACCCACGGCAGGGCGATGTCCGCCCTCGGGCGGCGGCTGGAGCCGATCACCCAGGACGTGTGCGCGTTCTACCAGGACCACGGCCTGTTCGACGACTACACCGGCGTCGTCACCGACGTGGAGGAGGGCAAGCGCATCGCCGCCGCCCTCGGCGGCCACAAGGCGGTCATCCTGCGCAACCACGGCCTGCTCACCGTCGGGGACACCGTGGACGCCGCCGCCTGGTGGTTCATCACCATGGAGCGCTCCTGCCAGGTGCAGCTGCTGGCCCAGGCCGCCGGGCCTCTCGTCCCGATCGAGCACGACAACGCCGTCCTCACCCACGGGCAGATCGGCAACGACCTCGTCGGCTGGATCAACTACCAGCCCCTCTACGACCAGATCACCCGCGAGCAGCCCGACCTGTTCGACTGACCCGCCCGGCGGGCGCCCTACCCGTCCGTGTCGGAGGTCTCGGCGAGCGGGAGCAGCACCTGGAAGCGGGTGTCGCCCGGCAGCGACTCCACCCGGATGTCGCCGCCGTGCCGGTCGGCGACGATGCGCCAGGAGATGTCGAGGCCGAGGCCCGTCCCCTGCCCGACCGGCTTGGTGGTGAAGAACGGCGTGAAGATCCGGGTGAGGTGCTCCTCGGGGATCCCCACCCCGGTGTCGCCGATCTCCACCAGCGCGTGGTCGTTCTCCAAGGCCGTCCGGATCGTGAGGGTCCCCGACCCCTGCATCGCGTACAGCGCGTTCACGATGAGGTTCGTCCACACCTGGTTGAGCTCGGCCGCGTAGACGGGCACGGGGGGCAGCGACGCGTCGTAGTCGGTCTTCACCGTCACGTCCGGGCCGATCTTGCGCTTGAGCATGGTGAGCGTGCTGTCGAGCAGCCCGCGCAGGTCGGTGCGCTGATAGGCGGCGCGGTCGAGCTGGGAGTACTGCCGCGCCGAGTCCAGCAGCGCGGTGATCCGGCCCGTCGCCTCGGCGATCTCCTCCTGGAGCTGGGCGACCTCCAGCACCTCGGCGAGCCACCGCACCGCCGCGGGCAGGTGCTCGCCCGCCGCGGCCGCGACCTCCCCGGCCTCCTCGACGCCGACGCCGGCCGCCACCAGGCCCGGCGCCAGGTCCCAGGCGTCCGGGACGCCGTGCTCCTCCAGCCAGTCGCCGAGCTCGTCCTCGGCGTCGCTGACCTCCATCGGGCTCCTGCGCGCCGCCGGCGCGGGCAGTTTCGGTCGCAGTGACACCAGGGCGCTCAGGTGCGTGCAGTCCACGCCCCGCGCCGCGAGGTCGGCCAGGCTCCGCTGCGCGCCGAGCAGCCGCTCGCCCAGCTCGGCGCTCGCCCGCGCCGCGGCCGCCGCCGGGTTGTTCAGCTCGTGGGTGAGCCCGGCGGTGATCGTGCCCAGCGCCGACAGGCGCTCACGCTGGTCCACGGTCCGGCGCAGCGTGCTCATCCCGAAGAAGATCCCCGCCAGCAGGTGCGTCGCCATCGGGAACCACTGGCGGACGGCCTTGCCGAACTTGCGCGCGGGCAGCACAAAGATCCGCGAGGGCCGCGACGCCCGCAGCGTGTGCTGGTACCTCTGCTCGATCTGGTCGTCCAGGTACGCCTGGACGGCGCCGCCGTAGGTGCCCCGGCGCGCCGTCCGGCTGATCTCGACGCCGTGCCCGCGGACGTTCTGGCTCATCACCATCTCGCCGTCGAGCAGCACGTAGAAGTACTCGGCGGGGTCGCCCTGCGCGCAGATCACACCGTCCGCGGGGTACTCCTCGACGGTCCCGTACTGCGACAGCCAGCGCAGCTTCTCCTCGTCGAGGTCCTCGAAGAGGAACAGCCCCCGCAGTTCCTCCGGCGACGCCTTGCTCATGCCGGCCTCCCCATGCCCCCGCACCTCACGCCTGTTCCAGGTACCGGTGGACGAGCGCGACGGCCATCGCCCCGTCACCGACGGCCGAGGCGACGCGCTTCATCGACTCCGAGCGGACGTCTCCGGCCGCGAACACGCCGGGCACGCTGGTCTCCAGGTGGTAGGGCTGGCGGCCGAGCGTCCAGCGGGCGGGCCGCCGGCCGCCCGCGACGAGGTCGGGGCCCGTCACCACGTAGCCGAGCCGGTCCCGCTCCACGTAGCCGTCCAGCCAGTCCGTGCCGGGCTCGGCGCCGATGAACACGAACAGCCAGTGCGCGTCGATCGTCCGCAGCCCGCCCGGCCACCGGACGGTGAGCCGCTCCAGCCGGTCGCCGCCCTCGGCCCCGCAGACGGCCTTGCCGGTGTGGACCTCGATGTTGGGCGTCGCGGCGATCTGCTCGACCAGGTAGTGCGACATCGACCTCTCCAGGCCGTCCGCCCGGACGATGATGTGCACCTTCTTGGCGTACTTGGCCAGATGGACCGCGGCCTGCCCGGCGGAGTTGGCGCCGCCGACGATGGCGACCTCCTCGTCCACGCAGGAGGGCGCCTCGGTGAGGGCGGCGCCGTAGTAGACGCCGCGCCCGACGAAGTCGTCCACGCCGGGGGCGGCCAGCCGCCGGTAGGACACGCCGGTGGCGAGGATGACGGCGTGCGCGGCGATCTCCGTGCCGTCCGAGAGGCGGGCGACGCGGGCGGTGCCGCGCGACTCCAGCGCGACGACCTCGCCCGCCTGGAGGAGCTCGGCGCCGAACCGGTCGGCCTGGCGGCGGGCCCGGTCGGCGAGCTGCGCGCCGGACACCCCGTCGGGGAACCCGAGGTAGTTCTCGATGCGGGAGCTCTGCCCGGCCTGGCCGCCGAGCGCGCGGCGCTCGACGACGACCGTCTTCAGCCCCTCGGACGCGCCGTACACCGCGGCGCCGAGCCCGGACGGGCCGCCGCCCACCACGATCAGGTCGTAGAAGCCGGTGGACGGCGTGGTCGGCAGCCCGATCGCGGCGGCCAGCTCCGCGTCGGACGGGGCGGGGAGGGCCGCGCCCTCGGCGGTGACGACCAGCGGCAGCTCCGGCGCCCCGGCCGCCGCGACCAGCTCCGCGCCCTCGGGGTCGGCGTCCAGGAGCCACGTGTAGGGCACCTGGTGGCGGGCGAGGAAGTCGCGCACCTCGTAGGAGCGGGACGACCAGCGGTGCCCGACCACCCGCAGCTCGCCGGGGCTCCGCCGGTCGGCGCGCTCCCACGCGTCCAGCTGCGCGTCGATCACCGGGTAGAACTTCTCCTCCGGCGGGTTCCACGGCTTGAGCAGGTAGTGGTCGAGGTCCACCACGTTGATCGCGCGGATCGCGGCGTCGGTGTCGGCGTAGGCGGTCAGCAGCACGCGGCGGGCGAAGGGGAACAGGTCCATGGCCCGTTCCAGGAACTCGACGCCGGTCATCTCCGGCATCCGGTGGTCGGCGAGCAGCATGGCGGTGTCGTCGCCGCGCAGCCGCAGCTCGCCGAGCGCCTCCAGCGCCTGGCGGCCGGACTCGGCGCGGACGATCCGGTAGGACCCGGCGTACCTGCGGCGCAGGTCCCGCGCCACGGCCCGGGACACCCCCGGGTCGTCGTCGACCGTCAGCAGGACTGGTTTGGGCACCCTGTCTCCTCGATCGGGAACTCCCCCGGGCGAAAGCCTACGTCCCGCCGCGCCGTCCCGACCCCGGCGGCACCGCCGGAGGGGCCGATCGGTCATGATGCGGGCATGGACCTGCGTGTTGCGCTGATCGGGTACGGCACCGGCGGCTCGGTGTTCCACGCCCCGCTGATCTCCTCGGTGCCCGGGATGCGGCTGGCCGCGGTCGTCACCGGGGACGCCGGGCGGCAGCGGGACGTGAAAGACCGGTACCCCGGTGCGAAGGTCCTCGACACCGCCGACCGGCTCTGGGAGGCGTCGGGCGCCTACGACCTGGTGGTGGTCGCCGCGCCGAACCGGATGCACGTCCCGCTGGCCCGGACGGCGCTGACCTCCGGGGTGGCGGTCGTGGTGGACAAGCCGGTGGCGGCCACGGCGGCCGACGCCCGGTCTCTGGCGGCGCTCGGCGCCGTCCGGGGGCTGCCGGTCGTCCCGTTCCACAACCGGCGCTGGGACGGCGACTACCGCACCGCGTACCGGCTCGCCGCGTCGGGCGCCCTCGGCGACGTGCACCGGTTCGAGTCGCGGTTCGAGCGGTGGCGGCCCGAGGTGGGGACGGGCTGGAAGGAGAGCGGCGACCCCCGCGACGGCGGCGGCATCCTGCACGACCTCGGCTCCCACCTGATCGACCAGGCGATCACGCTGTTCGGCCGTCCCGAGCGGGTCTACGCCGAGATCGACGCGCGCCGCCGGGGGGCGGCGGCCCCCGACGACGCGTTCGTGGCCCTCACGCACCGCGGCGGGATCCGCTCGCACCTGTGGATGAGCGCGACCGCGGCGCAGCTCGGCCCGCGGTTCCGGGTGCTGGGCAGCCGCGCGTCCTACACGGTCTCCGGCATGGACGTGCAGGAGGCGGCCCTGCGCTCCGGGAGCACGCCGCGCGACGCCGGGTACGGCGTCGCTCCCGCCTCGTCGTACGGGCGGCTGGGCACGCCGGGCGACGACCGTCCCGAGCCCACCGACCCGGGCGCCTACCAGGACTTCTACGCGGCGGTGGCCCGCACCCTGCGGACCGGCGCGACACCGCCGGTGACGCTCGCGGACGCGATCACCGGCCTGGAGGTCGTCGAGGCGGCGCTGCGCTCGGCCCGCGAGGGCGTGCTCGTCGACCTCTGACCGGGGGACGGTCAGAGGACGGACACGTGGACGTGGTCGTAATGGTTGGCGGTGATGCTGCCGCGGTCCTCCATCTGGCGCCAGCCTCCGCCGCCGCGCATGTCGTAGATGCGCTGCCGCCAGATGACGTACTTGATGCCGAGCCGCGAGGCGTTGCTGATCACGTACTGGGCGACCTGGTCGCCGTGGGAACGGGCCGAGGCGCTCGGCGCCCTGCCCCCGGTGCTCTCCATGAAGTCGCACGCGCGGCCCGAGCCGTGGTCCTGCGGGTCGCCGGGGCGGGCGCAGCCGATCGTGGGGAAGGGCCCGAACCGGCCGTCGATCGCGAGGAGCGCCGTCCGCATCCGCGCGGTCATGGAGTTGCCGACGATGGGCGACCTGGCGCCGCTCGCGCCGTCCGGGCGCCCGCCGCCGCTGGGGGCCCGGGTCTTGGTCACCTCGGGCTTGTACTTGGCGAGCAGCTTGCTGACGCGGGCGCGCTGGCCCTCCAGGTCCTCGATCTCGCGCCGGACCTCCTCCAGCTTGGTCTCGGCCGTCCGCCGCGACTGGGCCGCCTGGTCGTTGAGCGTCCGCAGGCCCTGGACGCGGCGGCCGGTGTTGCGGCTCAGGTGCTCGATCATGGTGGCGTCCCGGATGGCGCCGTCGGGCTCGCCGCCGGTGACGATCGAGGTCACGTCGAGCCGCCCGGTCATGTACGTGGTGGACGCCAGCCGGACGATGTCGGCGCGGGCGTCGTCGTACTCGCGGCCCGCCCGCTCGGCGTCCGCGCCGGCGCGCAGGGCGGCCTTCTTCGCCTGCTCCAGGGAGATGAGCTCGCCCCGGTACTCCTTGGAAAGGGCGTCGGCGCGCTTCTTGAGCTTCGCGTACTCCTTTTTGAGGTCCTTCTTAGGAGCCTCAGGGGCGTACGCGGCGCTCCCGGACGCCGGGGGCAGCGCCGACGACATCCCCGCCACGAGGACGAGCACGGCCAGGCGGCGGGCAGCCGTGCGCGTTCCGGAGGGGCGCTCCGTCCTTCCGCGCCGGGTGCCGCCGGGGGGATCGTGGGCCGCCACAGATCACTCCTCTATAACAAACCTCAAGATTTGCGGCACGCTACCACATTCACTCAATTCACCTCAGTAACTTCGATAAATACACAGAGTCACACAGAGACCACGGAGGCGGACGCCGCGCCGGACGATTCGGGGCCGGACCACCCATGGCGGTCCGGCCCCTCCCCCGTCACACCGGGCGGCCGTGGCCCCCGGCCCCCGCTCCCGGTCCCCGGGCTGTGGCGGCGGCCCTCGCCGGGTCACCGCCCGGCGAGCTCCTCCCAGCGCGGCACCCTCGGCTCCCACCGCAGCCGGAGCCCGGCCTCGGCGGGCGTCCGGTCGCCCTTGCGGTTGTTGCACCTGCCGCAGGCCAGCACGGTGTTCTCCCAGGTGTCCCGGCCGCCGCGCGACCGCGGATGGACGTGGTCGATGGTGTCGCCCCGCCTCCCGCAGTAGCCGCAGCGGCCGAGGTCGCGCAGGTACACCCCGCGCTTGCTCCACGGCGGGCGCCTTCCGTGCCGCCAGCGCATGGCGACGTACTTGACCAGCCGGAGCACCCGCGGCACGGGGAAGCTGCCGATCGTCCGCCCCTCCTCGGCCTCCTCGACGACGGCCACCTCGCGCACCAGCATGCGGATGGCGTGCCGCAGGTCCACCTTCTGCAGCGGCTCGTAGGACGCGTTCAGCACGAGCACGTTCACCGGGTCACCTCCCTGGCCCGCGTGCCGCTCCCCCGCCAGGATTCGAACCTGGATATCCGCATCAACAATGCGGCGTTCTGCCGTTGAACTACGAAGGAATGGTCCGGCAATTCTCTGCCTTCCGGGCATTTCCCGGAAGCCCCATCAGAGTGCCGATACACCGGCGGAAACGGCAACGCATTTTCCGGCGGCCCGGCCCCGGCGGCCTCGTCCGGCGCCCCGGAGCGGCCGGAGCGCGCGGCGCAGCCGTCTGCGCGCGCGAACACGCGCCGTCCCGTATTCAGGGAAGATGGACAACGGCGCCCATTCCGCCGGGGCGGCGGACGGTCAGCGGAAGGCGGGGAGGGCGGTCACGGCGGCCTGGTACTCCAGGGACTCGCGTTCGACGCGGAAGCCGAGTTCCTCGTTGACGGCCAGCATGTGCGTGTTGTCGCCGACGTTGTCGGTCTCGATCTCCCTGACCTCGGGGCGCTCGATGGCGAGCCAGTCGAGCATCGCGGCCTTGACCCAGATGCCGAGGCGCCGCCCCCGGTGCTCGGGGGCGACCGCGGTGTCGTACTGCGCGGCGCGCCCGGCGCAGCCGAGCGGGACGACGACCTCGGTGAACCCGGCGATGGCGGAGCCGTCGAACGCGGCGACGGTGTAGAGGTCGTCGCCGCGCTTGGCGACGACCTCGGCCGTCTCGCGGACGCGGTCGGCGTCCCACGGGGTGCCCTCGTACTCGGCGAGGTCGGCCATGGCGGTCTTGACCCGGGCGAGGGCGGAGGCGTGCTCGTCGGGGACGACGCCCTGCCAGCGGACGAGCCGGTACCCGGGGGGCGCCTCGGCGAGGAGCCGCGCGACCCGGCCGGGCGGCATCTCGTCCAGGCGCAGCAGCATGCCGCGCAGGGTCAGGACGCACTCGAAGCCGTGGGACTCCAGGAACGGCACGGCGGGGGTCCCGGCGAGCACCTGCGCGATCACGCTGGAGCGGCCGTCGGCCCGCAGGCCCTCGGCGGCCGCGGCCAGCAGCCGCCGCCCGAGCCCGCGCCGGCGGTCCTCCGGGCGGACCTTGATGTCGATCTCGGCCGGGCGGACCGCGCCGGGCTCGCCGGGCAGCCGGAGCACCGCCACCGCGGCCAGCCGGCCGTCCCCGGCGGCGGCCCACAGCCGCAGCCGGGACCCGCAGCCGAGCAGCCGCTCCGCCGTCTGCTCCGGCTCGGGCGCCGGCTCCCCGGCGGGGTCGGCCGCGTGGACGGCGGTGACCACGTCGTGCCACTGCCGGACCTGCGCGGCGGTCGGATCATCGAGTGCGATGACGTCCATCCGACTTTTGTACCGGATACCGGGCCGCCGCGACCGGGACCCCGCAGAACCTGTCCCCCGGGGGCCGGGAACGCGGCTCAGCGGTCCCGCGAGAACGCCTCCAGGATGCGCTCGGCGGCCAGCGCGGGCGGCAGGTCGCCGTCGGCGACGCGGCGCTCGAGCCCGGGCGCCAGCTCCCGGACGGACGGGGCGGAGCGCAGCTCGCCGAGGAGCCGCTCGCGGACCATCTCCCACGTCCAGCCGACCAGCTGGCGGCGGCGCCGCTCCTGCAGCCCGCCCGATTCCCGCAGCCGCTCCTGGTGCTCGACGATCCGCGCCCACACCTCGTCCAGGCCCCTCTCCTCCCGGGCGCTGCACGTCAGGACGGGGGCGGCGGGCGGCCCGCCGCCGCCGCGCAGCAGCCGCAGCGCCCCGGCCAGCTCGCGGGCGGCGCGCTCGGCGTCCTTGGCGTGCTCGCCGTCGGCCTTGTTCACCGCGATGACGTCGGCGAGCTCCAGCACGCCCTTCTTGATGCCCTGGAGCTGGTCGCCGGTGCGGGCGAGGGTGAGGAACAGGAAGGTGTCGACCATCCCGGCGACGGCCGTCTCGGACTGGCCGACGCCGACCGTCTCCACGAGGACGATGTCGTACCCGGCGGCCTCCATGACGACCATGGCCTCGCGGGTGGCCTTGGCGACGCCGCCGAGCGTCCCGGCCGTGGGCGAGGGCCGGATGAACGCGGCGGGGTCGGCGGCCAGCCTCTGCATGCGTGTCTTGTCACCGAGGATGCTCCCGCCGGTGCGTGTGGACGAGGGGTCCACGGCCAGGACCGCGACACGGTGGCCCCGGCCGGTGAGGGAGGTGCCGAGCGCGTCGATGAAGGTGGACTTGCCGACGCCGGGCACGCCGGTGATCCCGACGCGGCGGGCTCCCCCGGAGTGCGGGGTCAGCGCGGTCAGCAGCTCCTGCGCGAGCCCGCGGTGGTCGGGGCGGGTGGACTCCACGAGCGTGATCGCCCGCGCGATCCAGGCCCGCGACCCGTCCCGCACCCCCGCGGCGTAGTCGTCGAGCCCGTGCCTCACCGGGGCGCGTGCCCGAGCTTGGCGGTCAGCTCCTCCAGCAGGCCGATCGCCGCGTCGGCGAGGACCGTGCCGGGCGGGAAGATCGCCGAGGCGCCGGCGGCGCGCAGCTCGTCGAAGTCCTGCGGCGGGATGACCCCGCCGACGACGATCACGATGTCCTCGCGGCCCAGCGCGGCGAGCTCCTCGCGCAGCGCGGGCACGAGCGTGAGATGGCCGGCGGCGAGGGAGTTGACGCCGACGATGTGCACGTCGGCCTCGACGGCCTGCCGGGCGACCTCGCCGGGGGTCTGGAACAGCGGGCCGACGTCGACGTCGAAGCCGAGGTCGGCGAAGCCCGTCGCGATCACCTTCTGGCCGCGGTCGTGGCCGTCCTGGCCCATCTTGGCGACGAGGATGCGGGGGCGGCGCCCCTCGGCCTCCGCGAACGCGGCCGCCGCCGCCCGCGCCCGCTCGACGCCCTCCGCGCCTCCCGCCTCGTCCCGGTACACACCGGAGATCGTACGGATCTGCGCGGCGTGGCGCCCATAGGCCCGCTCCAGCGCCTCCGAGATCTCGCCGACGGTGGCCTTGGCGCGGGCCGCCCCGATGGCGAGGGCGAGCAGGTTCTGCTCCAGGCCGGGCGCGCGGGTGCCGTCCTCGGCGGCCGCGGCGGCGCGGGTCAGCGCCGACAGCGCGTCCCGCGCGGCGGCCTCGTCGCGCTCCTCCCGGAGGCGGCGCAGCTTCTCGATCTGCCGTGCGCGGACGGCGGCGTTGTCGACCTTGAGGACCTCGATGTGCTGCTCGGTGTCCGGGCGGTACTTGTTGACGCCGATGACGGGCTGGCGCCCGGAGTCGATGCGCGCCTGGGTGCGGGCGGCGGCCTCCTCGATGCGCAGCTTCGGCAGGCCCTCGTCGATGGCGCGGGCCATGCCGCCGGCCCGCTCGACCTCGGTGATATGACCCCAGGCACGGCGGGCGAGGTCGTAGGTGAGGCGCTCGACGTAGGCGCTGCCGCCCCACGGGTCGATGGTCCCGGTCGTCCCGGACTCCTGCTGGAGGAGCAGCTGGGTGTTGCGGGCGATGCGGGCGGAGAAGTCGGTGGGCAGCGCGAGCGCCTCGTCCAGCGCGTTGGTGTGCAGCGACTGGGTGTGGCCCTGGGTCGCGGCCATCGCCTCCACGCACGTGCGGGCGACGTTGTTGAAGGCGTCCTGCGCGGTCAGGGACCATCCGGAGGTCTGCGAGTGCGTCCGCAGCGACAGCGACTTGGGGTCGCCGGGGTCGAAGGTCTTCACCAGCCGCGCCCAGAGCAGCCGGGCGGCGCGGAGCTTCGCGACCTCCATGAAGAAGTTCATCCCGATGGCCCAGAAGAACGACAGGCGCGGGGCGAACGCGTCGATGTCCAGGCCCGCCTCGCGGCCGGCGCGGATGTACTCGACGCCGTCGGCGAGGGTGTAGGCCAGCTCCAGGTCGGCGGTGGCCCCGGCCTCCTGGATGTGGTAGCCGGAGATCGAGATGGAGTTGTACTTCGGCATCCGCCGGGAGGTGAACGCGAAGATGTCGGAGATGATCCGCATCGACGGCGCGGGCGGGTAGATGTAGGTGTTGCGGACCATGAACTCCTTGAGGATGTCGTTCTGGATGGTCCCGGCGAGCGCCTCGGGCCCGACGCCCTGCTCCTGCGCGGCGGCGATGTACAGCGCCAGGACGGGCAGCACGGCCCCGTTCATGGTCATCGACACGCTCATCCGGTCGAGGGGGATCCCGTCGAAGAGCTGCCGCATGTCGTAGATCGAGTCGATCGCGACGCCGGCCATGCCGACGTCGCCGGCCACGCGCGGATGGTCGGAGTCGTAGCCGCGGTGGGTGGCGAGGTCGAACGCGACCGACAGGCCCTTCTGCCCGGCGGCGAGGTTGCGCCGGTAGAAGGCGTTGGACTCCTCGGCGGTGGAGAACCCGGCGTACTGGCGGATCGTCCAGGGCTGGGTCGCGTACATGGCCGGGTAGGGGCCGCGCAGGTACGGCGCTATGCCGGGGTAGGTGTCGAGGAAGTCGACACCGGCCAGATCGTCGGCGGTGTACAGGGGGCGGACGGCGATGCCCTCGGGGGTGTCCCACGTGTGCGCGTCGGGGTCCCGGCCGGTGGACTCGGTGACGGCCCCGCGCCACCGCTTGGCGGCCTCGTCGGCGGGCGGGGCGGCGCCGAGGTCGATTTCCGCGAAGTCGGGGATCATCACTTCACTCCCAGGTCGTGGAGGGTGGCCCGCAGCACCTCGACCGCGTCGCAGCCCGCGGCCAGGGTCGCGTCGACCCCCTCGTAGGTTCCCTTACCCGCGAGCCAGACCTTCATCGCGCCCGCGGCCCGGAGGTCCCGGGCGGCGCCCGCGGCCTGCTCGGCGTACACCGTGTCACCGGAGCACAGGCAGGCGACGGGTGTCCCGGCCGTCCCGAACTCCCCGGGGGCGCCGGTGACCGTCTCGATGCCACCGGCCTGGAAGAGGTTGGCGGCGAAGGACGCGCGGGCCGTGTGCGCGGCGGCCGTGCCGAGGACGGCGAGGAAGACCCGGGGGCGGGCCCCGGTGGACCGGGCGTGGGCGTCGGAGCGGTCCCGGAGGGCCTCGAAGTCCTGGGCGTAGGCCACGACGGGCAGGCCGCCGCCGGGGCGGCGCGGCGCGGGCTCGCGCTCGGGCGGCGTCTCGTCCAGGTTCGGGAACTCGCTGACCCCCGTCAGCGGGGCCGTGCGCCGCGCGATGTCCCGGCGGCGGCGCTCCCAGGTGCGCGCGAGCCGGCCGGCGATCAGCCCGGACCCGAGCGCGGCCGCGTACCCGCCGGCCTTCTCGATCTCGGTGAACCAGTCCCAGGACGCCTGGGCCAGGTCCTCGGTGAGCCGCTCGGCGTACCAGGACCCCCCGGCGGGGTCGACGACGCGCGCGAGGCTCGACTCCTCCAGGAGGAGGGTCTGGGTGTTGCGGGCGATGCGGCGGGCGAAGCCGTCGGGCAGGCCCAGGCGGGCGTCGAACGGCTGGACGGTGACGGCGTCCGCGCCGCCCACCCCGGCGGCGAACGCCGCGACGGTCGTGCGGAGCATGTTCACCCACGGGTCGTGCCGGGTCATCATCGCCGACGACGTCACCGCGTGGACGCGCGCGGCGGTGCCCTCGGGCGCCCCGCTGACCTCGGCGACCCGCGACCACACCCGGCGCAGCGCGCGGATCTTGGCGATCGAGGGGAACTGCCCGGCGTTCACCGCCAGGCGGAACTCGATCTGCCCGAACGCCTCGGCCACCGTCAGCCCGGCGCCGGTGAGGGCGCGCAGGTAGGCGACGCCGGAGGCGACGACGGCGCCCAGCTCGTCGGCGTCCCCGCCGCCCGCGTCATGGTGGACGGTGCCGTCCGCGACGATCGCGCGCAGCCGGGGGAACCCGCGGGCGCAGCGCACGGCCAGCGCGGCGGCCTCCTCCAGCGGGGCGGCCGCGCCGGTCCGGGCCTGGAGGCCGAGCGGGTCGGCGCCGAGGTTCCCGGACGCGCCGGCGGCGTCACCGCGCTCGGCGGCCAGCGTCAGGAACACCTCGGCGGCCTCGCCGGTCTCCTCCCCCGCGTCCAGCACGACGGGCGCGAGGCCGGGCAGGACGCCGCGCAGCGCCTCGGGGATCCCCGCCACGGGCAGTCCCGCGCCGCCGGCCTCCAGCCATACGGAGGTGACGCCGTTCTCCAGGTCGGTGAGGATCGCGTCCCGGACCGCCGCCGGGTCGGTGCCGGAATGCCGCTGCCGGACGTCCCAGCCCGCCAGGCCCTCGCCCTCGGGACGCACCTCGCGGATGTACGGCGCGAGCCCGGGGCGGCCGGGCGGCGCGTCGTCGCGCGTGTACAGTGCCGCCACCGGCACGCCGTCGTACGACTCACGGGCCAGGAGGCCCTCGATCTCCCCGAGGGGGGTGTCGTCGGTCGCCACGCCGGACTTGCGCAGGACCCCCTTCACCATCTCCCGCCACCGGTCGCGCCCGGCCGGGGGGAAGGCGGCGGCCAATTCGAGTTCCTCAGGCGGCACCGTCATGCCCTGGATCGTAAGTGAGCGGTCTAAGGCCGCCTTAGAGCGGGTCCCGCCGCGGGAGCCGGGCACGAACCGGGTTCGCGCCATCGTGGGCCGGAGCACCCCGGAACGGCCTGCGGGCCGGGCGTTGCTAGAGTTCCGCGTAGCACGCCCCCACCGGACCTTTGAAGAGGGAAGACGAACGCATGTCGACTGGCAGCCACGCTGGGCGCCCCAAGTCCTGGATCGCCGTGGCCATCATCTTCATCGGTTTCGCCATCGGCGGCGTCGGCCTCGTCATGGGCCCCGACTGGGTCGTGTTCGGCGTGGGCGCCGCGGTGACGGTGATCGGCGGCATCATCGCGCTGGCCGTCGACATCATGACCGACGTCGTCGTCGACGAGCCCCGGGGGTAGCGGTGTTCGGCCGCCCGCCCATCGAGGAGCGCATCGCCGCGCGGCAGCGGGAGCGGGGGCCGCTCAAGCCCGGCACGGTCTTCCCGCACGGCCCCGCCAAGATGCTGTTCTTCTTCGGGTTCGGCGTGGTCGTCGTCACCCACCTCATCGCGCTGTCGATGTACTTCTTCGTCCCCTGATCCCCGCCGCGCCCCCCATCGGCCTGACAGCCGGTCTGACAGCCGTCAGCCCGGTCGCTGCCCGGTCAGGTGCGAACGCGGCGGGGAGCACGTACGGTCGAAGGAGGTGGCCACCCGCGTCGCTCCCGGCCCGATCCGAGGTGGTGGGATGACCCTGCGATTCGGCATCGAGGAAGAGTACTTCGTCGTCGATCCCGGCTCCCGCGTGGTCGTCCCCCGCGCCGCGGCCGTCGTCCGCGGCGCCCGCCCGGCGCTGGGCGAGCGGGCCTCCACGGAACTGGTCGACTTCCTGGCCGAGGCCAAGACCCCGCCGTGCGACGACCTGGACAAGCTGGAGGAGCAGGTCCGGTCGATGCGCGCGGCGATGGCCGCGTCCGCCGCGTCCGAGGGGGTGCGGCTCGCCGCGACCGGGACGCCCGTGCTGGGCGACCTCGTCCCCGCGCCCATCAGCCCCGGCGCCCGGTACGCCGAGAGCCTCGCGACCTACCGGGGCCTGGACGACGAGCAGTGCATCTGCTCGTGCCACGTCCACGTGGAGATGCCCGACCGGGAGCGCGCCGTCCAGGTCAGCAACCATCTGCGGCCCTGGCTGCCGACGCTGCTGGCCCTCGCCGCGAACTCGCCGTACTGGGCCGGCCGCGACACCGGCCACGCCTGCTGGCGGGTGATGGCGTGGGCCCGCTGGCCGGTCGCCGGGCCCCCGCCGTACTTCGAGTCCTACGCCCACTACGAGGACCTCGTGGGGAGGCTCCTCGACTGCGGGGCGCTGATGGACACCGGGACGATCTTCTGGGACGTCCGCCCGTCCGCGCGGCTGCCGACCGTGGAGGTCCGGCTGGCCGACGTCTCCCTGACCGCCGCCGACGCGGCGGTGTTCGCCGGGCTCATCCGGGCGCTGGTACGGGTCTCGGCCGCCGCCGCGGAGGCCGGCGAGCGGGCGCCCGAGCCGTCCCAGGAGATGCTGCGCGCGGGGTACTGGCTGGCGGCGCGCGACGGCCTGTCCGGCACCGGCCTGGACGTGTGCACCGGGCGGCCCGCCCCGTTCCGGGACCAGGCCGGCGACCTGCTGTCCCACGTCCGGCCCGCCCTGCTCGACAGCGGCGACCTCGACCGCGTGACCGGCGGCGTGCGGCGCCTCATGACCGGCGGGACGGGCGCGGAGCGGCAGCGCGCCGCCTACCGCAGGCGGGGCCGCCTCACCGACGTCGTCGACGCCTGCATGCTCCGCGACGTCCCGGACTGACACCGGTGCCGCACCCGGCCGCCTCCTCTGCCGGGCCCGCCCGGTGACCGCCGCTCCGGCCTGCGCGTTTCCAGTGCCGAGGCCGGGGTAACGACCAGCGGGAAACGGTTCACCGAACCGCCGGGGACGCGGCGCGGGGGCGGGGGCGGTGTCGCGCCATCGCCGCCCGGCCCGTACGCTCGGTTCGATGCATGTCAAGGCTGTCCGAACGGAGTGACGGCGCGATGAAGGTCCTGTCCGGGCCACCGGGCCCGGCGCCCGCCGGCCCGTTCGTCCATCCCGCGCTCCTGTACAGCGGCGACGAGGAGTACCTCGCCGGCACCGTCCCCTTCATCCGCGAGGGCCGCCGCGCCGGGGAGCCTGTCGCCGTGGCCGTCCCGCGCCCCCGCCTGGACGCGCTGCGCGACGCGCTCGGCGACGACGCCGGGGGCGTCCGCTGGATGGACATGTCCGAGGCGGGCCGCAATCCCGGCCGGATCATCCCCGGTGTCCTGCGCGCCTTCGCCGACCGGCACGCGGGGCGGCGGGTCCGGATCATCGGCGAGCCGATCTGGCCGGGCCGGTCGGCGGCCGAGTACCCGGCCTGCGCGCAGCACGAGGCGCTGATCAACCTGGCCTTCGAGGGCCGCGGCGTCTCGATCCTGTGCCCCTACGACATCGCCCGGCTCGACCCGGTCGCCATCGCCGACGCCCACGCCACCCACCCCGTCGTCATCGACCGGCACGGCGAGCGGGCGAGCGCCGACTACGCGCCGCACCGGATCATCAGCGACTACAACCGGCCGCTGCCGGAGCCGGCGGAGGCCGTCCGCCTGGGCTTCGACCTGGGCCGGCTCCCCCGCGTGCGGGACTTCGCCTGCCATTGGGCCGGGCGCCTCGGCCTCGGCCCCGGCCGGGTGGGCGACCTGGAGGTCGCCGTGAACGAGCTGGCGGCGAACTCCTGCCTGCACGGCGGCGGGTCCGGGACGGTGCGGATCTGGCGGGAGGACGGGCAGGTCGTCTGCGAGGTCCGGGACGCCGGGACGATCACCGACCCGCTCGCCGGGCGCCGCCCGGCGGGCATGAGCCCCCACGGGGGCCGCGGGATCCTGATGGTCAACCAGCTCGCCGACCTCGTCCGTGTGCACACCGGCGACGGCGGCACCGCGGTCCGGATCTACATGCGCCTCTGAGCTGCCCCGATCGTGTCCGGGCGGCCGTGGGGCCGTCGTCGGGCGGCCGGAGGCGATGCCGAGACTTGACCCGCGCATCACGTGTAACGGACGCGGCGCGGGAATGATCCGGGTCGCCCGGTCTCCCGATCGATGTGGGGAAACGATGCGACTCTCGGCCCGCCCGCACCAGCTGCCCGTCCGGTTCGCCGTGGGCGCGTTCGTCCTGAACTCCGGGCTGTCGAAGCTCCGGGGCGGGGAGGAGACGGCCGAGGGCACGCACGGCATGGCCACGACCGCCTACCCGTTCCTGGAGTCGCAGGACCCGCGGGAGTTCACCCGCAGGCTCGGCATGGCCGAGGTGGCGCTCGGCGCCGCGCTGGTGGTCCCGGTCGTCCCGTCGCTGCTGGCGGGCGCGGCCCTCACCGCCTTCGCGGGCGGCCTGACGGGCCTGTACCTGCGGATGCCGGGGATGCGGGAGGAGGGCGGGCTGCGCCCCACCCAGCAGGGCATCACCCTGGCCAAGGACACCTGGCTCCTGGGGATCGGCGCGTCGCTCGTCCTGGAGGAGCTCGGGCGGCTGCGCGCGGAGCGGCACGCCGTCCGCGCACGGCTGATCCCCGCCTGAGGGCCCTCACCACCGGTCCTTGACGGGCGGGCGGCCGCTCGGTGAGGATCAGCGCGTCCCCCAGGAGGCGCGCCATGACGTCGTCCCAGTCCCAGCCGTCGCCCGCGGTCCGCCTCGCGGCGGACGCCGACGTGGCGGCCATGGCCGCCGTCCTCGGGCGCGCGTTCGACGACGACCCCGTCTGGCGGTGGATCATCCCGGACGACGCGTCCCGGGTGCGCCGGCTGACGGGCCTGTTCGCCCTCGCGATGCGGCGCGTCCACATGCCCTACGGCGCCAGCGAGGCGGCCGGGCGGGACGCCTCGGTCGAGGCGGCCGCGCTCTGGGACCCGCCCGGGCACTGGCACGTCTCGGCCGGAAGCCAGCTCAGGCTGCTGGTGCCGCTGCTGGGCGTCCTCGGGGCGAGGGTGCCCGCCGCGCTGCGCGCGCTCGGGGCGATCGAGAAGCACCATCCCCGGGAGCCGCACTGGTACCTGGCGGTCCTCGGGACGGACCCGCCCGCGCAGGGGAACGGGCTCGGCGGCGCGCTGCTGCGATCGCGGCTGGACCGCTGCGACGCCGAGGGCGTCCCGGCCTACCTCGAATCGTCGAAGGAACGGAACGTTCCGTATTATGAACGCTACGGATTCCGGGTGATGCGCGAGCTCGCGCTGCCCGGCAAGGGGTGCCCGCCGGTGTGGCTCATGTGGCGCGACCCCGCCGGCGGCGCATGATCCCGACAGGACGGCGGCGTCCCGGTTAAGTCACTGTCATGGCCGGAAACGGCCGTGCCGCGGGGCCGTCCGCACGCTGGCGCGCATACGCGGCGGTGGCCGCGGTGCTGCTGCGCTCCTGCTGCCGGCCGTCCGCCGCTCCCCGTCCGGCCGATCGCCGCCAAACGCCGATGACCCGATGCGGTCACGGGCGCGCCGACTTTCGGACGGGCCACCGGCCGCCCCCTCCACGACCCCATTCCCGGCGCCTACCGTCGGAGGCGAGCCACCGCAACGCTCCCGTTCTGCGAAGGCGACAGGTGAGATGTCATGACGGCGGACCCCGCCCTCCGTGAGGCGCGGACGGGCGCCGGCGCCCCCGGCGTCCGCCGGCGGGCGGAGGCGCCGGAGCGGGAACCGCTGGCCCTGCACCGGCCGGGTCCCGCCCGCGTGCACGACTACCTGCTCGGCGGCAAGGACAACTACGCCCCCGACCGCCGGCTCGCGCAGCGCATCCTGCGGGTGCTGCCGCAGTCGGCCGCGGCGGCCAGGGACGGCCGGGCCTTCCTCGCCCGCGCCGTCCGGGAGCTGGCCGCCCGCGGCATCAGGCAGTTCGTCGACCTCGGCTGCGGGCTGCCCGCCGCCGTCAACCTGCACCAGATGGCCGCGCGGCACGCCCCGGGCACCCGCGTCCTCTACGTCGACGACGACCCGCTGGTCCTGGCGCACGCCCGCGCGCTGCTCATCGAGGACGGCAACATCGCCGTCCTGCGGGGCGACCTCCGCGACCCCGCGGCGATCGCGGACGGCCCGGACTGGCACCGGCTGATCGACCCGCGCGAGCCGGTCGCCCTGGTGTTCTCCTCCGTCCTGCACTTCCTGCGCGACCCGTACGGCCCCGTCGCCGCCCTGGGCGCGGTGGCGCCGCCCGGCAGCGCGCTGGTCGTCTCGCACGCCACCGCCGACTTCGATCCGGGGACCGGCGAGGCTGCGCGGCTGTACAACGAGGCGAGCCTCGTGCCGCTGCTCCCCCGCCGGGCCGCCGACATCGAGCGGCTCCTCGGCCCGTTCACGCCGCTGGCCCCGGGCGTCGTCCCGGTCGCGCACTGGCGCCCTGACGCGCCGTCCCCGCCGTCCGGCCCGCCCCTCATGTACGGCGGAGTGGGTATCCGCGCCGCCCGGACCCGCAGCACGTGAGCCGATGTCCGGACGAGGGAGGCGGCGTCCTGATGACGGCCTTCGCGCCGCCGGCCGTCGCACGGCACGGATGGCGGACACCCGCCGAGCGGATGCAGGGCTGTGGTGTTCGTCACGGCGGGCGCGCTTGATGGGCCGCTTCTCACCGCCACGCTCCGCCTCCGCGCCGACCACGCGCCACCCGGCACACGGTCCCGGGTCTTCGCCGTCGGTGCCGGGCTGGAGATCACGGCGGCGACGTCCGGGACGGCGCTGGCGGGCGCGGCGGCGGGGCTCCCGGCGCCCGTCCTGCTTCTGGCCGTCGCCGCGTCGCACGCCGTCGCCGGGCTCCTCCACCCCGTGCTGCGGGGGACGGCCCGGTCCCCCGCCGCCCTCTCGGAGGCCACCTCCGCGAGCCGTCGCGTTCAGTGAGTGTTCAGGCGGCCCACTGTGAACATCGAGCACGGGCCCCTAGGGTGTCCCGGATGCCGACGAACACCCTCACCCCGCAGAGCACCGAAATCGGCGCCCCTCCGGCCAAGGCCCCCCGGATGGGCTGGCTCGACGCCCTCCGGGGCCTCGCCGCGATGGTGGTGGTGTTCGAGCATTCCCTGGACGTGCTGCTGCCCGAGGTGCGCCGCACGGCGAGCCCCTGGTTCGACTTCGGGCGGTACGGGGTGTTCGTGTTCTTCCTCGTCAGCGGCTACGTGGTGCCGTCCTCGCTGGAGCGCCGCGGGAACGTGCGGGACTTCTGGATCGGCCGGTTCTTCCGCCTGTACCCGGCGTGGCTCGTGTGCGTCGGCCTCGCGCTGCTCCTCGGTGTCACCGGGATCTCGTGGGGCCTCCCGGCGCCGCTCGGCGAACGGCCCTGGGCGTCCGCGCTGGCGCACCTGACGATGATGCAGGACCTGCTCGGCGTCCCCAACGTCGTGAACGTGCTCTGGACCCTGTCCTACGAGATGGTGTTCTACCTGCTCGTGACGGCGATGTTCCTCGCCGGGGTCCACCGCGCGAGCGCCCGCGTCGCGCTCGGCTTCGGCGTCGCGGCGGCGATGCTCGGGGTGGCGCTGCCGAGCGCGCTGCTCGCCTCCCGCTGGCCCGGCGGGACGATCCTCATCACCGCGCTCGCCCTCGCCGCCGGGCTCGCCGCGCTGGCCAGCCGGCGGCGGGCCGTCCGCCGCGCCGGCATCGCCGTCGCGCCGGCCCTCGCGCTGACCCTGCTCGTCCTCGACAGCCGCATCGGCGGCGTCGAGAGCCTGTGCATCATCGCGACGATGTTCGCGGGAACGGCCGTCCGCGGGGTCCAGGACGGGCGGCTGCGGCCCTGGCCGGCCGCGGCGATGGTCGCGCTCGTCCCGCTGCTGTCCGTGCTGGCGGGCCTGCGCCCGCCCGCCGCCTGGGGCGCGCGGGCGGGCGCCCAGGCCCTCGGGCCGGACTGGTCGATCGCCGTGGCCGCCGCGTGGCTGACGTTCCTCGCCGGGCTGGCCCTGCGCCACCGCGCCATGCCGCGCGCCCTGGTGTGGCTCGGGCTGGTCAGCTACTCCGTCTACTTGCTGCACCCGCTGGCCGTGCAGGCGGTGTGGCGCGCCGCGGGCGACCCGGTCGGGCAGCCCGCCATCGAGCGCCTGGCCTGGGGCGGCGTCCTCGTCTCGGGGGTGCTCGTCGCGGCGGGCCTCGCCCACCGCTATGTGGAGAGGCCGGCGCAGCGCCTCGGCCGACGGCTGTCCCGCGTCAGGTGAGCCGCCCGAGGGCGGCGCGGAGCCGGCGCAGGTCGCGCATGCGCTGCTCGTAGGTGGCGCCGGCCAGCAGGGTGAGCAGGCCGAGGCACGCGATGGGGATCCAGCCGGGGACGCTGCCGAGGGCGTCGGCGGCGTAGGGGGCGAGCCGGCGGGCGGCGGCCAGCACGAGGACGGCGCCGCCGAGGACGAGCGGGGCCTGGAGCCGGGCGCGGGCGCCGGCGAGGGTGATCGCGAGCGCGGCGGCGGCGAGGAGCAGCGGCCGCGGCCCGGTCGCGTCCGCCCAGGCGGCCAGCAGGCTCGGGACCAGGGTGGACGCGAGCGCCGGGCCGAAGTCGGCCCAGGAGGAGCGGGCCGTCCCCCGCGCCCGGCGGACCAGCCCGAGGGCGAGCAGCGCGGCCGAGACCGGCGCGGTGTAGACCTCGGGCACGGTGACCTCGGAGGCGCCGAGCCGGACCCACCAGGCGGCGAGCAGCAGCGCGGACGCCGCCCACGCGGCCGGGCGCCGGCCGGGGCGCAGCGCCACCGCGGCGGCGAGCACACCGGTCACCGCGAGGGCGAGGCTGAGCGGCGCGGCATGCCCCGCGGTCATCGCGACGCCCGCGGCGGCGACCGGCCATGGGGCGGTCTCCATAGCGGGACCCGTGCCCGCCCTTACGGCCCACGTCGCGAGGATCCCGCAGCCGGCCGCGGCGAGCACGGCGAACGCGGCGTGCCGCGCGGGCAGCCCGGCCGCGAGCGGGACGGCGGCGCCGAGGCCGCCGAGGAAGAGCACCGCCGCGGCCGCCGCGCCGTCGCGCAGCACGGGGAAGGCCACCGCGCACCCGGCGGCGGCGAGGGCCAGCGCGCCGAGGACGGCGATCGTGGCGTCCTCGGCCGCGAGCGAGTAGGCGGCGGCCCACAGGGACGCGGCGACGGCCGCGGCTCCGGCGGAGAGGCGTACGGGCCGGTCGAGCGCGGCCCAGGCGGCGAGGGCGGCGGCCGACGCGACGCCCAGCGCGAGCGCCGCCGGGTACGGCGCCTGCGTGGCGACCGCCGCGGTGAGGACGGCGAGCAACGCCGCGGGTGGCGCCGCCGCGCGCGCTCCGGCCGCGACGAGGACGGCCGCCAAGAGGGCGAGCACGACGGGCGTGGCGGGCAGGATCCAGTCCATGAGGTCCGGCGAACCCACGCCGGCCCAGCGCGCGTCCAGGTAGCGCCCGGGGAACAGCGCGGCGGCGAACGCGCCCGGCGCGACCCACGCGACGGACGCGGCGAGGGCGATCGCCGCGCCGGTCCAGGCGCCGTGCCGCAGCCTCCCCCGCAGCGGCCACGCGGCCGCGGCGACGGCCACCGCGGACAGCGCGCAGCCCGCCGCGGTCCAGCGCAGGGGCAGCGGAAGCACGGCGGTGAGCGCCGCCGAACCGGCCAGTCCGGTGACCACGGCGAGCACCGGATGCACCCGGAACGCCCAGGCCAGGGCTACCAGGGCGGCCGCCAGCAGCAGCGCGGCACCGGCGGGCGCGACCGGGACGGACGCGGCGGCCGGCCAGGACGCCGTCAGCGTGCCCGCCGCGCCCGCGATCAGGCCGGTGACGGTCGCGGTCCCCCGCTCCAGGCGCCGGGCACCGAGGTCGGCGAGGCTCAGCACGAGCAGGACGAGCGCCATCGCCTCCGGCGTCGCGTCCGCCGCGACGGCCGCGAGGGGCAGCGGGAACTGGGCCAGCACGACCGCCGTCGGCCGGGTCAGGCGCAGCGGCGCGACCCGGTCGTAGAGAGCCCAGACCGCGGCGACGGCGAGGGAGGCGGCCGCCGCGTAGCGGCGCCCGCCGACCCCGTCCAGCCCGAGAAGACCGTTGGCGTAGGCGGCGTAGACCTGGAGGAGGACCAGCAGCAGCCCGATGAAGGCGAGCGTCTCAGCGGTCGCGGCCAGGGCGCGCTTCGCCAGCATCCACGCGGCGCCCAGTGCCACGCCCGTCAGGGCGAGCAGGACGAGCGCGCGCGGGACGGCCCCGAGCGTGCTCCAGCTGAGGACAGTGAACACGACGGCGGCGATGCCGAGCAGCGTCCCGCCGACGCCGAGCAACGTGTTGCGGACCGTGGAACGGGAGGCGTCGATGTGCCGCGCGGCCGCCGCGCCGGGGGCCGGGGCGGAGGCGGGGGCAGGGCGTGGTCCCGCCGGGCCCGGCGGCGGCGACGCGTACAGCATCGCCAGCAGCTCGCGGCGTCGCCGCCCCAGCCGGGCGAGGTGCCCGTCCACCGCCCACAGCTCCGCCGCCACGGGTCCCGCGAGGCCCAGCCCGCACACCGGGCAGGACACGTGGCGGGGCGGGGGCAGTGGGGTCCGGCAGCCGGGGCACGTGATACGCATGTCTGGAGAATGTCGCCGATGTCGCGTCCGCGGATCCGCCGAGGTACTCAGATCCGCCCGAGTACCCCGGGCGCCGGGGCGGTGGCGCCCGGGTGGTGACACCGGCCGCGTTCTTGCCTAGGGTGAGGCCGGTTCACCCTCCCGGAGGGAGATCCCATGGTCAGTTCCCCGCCCAACGGGCACCGGGCGGCGCCGGGATCGCCGCCCGAGGGCCTTCCCGACGGGTTGCGGCGGCACCTGTGCGCCGCCGTCGAGGAGATGGAGCGGGAGATCCGCGACCGGGTGCCCGGGTACACGGGCGCCGACGACGGCGACCACGCCTGGCGGGTGGAGCGGACGGTCGGGGACACCGTCGCGTTCTTCGTCGACTCGGTGGACCGCCCCGGCGCCGACCCGCGGAGGCTGACCGGGCTCTACGTGCGGCTCGGCGAGCTGGAGGCCCGGCAGGGCCGGAGCCTGGACGCGCTGCAGACCGCGCTGCGGGCGGGCGGCCAGGCCGCGTGCCGCCGGTTCATCGGGGACGCCTACCGGCTGGGCTGGTCCCGGGATGTCCTCGGCCGTCTCACCGACTCGCTGTTCGTGCTGGTCGCCCGGATCACCGACGCGGCCGCGCAGGGGTACGCGCGCGAGCAGGCGCGGCTCTCCGCGGAGCGGGAGCGGCGCCGGGCGCGGCTGCGGGACCTGCTGGTCGCCGACCCGCCGCCGGGACCGGAGGCCGTGGCGGAGCTGGCGCTGGCGGCCCGCTGGGAGCCGCCGGAGAGCATCGGCCTGGTCGCGCTCCCGGCCGGCGCCCCCTCCGGCGCGGCGATCCTGCCGCCCGCCGTCCTCGCCGACTGGGACGCGCCGGTCCCCTACCTCGTGGTCCCCGACCCGGAAGGTCCCGGCCGGGACCGGCTCTGGGCGGCGCTGCACATGCTCGGCACCGCCGCCGTCGGGCCCACCGTCCCGCTGACGCGGGGCGCGGTGTCGCTGCGGTGGGCGCGGCACGCCCTCACGCTGGTCGGGCGGGGCCTCCTCCCCGGCGACACGCCCGTCCGCTGCGTGGACCATCTCGCGTCGCTGGCCACGCTGGCGGCGGAGGAGCTGGTCGGCGCGGCCGCGGGGTCCGTCCTCGGGCCCCAGCTGGAGCTGCCCCCGGCGCGCCGCCGCCCGCTGGCCGAGACGCTCCTGACCTACCTGCAGTGCGGCGACAACGCCGTGGTCACGGCGGAGCGGCTGCACATCCACGAGCAGACCGTCCGGTACCGGCTGCGCCGCATCGCCGAGCTGACCGGCGGCCGGTTCTCCGCGCTGGACGGGCGGCTGGACGTCATGCTGACGCTGAACTGGCTGGTGCGGTCGGGACGCGCCGCCGAGACGGCCTGACCGCCGCCCACCGGGCCGCAGGCGAGGCGTCTGGAGGAAGGGTCTAGAGGAGGTCCGCGACGCGCGCGGCGAACTCCTCCGGCGTCACGGTCTCGACGCCGAGTTTCCCGGCCTTGGCCTTCTTGGACCCGGCCTTGTCCCCGGCGACGAGCAGGGACGTGCGGGCCGACACCGACGAGGACGCCCGCCCGCCGGCGCGCTCGATCAGCTCGTTGACCTGGTTGCGGGTCAGGTTCTCCAGCGGGCCCGACATGGAACCGGTCACCACCACCGACATGCCCTCCAGCGGGAGCGCGGCGGCCGGAGCGGACGCGCCAGCGTCCTTTGGCCCCGTGACCGGCGTTTGCGTGGTCCCGGTTCCGGTTCCGGCCGGTGTTCCGGCGGGGACGGGCCCCGGCGCGCCGGGTTCGGTCATGTTCACCCCCGCGGCGGCCAGCTTGGCGATGAGCGGCCCCAGCTCGGCGATCTCGGCGACCAGCACCGGCGCCTTCTCCGGGCCGATGCCCTCGACCAGCTGGAACGCCTCGGCGTCGGCGGCGCGGACGGCGTCCATGGTGGCGAAGTGGCGCGCGATGCGCCGCGACATGGACCGGCCGGTGCCGCGGACGCCGAGCGCGCAGAACACCTTGCTCAGCGGCTTGGCCTTGGCGCCCTCGATCGCGGCGAGCAGGTTGGCGGTGCTGGTCTGGCCCATCCGCTCCAGCCCGAGCAGCTGCTCGCGGGTCAGTGCGAACAGGTCCGCGAAGTCGGTGATCAGGCCGGTGTCCACCAGCTGGTCGATGATCTTCTCGCCGAGGCCCTCGATGTCGAGCTGGTCGCGGCCCACGGCGTAGCGGACCGAGGCCACCGCGTGGCAGGCGCGGCCCCGCACGCACCGCCACCGCTGCTGCGAGACGTCGATCGCCTCCCCGCAGCGCGGGCACGCCGACGGCGCCTCGATCGGCCGCTCCCCGCCGGTGCGCAGGTGCGCCACCGGGGCCTGCACGCGCGGAATCACGTCGCCGGCCTTGTAGACGGTGACGTGGTCGCCGAGCATCAGGCCGCGCCGGGCGATGTCGGCGGCGTTGTGCAGCGTGGCGTAGGTGACGGTCGAGCCCTCCACCTCCACCGGCTCCAGGACGGCGCGCGGCGCGATGATCCCGGTGCGGCCGACGTTCCACTCCACCGCCAGCAGCCGGGTGATCTTCTCCACCGCCGGGAGCTTGTAGGCGACGGCCCAGCGCGGCGCCCGCGAGGACAGCCCCGCCTGGGCCTGGTCGGCCGCCGCGTCCGCCTTGACCACGATGCCGTCGATGCCGAAGTCGAGCCCGGCCCGCAGCGCCGCGATCTCCTCCACCCGCTCCTGCAGCCGCTCCAGGGTGGTCGCGGTGACCGCCGGGACCCGGGTGGCGGCGGTGGTGTGCGCGCCGAGCGCGGCCACGTACTCCATGATCGCGCTATGCGGCATCGCCCGCAGCCGGGCGGCCAGGTCCTCGCCGGTGCCCTCCAGCGGCAGCGCGCCGTAGGCGAAGAAGGTCATCTCCACCTGGTACGGGCGGTCCTTGGCGCGCAGCGACCCCGCGGCGGCGCTGCGCGGGTTGGCGAACGCCGCGCCGCCCGCGGCCGTGCGGGCGGCATTGGCGTCCTCGAACTGGGCGCGCGTCATCAGCACCTCGCCGCGCAGCTCCACCGTGACCGGCTCGGCCAGCCGCGCGGGCAGGCCGATGATCATGCCCATGCCGTGCGAGACGTCCTCGCCGGCGGCGCCGTCCCCGCGCGTCACCAGCCGGGCAAGCCGGCCCCCGGAGTAGCGGGCCGAGATCGCCAGGCCGTCCAGCTTCGGCTCGACGCTCCACACCTCCACCTCGCGGCCGAGGCGGCGCGTCAGGCCCGCCGCCCACGCCCGCAGCCCCTCGGCGGAGAACACGTTGTCCAGGCTCAGCATCGGGACGGTGTGCGGCACGTCACCGATGCCCGCTCCCCCCGCGACCTTCCCGGTCGGGGAATCGGGCAGCACGTGCCCGGGGTGCCCGGCCTCGTAGGCGGCGATCCCCCGCACCAGCCGGTCGAAGACGTCGTCGTCGAGAGGCGAGTCGCCCTCACCGTAGTAGGCGGCCGACGCGGCCACCGCGGTCTGCACGGCGGCGGCGTAGGCGGCCTGGTCGCCGATCTCGGTACGGGCCGTTGCCGGGGGTGCGGGGGGTCGTCCCCCCACAAGAGGCCGGCCCGGTGTCGTCTCGGTCATGGCCCCATCTTGCCTGGTGGGTACGACATTTCATGATCAGCGGATGGTCAGGGCGCCGCGGCGCCGCCCCGCCCGGCGGCGGCCGAGCGCGCCATGGCCATCACCCCGGCGGTCAGCAGCGCGGCGCTCACCGCGACCGCCGCGAACGCGGACGCCGACCCGGGCGGCCGGGTGTGGAAGGCGAAGACCGCCAGCAGGTAGGAGGCCGCCGGGTTGGTCATCGTCATCGCGGTCATCGCCGCGGGCAGCGACCCGGCGGCGAACGCCCTCTGCTCCAGGACGAGGCCGAGCAGGGTCGTGCCGGCGAGGGCGTAGCCGGGCCAGTCGGCGGCGGTGGCGGCGACGCCCCGGTCGACGAGGTCGGCGGTGGTCAGCTTGATGAGGACGGCGCTGCCCGCGAACAGCAGCCCGGCGCAGGTGCCGAGCAGCACCGACCGGATCCGCCCCTTCCGCAGCGCCGCGCCCCGCGACAGGGCGAGGACGAGCGGCGCGGCGAGCACCGCGGCGACGAACAGCCGCGGCCGGGACGGCTCGCCCGCCGGCGGGACCGCCCCGGGGACCGTGAACAGCAGGGCGAGGCCCGCCGACACGGCGATGCCGCCGAGCAGGTCCATCCGGGCGGGCAGGCAGCCGGTGCCGGCGCAGCCGAGCAGGATCGTGAAGACGAGCTGGCTGACCAGCAGGGGCTGGACGAGGCCGGTCGAGCCGAGGTGCAGCGCCACGGCCTGGCTCATGAAGCCGCCGAGGTTCACCGCCCACCCGGCGAGCCACACCGGGTCGCGGACGAGCTTGCGGATCAACCCCGTCGCGGCGACCGCGTCGGAACGCCCCCGGACGGCACGCCGGGCCGCGCGGTACTGCAGCGCCGCCGCGGCGGCGAACAGGAACGCCGCGAGCAGGCTGAACCCGATGCTCCACGCCACCGGACCACCCCCCGTGACCGTCCCCCGTGAACGTCCTCCCGGTGATCATCCCCAGATCGGGGACCATGACCCGCGTACCGGCGTCCCCCGGCCCGCCGCGCCGGGCCGGGGCCTCCGGGCCGCCGGGAGGACGGCCGTGCCGGCCCACGTCCGCATCCGGCCAGCCGGCAGGCCGCGTCCGGGCTTCGTCACCCGCCACCAGGGCCGTTCCGGTCGGACCCGTATTCGCGGGGTCGTTGATGTGTAAAGAAACCGATCCGAAGTCGGCGTGAGGCCGCCCGCTGCCCCTAGCGTCTGTACCGGAGCAAGCAATGAGACATGTCGCGCCCGTGCCGTCCCCGCCGCGGCGGGCCTCGATCCCAGCGACCTGGACGGACCCATGACCGCATCCGACGCCCTGATCGCGAGCCCCGCCCGCGTCAACGACCACCTGCTCGGCGGCAAGGACAACTACGCCGCCGACCGGGAGCTGGCGGGCGCCCTGCTCGCCGTCCTGCCCCGGCTGGGCGCCGCCGTCCGCGCGGACCGGGCGTTCGTGCGGCGCGCGGTCGGGGTCCTCGCGGCCCGCGGGATCCGCCAGTTCCTCGACGTCGGCTGCGGCCTGCCCACCACCGAGAACGTGCACCAGACCGCCGCCCGGCACGCGACCGGCGCGCGCGTCGTCTACGTCGACAACGACCCGGTGGTGATCGCGCACGCGCGGGCGCGGCTCGCCGACGACGGCGACATCGGCGTCGTCCGCGCCGACCTCCGCAAGCCCTGCGAGCTGCTGGACGACGCGTTCTCCTGCGGGCTGCTGGACCGGGACGAGCCGGTCGGCATGATCGTCGCCTCGTCCCTGCACCACCTGCCGGACGCCGACGGCCCGCACGCCGTCGCGGCCGAGCTGCGGGGGGCGCTGACGCCGGGCGGCGCGCTCGTGCTGTCGCACCTCAGCGCCGACTTCGCGCCCGCCGCGACGCTGGAGGCCGCGCGGTTGTACACCGCGGGCTGCGAATCCCCGCTCGTCCCGCGCGGGAGGGACGAGATCGCCGCGTTCTTCGGGGACCTGGAGCCGCTGCCCCCGGGCCTCGTCCCCACCGGCCGCTGGCGCCCGGACGGGCCCGCCGGCCGCGCGGGCCGGGACCTGATGTACGCGGGGCTCGCGATCCGGTAGCGCGAGCGGGCGGGACGAGCGGGACGGCGCCGCGCCGTCCGCCCCGGCGACGCGGTGCCGTCCGGCCCCACCCCCTACAGCGCGGGCCTCGGCGCAGGCGTCACACCCGCCTTCTGACCTGCGCGGCGAGAGGCGCCGCGCCGGAGATCGAAGGTGCCGGACCCGCGGCGTCCTGCAGCACCACTGGTGGCTCCCCGGCGCGCGCCGTGACGCCTGGCCGGTCGCCCAGGCCGCCCGATCGGTCCGGTCAGTTCGGGCGGTCCGCCAGGCTGCGGGGGCGGATGTCGGTCCAGTTCGCCGTGACGTAGTCGAGGCAGCCGGCGCGGGGGCCGGGGCCGAACGCCGTCGCCCAGCCGGACGGGACGTCCGCGAACGAGGGCCACAGGGAATGCTGGCCTTCGTCGTTGACGAGGACGAGGAAGGTGCCGTCGGGGTCGTCGAACGGGTTGGTCATCACGCCTCCTGGGTGACGGGCGCCGCGCGGCGGGCCATGGACTTGACGATCTCGCCGGTGCGGACGGCGGTCATGGACAGCAGGGACGAGGCGATGCCGTGGGTGTGCTCGGTGGCGCCCTGCAGGTAGACGCCCCAGTCGCAGCCGGGCTCGGTGGCGACGCGGTAGTCGCGCTCCACCAGCGGGCGGCCGTCCGGGCCGCTGCGGCAGTGCGCGCCGGCCTCGCCGAGCAGGTCGAACGGGTCGCGTTCACGGTAGCCGGTGGCGTAGACGACGGCGTCGGCGTCCAGGTCGGTCGTCTCGCCGGTGGGCAGGAACCCGACGCGCAGCCGCACGCCGCCGCGGACGTCCCGCGTCTCCAGGACGCGGGAGACGTTGAGGATCCGCAGCCGCTCGGCCCCGGCGACCTTCTCGGCGTAGCACCGCCGGTACAGCTCGTCGATCAGGTCGAGGTCGACGACGGAGTAGTTGGTGTTGCGGGAGTAGTCGAACAGCAGCCGCTTCACGTCGTCGGGCGCGGCGTAGTAGTGACCGACGGCCTGCGGGTCGAAGATGCGGTTGGCGAACGGGCTGTCGTCGGCGGGCGCGTAGCCGTAGCGGGCGAAGACCGCGCACACCTCCGTCTCGGGAAGGTTGCGGTGCAGGTGCTCGACCGCCTCGGCGGCGCTCTGCCCCGCGCCGACCACGACGACGCGCCGGGGCTTCCAGCCGGGCCGCTCCCCCAGGCGCGTCAGCAGGTCCTCGGTGTGCCAGACCCGCTCGCCGGCCCGCACGCCGTCGGGCAGGACGGGGTCCAGCCCGGCGGCGATGACGACGTTGCGCGCGAGGTGCGTCTCCAGCTCGTCGTCGCGGCGGACGACGACCTCCAGGGTCGCCGCGTCGTGCGGCCGGAGGGCGACCACCTCCGTCCCGTACCGGACGTTCCCGGCGAAGGAGGCGGCCACCCATTCCAGGTAGTCGTGGAACTCCAGGCGCGTGGGGAACATCGTCTTGTGGTTGACGAAGTCGACCAGGCGCTCCCTGGCGTGCAGGTAGGCCAGGAACGAGTAGCGGCTGGCGGGGTTGCGCAGCGTCACCAGGTCCTTGAGGAAGTGGACCTGCATGGTGGCGCCGTCCAGCAGCATCCCGCGGTGCCAGCCGAAGCGGGGCTGCTTCTCGAAGAACACCGCGTCCACGCCGTCGCCGTATTCCTCCTCCAGCGCGACGGCGAGCGCCAGGTTGGAGGGGCCGAACCCGATGCCTGCGACATCATGGACGGGGGGCTGCATGTCGGACTCCACTCTGGCGGGGATTAGGAGGGGCCGGCCGCGCCGGCGGCCTTCGCGATCCGCGGGACGACCTGGTCGACGACGTAGGGGACGGCGAGCGGCGTGGGGGTGCGCAGCGGCCAGAACGCCTTGAGGTCGAGCGGGACGTACGAGCCGCGCTTGACGACGGGCAGGCCGGAGAACAGCTTGCTGCCCTCGACCTTCTTCTGCGTCGCGGGGTCGTCGTTGTAGTGGCTGAGCAGGACGTCGACGTTGAGGACCGAAACCTTCTCCATGCTCAGCTCGGCGGCGAAGCCCTCGCCGGGCAGCTTCTTCAGCGGCTCCGGCAGCGTCATCCCGAACTGCTCCAGCAGCTTCACGCTGGTGTCGTCGGGGGACTTCATGACGCCGATGTTCCCGGAGGGGAACACGCTGGTCAGCGCGAAGCCCTTGCCCTTCAGCTGCGGGTGCGCGGCCGGCACGGAGGTGATCTTCTTCTCGACGGAGGCGACCAGCGCCTCCCCGTCGGCGGTGCGGCCGACGGCCTTGGCGACCTGCCGGGTGATCTGCTGCCAGGAGTCCTCGGCGGGCCCGGTCTGGTAGGCGACGGTGGGGGCGAGCTTGGAGAGCTTGCCGTACTCCTTGTCGATGGTGAAGTCGCCGCCGGCGAGGATGAGGTCGGGCCGCAGCGCGGCGATCTCCTCCAGGTTGAAGCCGGCCTCGCCGGCCTTCAGCAGCTTGGGCCTGGCCCCGGTGACCTTCGGCGCGCTCCAGGGGGCGAGCCCGTCGGGCTGGACGCCGGTCAGCTCGGTCATCCCGACGGGCTGGATCCCGAGGGCCAGGAGGGCGTCCTGGTCCACCTCGCCGAGCGCGACGATCCGCTTCGCGGGCTCCTTGACGGTCGCGGAGCCGAGCTTGTGCGCGACCGTGACCGGGAAGGCCCCGGCCGCGCCGCCGGACGCCCCGGCGGCGGGCTCGTCGTCGTCGCCGCATGCGGCGGCCAGGCCGAGGCTCAGGACGAGCGCGCCGGTGGCGGCCAGGCTCCGCATCAATGTGCGCATGGGGGTGGGGTGTCCTTCCAGGTCGGGGGCTTGCCGAGCAAAGACATTAGGTTAGCCTCACCTAACTCCACAAGGGGCGGGGCCGTATGAGGACTCTCACTCGTCCCGGCGGCCTTCCTCCAGGTGGCCGAGGAGGCCGGCGACGGTCGGGGACGCCATGAGCGCCGCGATCCTCAGGCCGGCGCATCCGGGCTCCCTCCTGATCCGGCGGACGAGCCGCATGGCGAGCAGCGAGTGCCCGCCGAGGTCGAAGAAGTCGTCGTCGGGGCCGACGTCGGGGACGCCGAGCTCCGCGGCGAAGATGCGGCACAGGGCGGCCTCGCGGTCCCCCCCGCGCGGTGCCGCCACGGCGGCGGCCGGCTCCGCGGTCACCGTGCGGGCCGTGCGGACGGACGGCAGCGCGCCGACCGCCACGTCCGGGTCGGCGGCGACGGACTCCAGCAGACCGGCGATCCCGTCGGCCAGCGCCCTCGCGGTGTCCCGGTCGAACAGGTCGGCCGAGTAGTCGACGATCAGGCGCAGGTCTCCGGTGCCGGCGTCCTCCCGGAAGATGAAGTCGAGGTCGAACTTCGCGGCGCCGGGGCCGAAAAGCGCCTCCCGCTGCTCCAGGCCGGGGAAGCGGACGTCTCCGGCGCCCTGGTTCTCATACCCCACCATCACCTGGAACAGCGGGTTGCGGCCGGGGACCCGGCGCGGGCGCAGCGCCTCCACCACGGCCTCGAAGGGGAGGTCCTGGTGGGCGAGGCCGGCGAGGGCGGTCTCCCTGACGCGGGCCAGCAGCTCCGCGAACGTGGGCGCCCCGGACACGTCGGCGCGCAGGACGAGGGTGTTGACGAAGAACCCGACGAGCCCGGCGGCGGCCTCCTCCGTCCGCCCGGCGACGGGGCTGCCGAGCGGGATGTCGTCGCCCGCGCCCGTCCGGTGCAGCAGCGCGGCGACGGCCGCCTGGCAGACCATGAACATGCTGGCGCCGGCGTCCCGGGCGACGCGGCGCAGCCGTCCGGTGAGGCCGGGCGGCAGGGCGGCCGACAGGGTCGCGCCCCGCTGGCCGACCGTGCCGGGACGCGGCCGGTCCACCGGCAGGGGGATCTCGTCCGGGATCCCCGCCAGGGCCCGCGCCCAGTGGTCGAGCTGGCGGGCGTGGACGCTTCCCGGGTCGAGCGGGTCGCCGAGCAGCTCCCGCTGCCACAGGGCGTGGTCGGCGTACTGGACGGGCGGCGGCTCCCAGCCGGGCCCGCGTCCCTCCAGCCGCGCGCCGTAGGCGGCGGCGACGTCGCGGGCGAACGGGCCGAACGACCACTCGTCGAAGGCGATGTGGTGGAACACGGCGAGGAGCAGGTGCTCGCGCTCCCCCTCGGGGAACACCGCGACGCGCAGGGGAAGGTCCGCGGCGAGGTCGAACGGCCGCGCGATGAACTCCTCCGGCGTGCAGGAGGCGATCTCCAGGACGGGGCGCGCCTCCTCCGGCGGCAGGATCCGCTGGTAGGGCGTGCCGTCGTGCTCGGCGAAGACGGTCCGCAGGCTCTCGTGCCGGGCGGTGACGTCGCCGATCGCGGCGTCCAGGGCGGCGCGGTCGAGGTCGCCGCGCAGCCGGACCGCGAGCGGCAGGTGGTAGGCGCCGCGCGGCCCGTCGTCCTCGCGCAGGAGCTGGTCGAGCATCCACAGGCGCCGCTGCGCGAACGACAGCGGGATCCTCGCGGGACGCTCCCGCGGCGTGAGGGCGGGTCTCGGCGGGGCGCCCCCGGCGGCGTTGCGGTGGACGCGCCCGGCCAGCTCGGCGACGGTCGGCGCCTCGAACAGGTCGCGGATCGCCAGCTCGGCGCCGAGCACCGACCGCGCCCGCCCGACGAGGCGGGTGGCGAGGAGCGAGTGGCCGCCGAGGTCGAAGAAGTCGTCGTCGATCCCGGCTCCCGGCGCGTCCAGCACCTCGGCGAACAGCGTGCACAGCAGGCGCTCGACGGGGGTGCGCGGCGGCCGTCCGGCGCGGCGCGGGCCCTCCCGGCCGGGGTCGGGCAGGGCGCGCCGGTCGAGCTTGCCGTTGACGGTGAGGGGCAGCGCGTCCAGCGTCACGATCGCGCTCGGGACCATGTAGCCGGGCAGCCGGCGCTTCAGCCCCTCGCGGACCCGCGCCGCGAGGACGCCGAGGTCGCGGGCCGCCACCGGGTCGCTGGCGTACGACGCGGGCGGGCGCCCCGGTTCGGCGGGAGGGCACGCCGCGCCGCCGCCGAAGACCGCGTCGTACCGTCCGATCTCGCTCGACGGCGTGAGCACCACGCCGGGGTCGAGGGCGTACAGGGTCTCCGGCTCGACGCCGTCGGGCGGCGCGTCCAGCGCCGCGCGGGCCCGCTCGGGCGGCGCGCCGCCGCGCAGCGCCCGCAGCGCCGCGATCTCGCCGGACAGCCGGGGATCGGGGATGCCGCGCACGCGCAGCGGCCCCGCCGCGCGCCGCTTGAGGTCGTCCAGGCCGGCCCAGTCCACGGTCGTGGTCTCCGGCGGGGGCGGCACGTCCTTCCAGAGGACGGCGTCGTAGCGGTGGCGGGTCAGCTCGTTGTGGTGCGTGCCGCGCTTGGTGAGGACGTCCACCCGCGCGGGTCCCTCCAGCGCGCCGAAGAAGGCGGGGTCGAGCAGCAGCTCCTTCTCCATCCGGACGGCCCGCTCGACCGCGTCGAGGTCGCCGCGGCCGCGGCCGAGCCGGATCGCGGCGTGCAGGCAGCGGACGGTGCGCAGGTCCCGGATGTCGCCGAGGAACAGCGCGCCGCCCGGCGCGAGCAGGTCCATCGCCTTGGCGAGGACGTCCTGGAGGTACCCGGCGCCGGGGAAGTACTGCGCCACCGAGTTGATGACGATGGTGTCGAAGTGCCCGCGGGGCAGCCCGGAGACGTCGTGCGCCGGCCGGACGTCCAGCCGGACGGCCGTGTCCGGGCCGAGGTCGGCGCGCAGCTTCTCGATGACGGGCGCGGAGAAGTCGGTGCCCCGGTACTCGGCGGCATGCGGGGCGAGGCGGGTCAGGATCAGCCCGGCGCCGACTCCGATCTCCAGGACGCGTCCCGGGCCGCGCTCCCCGTGCAGCCCGCGGATGCGCTCGACGGTCGTCTCCCGCCACTCGCGCATGTCGTCCAGCGGGATGGGGGCGCCGTCGTAGCTGCTGTCCCAGCCCGCGAACTCCTCGGCGTGGACGACGGTGCCGACCTCGGTGTACTCGGCGTCGTAGATCTGCCGCCACTCGGCGATCTGCTCGTCGGCGGCGCCCTCGCGCGTCCCGTCCGGCACGACGTAGCCGACGAGGCGCCTGACCCCCGCGACCTCGGTGTCGGCCGCGATCACCGCGGCCTGCCCGACGCCGGGCTCGGCGGCGAGCGCGGCCTCGACCTCCTCCAGCTCGACGCGGTAGCCGCGGATCTTGACCTGGTCGTCGGTGCGGCCGAGGAAGTCGATGTTGCCGTCCTCGCGGACACGCACCAGGTCGCCCGTCCGGTACATGCGGCCGCCGGAGCACAGGGGGCCGCCAGGGACGTGGGCGGCCCCCACCCCGCAGCAGTACGGGTCGGCGACGAACCGCTCGGCGGTCAGGTCGGGGCGGCCGAGGTAGCCGCGCGCGAGCCCGGCCCCGGCGATGTACAGCTCGCCGGGCGCGCCGGGCGGGACGGGACGCAGCCAGCCGTCCAGGACGTGGCCGCGCGTGTTCCAGATGGGCTTGCCGACGGTCGGCGTCGCGCTGTCCGCGGTGCCGCCGCCGAGGGTGTTGATCGTGTACTCGGTCGGCCCGTAGAGGTTGTAGCCGAGGACGCCGTCGGCGCGTGCGAGCCGGTCCCACACCGACGCCGGGACCGCCTCGCCGCCGAGCAGGACGAGCGGCGGCCGGTGCCCGCCGTCGAGGAGCCCTTCGTCCAGGAGCTGCTGGGCGTAGGTCGGGGTGACGTTGATGACGTCGATGCCGTGGCGGCGCAGGTAGGCGGTCAGCGCCTCGGCGTCGCGGCGCAGGTCCTCGTCGCAGACGTGCACCTCATGGCCCTCGATGAGCCACAGCAGCTCCTCCCAGGACATGTCGAAGGAGAAGGAGACGGTGTGGGCGATGCGCAGCCGCCGCCCGGCGGCCTTCACGACCGGGTCGAAGATGCGGGCGCGGTGGTTGAACTGCATGTTGGTCAGCCCGCGGTAGGGCGTCACCACGCCCTTCGGGCGGCCCGTGGAGCCGGAGGTGTAGATGACGTACGCGGGACGGTCGAGGCGGCCGGGCGTGCCGGGCGCGAACCCGGGCAGCTCACCGGGCGTGAGGTCGGTGCCCGGGAGGTCCGCGAGTGCGCGCGCCGTCGCGGGGTCGTCCAGGGCGAGGGTGGTACCGCCATGGGACAGCCCGGCGGCGATGCCGCGGTGCGAGACGAGGCAGGCGGGGGCCGCGTCGGCGAGCATGTAGTCGAGCCGGCCGGCCGGGTAGTCCAGTTCCAGCGGCAGGTACGCGGCGCCGGTGCGCAGGACGGCGAACAGCGCGACGACCATCTGCGCCGAGCGCGGCAGGGCCAGCGCGACGACCCTCTCGGGCCCGGCGCCGTGCGCGAGCAGGAGCCGCGCGAGCCGGTTGACCTGGGCGTTCAGCTCCCCATAGGTGAGGCGGACGTCCGGCAGCGACACCAGCGCGAGGTCGTCCGGCCGCTCGGCGGCGCGCTCGGCGAGCAGTTCGGCGACGGTCGACTCGGGGACGGGGTGGCGTGCCTCGTCCCAGTCGCGCCGCAGCCGGTCGTGCTCCTCGGGGACGAGGAGGCCGAGGCGGTGGCAGGGGGCCTCCGGCGCGGCGGCGATCTGCTCCAGGACGCGGACGTACCGGTCGGTGATCCGCTCGGCGGCGGCGCGGGTGAACGCGTCCTCCCGGTACATGACGCGCAGGCCCGCGCCGGGGTCGACGACCATGGTGACCGGGTAGTGGGTGGCGTCGCGGACCTCGCGTCCGAGGACGCGCAGGCCGCCGCCGGGGCCGAAGCCGCGGCCGGTGGGCATGCCGGGGAAGTTCTGGAAGACGAACAGCGTGTCGAACAGCGTCCCGAGGCCGGTGGCGCGCTGCACGTCGGCGAGCGCGACGTGCTGGTGGTCGAACAGCTCGGACCGGGCGGCCTGGACGCGGTCCAGCACGGCGGCCGCCGGGTCGCCGGGCCCGGCCTGCACCCGCACGGGAATGGTGTTGAACAGCAGCCCGACCATGGTCTCGACGCCGTCGACGTCGGGGTGGCGGCCGGACACCGAGGCGCCGAAGACGACGTCGTCGCGTCCGGTGAGGCCCATCAGCACCAGGCCCCACGCCGTCTCGAACACCGTGCCGGGCGTGACGCCCCGCTCCCGCGCGACCGCGTCGAGCCGCTCGCCGAGGCCGGCGGGCAGCGCGCGGTGCACCTCCCCGGCGGCCGCCAGGTCGGCGGGCGCCCCGGCGAGGCCGGGACGGACGAGGGCGGGCTCGTCGAAGCCGTCGAGGGCGCGGCGCCACGCGTCCGCGGAGGCGTCCTGGTCGCGGGCGTTCACCCAGTCCAGGAACGCGCGGAACGGCGCGACGGGGCGGGCCGCCTCGGCGGCGGCGTCGGTGTAGGACTCCAGCAGCGAGGTGACCAGCAGCCCGCCCGACCAGCCGTCCAGCAGGATCAGCTCGGAGGTCAGGATCAGGCGGTGGTCGTCCTCCCCGACCCTGGCCAGGGCGAAGCGGAGCAGCGGCGGCGCGCCCGGGTCGAACGGCTCGGCGCGCTGGGCGTCGGCGAACGCCTCCAGGCCGTCGGGGCCGTCCAGCTCCGCGTAGGTCCACGGCACCTCGAACCTGTCCGGGACGAACTGCACGGCGCGGTCGCCGTCCGTGCGGAAGCCGGCGCGCAGATTGGGGAACTTCTCCAGCACCGCGCGCGCCGCCTCCGCCATCCGGCCCGGGTCGAGCGGGCCGGACAGTGTCACGACGGCCTGCTGCACGTAGATGTCGCGGCCCTCGCCCGCGAGCATCAGGTGGTACAGGAGACCTTCCTGGAGCGGCGACAGCGGCAGCTCGCCGGACGTGCCCGATCCGCCCGGTCCGCCCGCCGCCGCGGCGGCCGGGGCCGCGGCCGGGGCGCCGGCCGTCGCCGCGGCCCCGGCGAGGGCCTCGACGGTCCGCAGCCGGAACACGTCGCGGACGGTGAACACCAGCCCGGCGCGGCGGGCGCGCGCGACCAGCAGGGCCGCGCTGATGCTGTCGCCCCCGGCGCGGAAGAAGTCGTCGTCGGCGCCGACGTCCGCGCGGCCGAGGACGGTCGCGGCGAGGCGCGCGAGGACGCGTTCCCTCTCGGTGCCGGGCGCCCGCCCGGCGGCGGGCGCCCCCGGCGCGGGCAGGGCCCGCCGGTCCACCTTGCCGTTCGGGTTGAGCGGCAGCTCGTCGAGGACGACCAGGTCGGACGGGACGAGGTGGCCGGGCAGGACGGCGCGGAGCCGCCCGTCCAGCGTGCCGGGGTCGGCGTCGCCCACGACGTACCCGACCAGGCGCGAGCCGTGGGCGGCGACGGCGGCGCGGCGGACGCCGGGCTGCGCGGCGAGCGCCGCCTCCACCTCGCCCGGCTCGATCCGGAACCCGCGGATGGTGATCTGGTCGTCGGCGCGGCCGAGGAAGTCCAGGGTCCCGTCCCGGCGGCGGCGCACGCGGTCGCCGGTGCGGTAGAGGCGTGAGCCCGGCGGGCCGAACGGGTTTGCGACGAACCGCTCGGCGGTCCGGGCCGGGTCGCCGAGGTAGCCGCGGGCGAGGCCGTCGCCCGCCAGGTACAGCTCGCCGGCGGGGACCTCGCGGAGCGCCGCGTCCAGCACGTGCGCGCGGGTGTTGGCGATGGGCGCCAGCCCCCCGCCGGCCTCGGCGGCGAGGCTGTCGCCGGCTGCCTCCGAGCAGCCGTAGAGGTCGACGAGCCGCGCCGGGATCCGCGCGGCGAGCGCGGGCGGCAGCGCCTCGCCGCTGCTGATCCAGGTGGTGACGGACGCGGGCAGCCCGTTGTCGGCCAGCGCGGCCAGCAGGCTCGGGACGAGCGTGACCACCTCGGCGCCGTGCCGCCCGGCGAACTCCGCGAGCGCGACGGCGTCGGTGGCGGTCGCGTCGTCGGCGACGGCCACGGTGTCCCCGGCGACCAGGCCGCCGAGCAGTTCGGTGGAGCCGTCGATGAACGCGGGCGAGCTCTTGGCGACGCGGACGCCGGGGACGGTCAGGCCCGCGCCCCAGGCGAGCCGGTTCGCCAGGGCCCGCTGCGTCCCGGCGACGGCCTTCGGCGCCCCGGTCGAACCCGAGGTGAAGACGACGTAGGCGAGGTGGCCGGGCGAGACCTCGGGGCGGGCGCGGCGGGGCGCGTCCGCGGGCGGCTCGTCCCGGCCGAGGACGAGCAGCGGGCGGACGGCCTCCAGCATCGCCTCGATCCGCGCGGCCGGGTACGTCAGGTCGAGGGGGAGGTACGCGGCGCCGGTCTTCAGCACCGCCAGCAGCGCCACCGCGAACGCGTCCGAGCGCGGCAGGGCGAGCGCGACGACCCGCTCCGGTCCCGCGCCGGCCGCCGCGAGCCGGTCGGCGAGCGCCTCGGCGCGGCGGTCGAGCTCGGCGTAGGTGAGGCAGGTCGCGCCGAAGACGAGCGCCGTCCTGTCCGGCGTGCGGGCGGCCTGCGCCTCGAACAGCGCGGCGGCCGTCCCGAGCGGCAGGTCCCGCGCGGTGTCGGGGTGCGCGACCGGCGCGCCCAGCGTGGACAGCCTCCGGCCCGGGTCGGCGGCGACCTGGCCGATCAGCGCGCCGAGGCCGTCCAGCAGTCCCTCGACCGTGCTCCGGTCGAACAGGTCGGCGGCGAACGCGGCGAAGCCCTCCACCTCGTCGTCGCCCTCGGCGAAGTACAGGTCCAGGTCGAACTTCACGCCGCCGGTCTCGGGCAGGAACGGCTCGGCGCGCACGCCCGGCAGCGCGAGCCGCACGTCGTCCAGCCGCTGGTGGACGATCATCACCTGGAACAGCGGGCCGCGCGCGAGGGAGCGCTCGGGCGCGAGCCGCTCGACGACCCGCTCGAACGGGACGTCGGCGTGCGAGAACGCGGCGAGGTCGGCGGCGCGCACCCGGTCGAGCAGCTCCGCGAACGCCGGGTCGCCCGACAGGTCGGCGCGCAGCACGAGCGGGTTGACGAACACCCCGACCAGCCCGGCGAGGTCCTCATCCCCGCGCCCGGCGATGGGCGAGCCGAGCACGATGTCGTCACCGGCGCCGGAGCGCTGCAGCAGCGCGGCGACCGCGGCGTGCAGCACCATGAACACGCTGGTCCCGGTCTCGCGGGCCAGCCGCCGCACCCCGGCGGCGGGGAGCCGGAACGGCACCAGCCCGCCCCGGTGGCTCGCCTCGGCCGGGCGGGGGCGGTCGAACGGCAGGACGGTCTCCGCGGGCGCCCCCGCGAGGGTGTCCGCCCAGAAGCCGAGCCGGGCGCCGGCCGCGGGCGCGGCCTCACGCTCCCAGGTCGCGTAGTCGGCGTACTGGACGGGCAGCGGCTCCCAGCCGGGCGCGCGGCCCTCGCGGCGCGCCTCGTAGGCGCGGGCGAGGTCGGCGAGCAGCGGCGTGAACGACCACTCGTCGGCGGCGGCGTGGTGCAGCAGCAGGACCAGCGACCAGTCCTCGTCGCCGGTGCGGATCAGGGTGCCCCGGACGGGCAGGTCGGCGCCGATGTCGAACACGTGCGAGGCGGCGGCCGCCTCACTGCGGCCAGGGGACTCCCCCCGGGAGTCGACGACGGTGAAGACGGCGGACGCGGCGGCGGCGGACTCGTCGAGGATCCTCTGGACGGGCAGCCCGTCGGGGCCCTCGACGAGCAGCGTCCGCAGGGCCTCGTGGCGTGCGACGACGTCGGCGAACGCCGCCCGCAGCGCCCCGGGGTCCACGGGCCCGCGCAGCCGCAGCCCGAGCGGCAGCGCGTACGAGGGCGAGGGCCCGCGCAGGCGCTCCTCAAGCCACAGGCCCCGCTGCGCGGCCGATGCCGGGACGACCGCGGGCCGCTCCACGTCCCGGACGCGCGGCCCGGTCGCCGCCGCGAGCCTCGGGGCGAGCGCGGCGACGGTGGGCGCCTCGAAGACGTCCGCGATCGACAGGGACCCGCCCAGCACCGCGCGGGCCTTCGCCGCGACCCTCGTGGCCAGCAGCGAGTGGCCGCCCAGGGCGAAGAAGTCGTCGTCGACGCCGACCCGTTCCAGGCCGAGCAGCTCGGCGAAGATGGCGCACAAGGCGGCTTCGCGGGCGTCGCGGGGGGCGCGCCCCGACGTCCGCCCGGACGGCACATCCCCCGGGTCGGGGAGCGCGGCGCGGTCGAGCTTGCCGTTGACCGTCCTAGGCAGTGCCTCCAGGGGGACGAGCGCGGAGGGGACCATGTAGTCGGGCAGCGCCCCGGCGAGCGCGCCGCGCAGGTCGCCGGTCTCGCCGGACGGCACGTAGTAGCCGACGAGCCTCGGTTCCCCGGGCCGGTCCTCGCGGACGACGACCGCGGCCTGCGCCACGCCCGGCTGCGCGGCGAGCACGGCCTGCGCCTCCGCCGGCTCGATCCGGAACCCGCGGATCTTGACCTGGTCGTCGGTGCGGCCGAGGTAGTCGAGGGTCCCGTCCCGGTTCCACCGGGCGAGGTCGCCCGTCCGGTACATGCGGGCCCCGGGCGGGCCGGACGGGTCGGCGACGAACCGCTCCGCGGTGAGGCCGGGCCGCCCGGCGTACCCGCGGGCGAGCTGGGCGCCGGCCAGGTACAGCTCACCGGGGATCCCCGGCGGGACGGGCCGCAGCGCGGCGTCCAGCACGTGGGCGCGAATGTTCCAGAAGGGCCGGCCGATCCCGGTGGCGGGCAGGTCGGCGGACGTCGCCCAGATCGTCGCCTCGGTCGGCCCGTACATGTTGGCGGCGGGCGTGCCGGCGGCGCGGGCGGCGCGCTCCAGCGCCCCGGCCAGCGGCCGGGGCAGCGCCTCGCCGCCGACCAGGACCCGCAGCCCCTCGAACGCCGCCGGGTCGAGCGTGCCGAGCAGCGACGGGGTGCCCTGCACGACCGTCGCGTCCTTCAGCAGCGCCGCCAGGGCGCCGGGGTCGCGGACGGCCTCCCGGGACGCGAGCACGACGGCCGCGCCGCTGATCAGCGGCCCGTACAGCTCCAGCGCGGCGATGTCGAACGCGACCGTCGTGACCGCGGCGAGCCGGTCACCGACGTCGAGGCCGAGCCGCGCGCGCGTCGCGAGCAGGAAGTTCGCGAGGGCGCCGTGCGGGATCGCCACGCCCTTGGGACGCCCGGTCGAGCCCGAGGTGTAGATCACGTAGGCGAGGTCGTCCGCGGCGGCGGGCCAGGACGCGGGGGCGTCCGCGGGGACGTCCGGCGGCGCCCCGTCCAGGACGAGGAGGTCCGCGCCGTCCGGGAGGAGGCCGCGCGTGGCGGGCGTGACGACGGCGCAGAGCGGGCGAGCGTCGTCCAGCATGTAGGCGAGCCGGTCCGGCGGGTGGTCCAGGTCGAGCGGCAGGTACGCGGCGCCGGACTTCAGCACGCCGAGCAGCGCCACGACCAGGTCGGGCGTGCGCGGGACGGCGAGCGCGACGACGCGGTCCGGCCCGGCGCCGCGCCCGCGCAGCGCGGCGGCCAGCGCGGACGAGCGCCGGTCCAGCTCGGCGTAGGTCAGCGTCCCGGCCCCCGACTCGACCGCGGTGGCGTCCGGCGTCCGCGCGGCCTGCTCCTCGAAGAGCGCGACCACGGTCGTGTCCGGGACGTCGCGCGCGGTCGCGTTGGCGCCGTCGATCAGCGCGCGCTCGCCCGCGGTCATCAGCTCCAGCGCGCCGATCGGGCGGTCCGGGTCGGCGAGCGCGTCGCCGAGCAGCGTCTCCAGGTGGCCGAGGAGGGCGTCGACGCGCCCGTCGTCGAACATCTCGCGCCGGAACGTCGCCTCGACGGTCATGCCCTGCGCCCGGACGAACGCCTCCAGCGACAGGTCGAAGTGCGTCGTCCTGTTGTGGACGTGCGTCCAGCCGGACGTCACCCCGGGCAGGTCCAGCTCGCCGATCTCCTGCGCGAGGAACAGCAGCATCGTGTCGAAGAACGCCGACCGCCCACGCCCGCGCGCGGGCCGGAGCTCCTGCACGATCCGGTCGTACGGCAGCGCCTGGTGCGCGAAGCCCTCGGCGCAGGTCCGCCCGGTGCGCCGCAGCGCCTCCCGGAAGGTCGGCGCGCCGGACAGGTCGGTGCGCAGCACGAGCGTGTTGCCGAAGTTGCCGACGAGCCGCTCGATCTCGACGTGCTCGCGGTTCATCACCGCCGACCCGACCGCCACGTCGTCGGTGCCGGTGTAGCGGTGCAGCAGGACGGCGTAGGCGGTGAGCATCACCATGTACGGCGTGAGGTTCTCCTCCGCCGCGAGGCGCCTCATCCCCTCGGTCACCGCGTCGTCGAACCGCCGGGCCCTCCGCCCGCCCTCCTCGGACAGGACGGTACCGCGCGGCCGGTCGGAGGGCAGGTCGAGCGGCGGTGGCGGCGGGTCCAGGCGCCCGCGCCAGTACGCCAGGTCGGCCTCGTCGGCGGGCCGCTTCTGCTCCCACTCGGCGAAGTCGGCGTACTGGACGTCCAGGCGGGGCAGCCCGTCGGGTCCCCCGGTCACGGCCGCCCGGTACAGCGCCGAGAGGTCGCGTGACAGCGACCCCCACGTCATCCCGTCCCACGCGATGTGGTGGACGACGAGCACCAGGGCGTGCTCGTCCTCCCCCAGCCGGAGCAGCTCCAGGCGGATCGGGCGCTCGGCCCGCAGGTCGAAGGGCAGCGCCGCCAGCTCCGCCGCCCGCGCGTCGGCGTCGCCGCATCCGGCGGGCTCCAGGTCGAGCGTGTCGTCGTCGGTGACGATCTGCACCGCCCGGCCATCGGGGGCGCCGTCCGGGGCGCCGTCCGGGGCGCCGTCCGGGGCGTCCGCGTAGACCGTCCGCAGGATCGCGTGGCGCCGGATCAGGCCGCGCAGCGCGTCGCGCAGCGCCCCGGTGTCGAGCGGTCCCGACATCCGGATCAGCAGGCACACGTTGTAGGCGGGGCTGGCGGGGAAGGTGCGATGGTGGAGCCACATGCTCTGCTGCGCGTACGAAAGAGGGGCCGGCCCATCGGATCCGCGAGGGACCGGCCGGGCGGTGTCGGGGCCGAGTCCGGCCTCCGCCATCATCCGCCGCATGAGCTCGCGCCGCCGTGCCACCGTCGTCTGATCCCGCACGCTCAACTCTTCCGTTGTGGTCCTGCCGACGCCGGTTAGGTTAGCCTTGCCTCGGTTTTTCCTGCAAGGTTAGCCTTACCTAAGTCTTGGGACGTTCCGTCACAACAGAAAGGTTGTGCTGCCTTGTCCTCCGGTCTCAGCATCGATCAGACCTCCACGGAGATCGTGGCGGAGTGCACGTCCGACCCCCTCGCGCTCATGGCCCGCCTGGCGGGATCGGGGCTGTACGACGACTACGTCGTCTACGAGCGGCCGGGCTCCTACACCTTCGCGGGCGGCGTGCTCGGCGAGGTGGTGCTCGACGCCGGCGAGGTCCGCACGCGCTGGCCGGACACCGGCACGGCGAGCGCACCCTGGTCGGGACGGCCCGCCGACGTCCTGCGGGAGGCGTTCGCCGCCTCTCCCCTGCCGGTGTGGAACGCCTACGGCTGGATCGCGTTCGAGTTCGCCGCGCCCCGTCCCGCCGGGCGGCTCGCCCACCTGGTCGTCCCCCGCGCCGAGGTGCGCGTCGCGGACGGACTGGCGCGCGTGACCGCCGCCGGCCCCGGCGAGGCCGGGCGGCTCGCCGGGCTCATCGCCGGCACCGGCGCCGCGGCCCCCGCCGAGCCCGCCCCGGTCGACGTCCGGGTCGGCGCCGCGGAGTACAAGCCGCGGGTCGCGCGGGCCGTGGCGGACATCGAGGCCGGCGCCTACCAGAAGATCATCGTGTCCCGCCGCCTCGACGTCCCCTTCCCCGTCGACGTCGTCGCGACCTACGTGCGCGGGCGGGCCGCCAACAACCCGGCACGCTCGTTCCTGCTGGACCTCGCCGGCTTCCAGGCCACCGGCTTCAGCCCCGAGGTCCTCGCGAGCGTGGACGCCGCCGGCCGCGTCATGACGCAGCCGCTCGCGGGCACCCGCGCCTTCGGCCTCGGCCGCGACACCGACGCCCGCACCCGCCACGAGCTGGAGACCGACCCCAAGGAGATCTTCGAGCACGCCGTCTCGGTCCGCACCTCACAGGACGAGCTGTACGGGATCTGCGCACGCGACACCGTCCGGGTGACCGGGTTCATGACCGTCAAGGAACGCGGCAGCGTCCAGCACCTCGGCTCCAGCGTCAGCGGCACCCTCGCCCCAGGCCGGACCGCGTGGGACGCCCTCGACGCGCTCTTCCCCGGCGTCACCGCGTCCGGCATCCCGAAACCCGAGGCGATCGAGGCCGTCACCCGCCTGGACGAGCCGCGCGGCCTCTACGCCGGCGCCGTCGCGGCCCTGTCCCACGACGGCTCCTTCGACTCCGCCCTCGTCCTGCGCGCCCTCTATAAGGAGGACGGCCGGGCCTGGCTCCGCGCCGGCGCCGGGATCGTCAGCGGCTCGACGCCCGACCGCGAGTACGAGGAGACCTGCGAGAAGCTCGCCAGCATCGCCCCCCACGTCGTCCCGCTCCCCTGACGGAAACGGTCGCGTCCTCTTCCGGCCTGGGCGCCCCGGGGCCGGGTGCCCGATGATGGACGGATGACGGGACGTGGAGTGATCTGGGCCGGGGGCCTGGTCGCGGTGGCGGCCGTGGCGGTCCTGGCCGTCTACTTCGCCGTGCGGGGTCTCCGCCCGGTCGACACGGTGGGCGTCGTGGGCGCCGTGGTCGGGATCGCGGGGCTGGCCCTGGCGGTGCGCGGGCTGATCGTCGAGCGGCGCGGCGCCCGGGACCGCGCGGAGCCCTCCGCGGGCGGGTCCGCCGCCGCGCGGGTGCAGGCATCGGGGGAAAGGTCGGTCGCGATCGGCGGCGACAATTCCGGAATCATTTCCACCGGGGACGACACCACCAACACCGGGGCGCGGTGAAACGCGCGGCCGTTTCACGGCGGGCGGCCAGGCGGATGCCCGGCGGAAACGGCGGTGACAAGCGCGTCGAATCGCTATTCGGCGATCCGGGTGCGCTGGGTCCAGCGGAAGACGGCCTGCGCGGCGTCCGGGCCGGGTGACCCGTCGACTCGCTCGAAGTGCTCCCTGCCGCCGCGGTGGTCGATCTTGATGCGGCCGTCCTCGATCTCGTCGAGGGCGACCCGGAGCCGGCGTGGGATCCCCCCGGGACCGCCTTCGAGGAGGATGTCGACGGACCGGTTCACAGTTCCCCCGCGGCCGCCGCCGGTTTCAGGTAAGCCCATTTTTCCGCTGACTTTCCCGGGCATGGAAATCCTCCTGCCGCCGAACGGTTCATATACCATCAAGCATATCCGCGCCGCCGTTCAGGGCCACCCCTAGAGGAACGGGTGCCGCGAAGGCCGCAATTAGGGGTCGGCGCCGAAGGGCAGGGGTGGCGGGCCGGCCGTCGCAGGGGTGCCGCGTCCCCGGCGCTCACAGGGTGACGGGGAGCGCGAGCAGCTTCCACAGGCCCGGGATCCGGGCGTGCCGGAGCTCGGCCGGGTCGGCGGCGAGCGCGAGATCGGGGAAGCGGCGCAGCAGCGCCTCCAAGGCGACCTCCGCCTCCATCCGGCCAAGCGCGGCGCCGGGGCAGTGGCGCAGCCCGTGCCCGAAGCCGAGGTGGGCGCGGCCGGGCGTCGCCTCCCGGTCGAGGTCGAGCCGCTCCGGGGCGTCGAACGCACGGGGGTCGTGGTTCGCGCCGGCGAACACGACCATCACCGACTCCCCCTTGCGCACCAGGACGCCGCCGACCTCGATGTCCTCGGTCGCGTACCGGTGCGGGGCGGTCACGACGGGGCTGCACCAGCGCACCAGCTCGTTGACGGCCTTCGGCATGAGCTCCGGCCGCCGCCGGAGCAGGCCGAGCTGGTCGGGATGGGTGAGCAGGGCCGCGACCGAGTTGCCGATGAGGTTGGCCGTCGTCTCGTGGCCCGCGATCAGCAGGCTCATGATCAGCCACACCAGCTCGGTGTCGCCGACGCGGCGCTCGTCGTCGTCCCGGACGCGGATCAGCGAGGAGATCAGGTCCGTGCCGGGATCGGCGCGGCGGCGCTCGACGAGGTCGAGGATGAACCCGTGCACGTCGCCGGGCCCCGACGGCGACGCGCCGCCCTTCCCCGAGCCGGCCGCGATCATCCACTGCCAGATGGTGGCGAGGAAGCGCGGGCGGTCCGGCTCGGGCACGCCGACCAGCTCGAAGATCACCGCGAGCGGCAGGGGCAGCGCGAAGTGCGCGACCAGGTCGACGACCCCGTCCCGGGCCATCCCGGGGAGCCGGTCCAGGAGGTCCCCGACCATCTCCTCGACCCGCGGGCGTAAGGCGATCATGCGGCGTGCGGTGAAGACGTGCGCCGCCAGCCTGCGCTGCCTCAGGTGGTCGTCGCCGTCCAGGCGCGCCATGCTCGTCCGCAGGTACTCCAGGAACTCCGGCGGGATGCCCCGGGAGATCTGGAACTGCTCCATCCGGTCCGGGACCTCCAGGTCCGGGACGTTGTCGACGCTCGACACGAACCGCGCGTCGCCCAGGACCTGCTTCACGTCGTCGTAGCGCGTGACGATCCAGTACGGCTCCACGCCGGGCATCGCGGCGCGGACCAGCGGGGCCTGCTCGCGGATCCGGCCGTAGGCGGCGAACGGATCCGCGAGCATGCTCTCGTCCTTCATGTTCAGAACATCGGCCGTGCCCGATTCCGCCCTGGCCATGAACCGCTCCTCGGTAGCGCCCGTCGTGTCGTCCCACGCTCACACGCACCGTGGGGCGCGACAACCCGGAGCCGCCCCCTACGTCCGCCCCCGCCGCGGGAGGGGGCGGGACGCGTAGGGGCCGGTAGGGGTCAGGCGGGGAGGTCGCGGCGGCGGAGGGCGGCCAGGCCGGCCGCGCCGACCGCCAGGGCGACCGCGGTCAGCGAGACCAGCGGCGTCACCGACGGGTCGCCGCCCGGCAGCTTGGGCGTGTGGGTGAAGGGCGAGACGTCCAGCACCCACTGGCTGAGCTCCAGCAGCGCGCCGACCTGGCCGAGCATCACGCACACGCCGAGGGCGCCCCAGGCGATGGGCGAGAGCCGCGGAAGGCGGCCGAAGACCAGGAGGCCCACCGCGACCAGCACCCAGACCGCGGGCAGCTGGGCCGCCGAGGCGCCCAGCAGCCGGGGGATCTGCCGGCCCGGGTCGCCGCTGGCCAGCCCGGCGCCGAGGCCGGCGACCAGCAGCACGACCACCGGCCCGGCGACAGCGAACACCAGGTGCCCGGCCGCCCAGCGGAGCCGGGCGACCCCGGTGGCCAGGAGCGACTCGGCGCGCAGCGAGGTCTCCTCGGCCCGCAGCCTGAGGACGGCCTGGATCGCGTACGCGGCGGCCGCGATCGCCATGAAGTTCAGCATGCTCGCGAGCCAGGTGTCGATGAGCCCGCCCTGCCCGCCGAGCCGGGCCAGGGCGTCCTCCAGCTTCTTGTTCGGGTTGTCCTCCAGGCCCTCCGCGACGGTCTTGGCCAGCCCGCCGTACACCAGCCCGGCGACGGCGAACCCGGCCAGCCAGCTGATCTGGGCACCCCGCTGGATCCGCCAGGCGAGGGCCAGCGGGGACCGCAGCGACGGCGCCGCCTCGGGAGGGCCGAGGCGGTCCGGCAGCAGCCCCGCGCCGAGGTCGCGCCGCGCGGACAGCACGTGGGCGGCGGCGACCAGCACCACGACGGCCGCGAGCGGCACGGCGAGCACCCACCAGCGGTCGCCGTCGAACGGGCGGAGCTGGTTCGCCCAGCCGAACGGCGACGTCCACGACACCCAGGACGCCGCGCCGCCCCGCTGGCCGCTGGAGTCGCCCACGCCGCGCAGCGCGAAGAACACGCCGAGGACCGCCACGGCGATGCCGCGCGCGGTCAGGGCGCTGGTGGTCAGCTGGGCGGCCACTCCCCCGACCGCGGCGAACACCGCGCCCACGACGAGGTACTGCGCGCCGAACGCCCACGATCCCGCCGCGGGCAGGCCCTGGCCCTGGACGGTCGTCCCGACGAGCACCATCGCGACGAGGGCGACCAGGAACGCCACGGCCAGCGCCGCGGCCAGCGGCGCCCGGCGGTCGACGGAGGCGGCGCCCACCAGCTCGCGGCGGCCGCTCTCCTCCTCGGTGCGCGTGTGCCGGATGACGAACAGGAGGGCGAGCAGCCCGAAGAACACCGGCATGAAGCCCGCCCGCCAGACCGCCAGCTCGCCGAGGTCCGACCCGTAGAGGCGGCCGTACAGCACCATGAGCGCCGAGTTGCCCTCCATCTCCGCGGCGAAGTCCTGGCGCTCGGCGGCCGTCGGGTACAGGTCGCCCAGCGAGTTCACGGCGGAGACCGGGAAGAGGGCGAGCAGCAGCCACAGCGGCAGGAGCCACCGGTCCCGCCGCAGGATGAGCCGGACGAGCTTGCCGGTGCCGGCCGGGACGCTCATCGCGACGCCTCCGCCCTCGGCGTCCCGGCGGACCGGCCGGCGTCGCCGGTCCCGCCCGCGTCGTCCGACCGGTAGTGCCGCAGGAACAGCTCCTCCAGCGTCGGCGGCCGGCTGACCAGGGAGCGCACGCCGATGGACGTGAGATGGCGCAGCGCCACGTCCAGCTGGGTGTTGTCCACGGCGAAGTGGACGTGCCCGTCCTCGGTCCGCACGTCGTGGACGCCCTGCAGCCCGGCGAGGCCCTCCGCCGGGCCGGCCAGCTCGGCGTCGATGGAGGTGCGGGTCAGGTGGCGGAGCTCGGCGAGGGACCCGGTCTCCACCGTCCGGCCCGCGCGGATGATGGTGAGGCGCTCGCACAGCGCCTCCACCTCGGAGAGGATGTGGCTGGACAGCAGCACCGTCCGCCCCTCGTCCAGGCGTTCCCGGACGACCTGGCGGAAGAGCTCCTCCATGAGCGGGTCCAGGCCGGAGGTGGGCTCGTCGAGGATGAACAGCTCGACGTCGGAGGCGAGCGCGGCGATCAGCGCCACCTTCTGCCGGTTGCCCTTGGAGTAGGCCCGGCACTTCTTGCGCGGGTTGAGGTCGAAGCGCTCCAGCAGGTCCGCGCGCCGCTGCCTGTCGAGCCCGCCGCGCAGCCGCCCGAGCAGGTCGATGGCCTCGCCGCCGCTGAGGTTGGGCCACAGCGTCACGTCGCCGGGCACGTAGGCCAGCCGGCGCTGCAGCCGTGTCGCCTCCGTCCACGGATCGCCGCCGAGGAGGGTGGCGGTCCCCCCGTCCGCGCGCATCAGGCCGAGCAGGACGCGCAGTGTGGTGGTCTTGCCGGCGCCGTTCGGCCCGAGGAAGCCGTGCGCCTCGCCCGTGCGCACCGACAGGTCCAGCCCGTCCAGCGCACGCGCTCGCCCGAACCTTTTGACCAGGCCCTCGACTGTGATCGACTCGGTCATCACCCTTCTCCTTCGGCCACGCCGTCCGCCGTGGGCGGATCCGCGGCGATGGGACTGTGTTCTGTCAGCAGGCGGTCGTACGCCGCCCGCACCTCGGCGGCCACCTCGGGAGGGAGCAGCGGGTCGGAGTGCAGATCGAGCACTCCCTTGCGCAGCCGCAGGTTCCCCTCGGGACTGGAGGGGTCGGTTCCCAGGGCCCGGTGGACGTGGTCGTACATCACCAGCAGGCCGACGTGCATCCCCACGAAGGCCGCGGCGTGGGCCCGCAGGTCCCCGGCGCGGCCGCCGTGGTTCGCGGCGAGCCACTCCTGGGTGAGGTCCACCAGGCGGTCGAACCGCTCCGCCGCCGCCGGGGAGCCGTCCATCATCGAACGGCCCAGGTAGCGGTGGAGCAGCAGCGTCGTCGGGTTGACGGCGGGGAGGAAGCCGGGGTCGGCGATCCGCCCCTCCACCACGGCCTGCTCCTTGATGCGGATGAGCCGCTTGATCGCGTACAGGTCGCAGGCGTCGCGCAGCGCCGCCTTGGCCCCGAAGTGGTGCCGGACCAGCCCCGCCGAGACGCCCGCCGACCGCGCGATGTCCCGCAGGGTCACGCGGTCGATGCCCCGGTCGGCGAACAGCCGCAACGCCGCGTCCCTGATCCGCGCGCGGGCGGTCAGGTCCTCCGACGCCGGTCCACCGGACATGCGATCACCGGGCCTTGGGAGCTACACGACTGTGTAGGAAACTATTCGACGTGTTGAAAAGCTACACTCGCGTGCGGTCAGGTGCAACGCCCGCTCCCCCGTTCCACGGACCTCTTACGGAAACGTGACACCGCGCCGGAGCGGACCCCGCGCCGGGGGCAGGCGCGCGGGGGACGGAGCGGCCAAGGGCGGCGCTAGCGGGGCTTAAGCCGCGCGGCCGAGCATCACAGTCACACTGTGTCGTTCGTATGCGGACCGGCCCGGTCACGGGCGAGAAAGGCTGACGACAACATGGATGACAGCGGCCAGCACGGCACCACGGACCAGGGCGGCGAGGCGGGGGCGCCCGCCGCGGAGACGGCGGCGCCGGACGAGGCCCACGAGGCCGAGCGCGCGCGGCTGCTCGCCGCCGAGGGCCCCGAACGCGAGCGGCTGCTCCGGGAGATCGTGCGCTCCAACGCCGGCACCGTGCTCAGCGCGGACATCGCCGACGACAGCAACTTCCTGGAGAGCGGCCTCAACTCGCTGACCGCCCTGGAGCTGACCAAGACGCTGATGAACATCACCGGCCTGGAGATCCCCATGGTCGCCATCGTCGAGCACCCCACCCCCGCCGACCTCGGCCGCTACCTCGCCGAGGAACTCGACAACGCGCCGGTGGCCTGAGGCCGCGGCGCGCCGGCGGCGGCCCCGAGGGGAGTGCGAGCAGGCAGATGAGGGGAATCATTCTCGCGGGCGGCAACGGGACCCGATTACAGCCGGTGTCGCTGGTCGGGTCCAAGCAGCTTGCCCCGGTCTACGACAAACCGATGATCTACTATCCGCTGTCGGTGCTGATGCTCGCCGGGATCTCGGACGTGCTGATCATCACCCGCCCGACGGAGCTGGAGCTCTTCCAGCGGCTGTTCGGCGACGGCGGCAGGCTGGGCATGTCCATCCGCTACGCGGCGCAGGACGCGCCGCGCGGCATCGCCGACGCGTTCCGGGTCGGCGCCGACCACATCGGCGGGGAGGACTGCGCGCTCATCCTGGGCGACAACCTCTTCCACGGGGCCGACCTGCCGCCCATGCTGCGCAGCAGCGCGGAGCGGCTGAACGGGTGCGTGCTGTTCGCGCACCAGGTCTCCGATCCGCAGAAGTTCGGCGTCGCGGAGGTGGACCGGGCCGGGCGCCTGGTCGCCATCGAGGAGAAACCCGAGCGGCCCCGCTCCAACCTGGCCATCCCGGGCCTGTACTTCTTCGACGGCGAGGTCGTCGACATCGCCAAGCGGCTCACGCCCTCCCTCCGCGGCGAACTGGAGATCACCGACGTGCTGCGCGCCTACCTGAAGCAGGGGCGGGCCGACCTGATGTGGATGGGCCGCGGCGTCACCTGGCTGGACACCGGCACGCACGAGTCCCTCCTGGAGGCCGGCCTGTTCGTCCGGGACGTGCAGCGCCGCCAGGGCACCCGGATCGGCTGTGTGGAGGAGGTCGCCATGCACATGGGCTTCATCGGCCCGGATGAGTGCCACCGGCTCGGCGCCGAGATGCCGAACTCCCCCTACGGGCGGTACGTGATGGACTGCGCCCGGGCCTACGAGCGGCTCCCCGCGTCCGCGCGTCTCCGGGGCGGGCGATGAACCTGCTCGTCACCGGCGCGGCCGGGTTCATCGGCTCGGCGTACGTGCGCATGCTCCTCGGCCCCGGCGTGGCCGGGGGGCCGGAGATCGGGCGGGTGACCGTGCTGGACCGGCTCACCTACGCCGGGACCGTCGACAACCTCGACCTCACCGACCCCCGGCTGCGGTTCGTGTACGGCGACATCTGCGACGCCGGCCTGGTCGGCACGCTGATGGCCGACGCCGACCAGGTGGTGCACTTCGCGGCGGAGTCGCACGTGGACCGCTCGATCGCCGCCGCCGGGGAGTTCGTCCGCACCAACGTCCAGGGCACGCAGACGCTGCTGGACGCGGCGCTGCGGCACGGCGCCGGGCCCTTCGTGCACGTGTCCACCGACGAGGTCTACGGCTCGGTCGAGTCGGGGTCGCGGGCGGAGACCGATCCGCTGGACCCGAACTCCCCGTACGCGGCGTCCAAGGCCGCCTCGGACCTCATCGCCCTGGCCTACCACCGCACCCACGGCCTGGACGTCCGGGTCACCCGTTGCACCAACAACTACGGGCCGCGCCAGTTCCCCGAGAAGGTCATCCCGCTGTTCGTCACCAACCTCCTCGACGGCGGCGACGTCCCGCTGTACGGCGACGGGACGAACCGGCGCGACTGGCTGCACGTCGAGGACCACTGCGCCGGCGTGGACCTGGTGCGCGCCCTCGGGCGGCCGGGCGAGATCTACAACATCAGCGGCGGGACGGAGCTGACCAACACCCGGCTCACCGAAATGCTGCTCGACGCCTGCGGCGCCGACTGGGGCCGGGTCCGCCACGTCCCGGACCGCAAGGGGCACGACCGGCGCTACTCCATCCGCGACGACAAGGCGCGCGACGAGCTGGGGTACCGGCCGCGGCACGACTTCGAGCGCGGGCTCGCCGAGACCGTCGAGTGGTACCGGCGCAACCGCGACTGGTGGGAGCCGCTCAAGCGGCGCGCGCCGGCCGCGCCGGCCGGGGCGGGCCATGCGGTCTGAGGCCGCGGGCCCGGTCCGGTTCGGCGTGCTGGGCTGCGCGTCGTTCGCCCGGCGGCGGATGCTGCCGGCCCTGGCCGCCTCCCCCGACGCCCGGCTGGTCGCGGTGGCCAGCCGGGACCGGGACAAGGCCACCGAGACCGGCCGGCGGTTCGGCTGCGCCGCCGTCCTCGGCTACGAGTCGCTGCTCGCCTCGTCCGGCATCGAGGCCGTGTACGTCCCGCTGCCGTCGATGCTGCACGCCGAGTGGGTCCGCCGGGCCCTCGACGCGGGCAGGCACGTGCTGGTGGAGAAGCCGCTGGCCGCCGACCACGCGACCACCGCGCGGCTCCTGCGCCACGCCGGGTCGCGCGGGCTCGTGCTGATGGAGAACATGGCGTTCCCCCACCACGCGCAGCACACCGCCGCGCGCAAGCTGCTCGCCGACGGCGCCATCGGGGAACTGAGGGACTTCTCCAGCGCCTTCACCATCCCGCCGCTGCCGGAGGACGACAACCGGTACCTGCCGGACGTCGGCGGCGGCGCCCTGCTCGACATGGGCGTCTACCCGATCAGGGCGGCCCTGCACTACCTCGGCCCCGACCTGGAGGTCGCCGCCGCCGTCCTGCGGCACCACCGCGGGACGGGCGCGGTGACGTCCGGGCGGATCCTGGCGCACACGCCCGGCGGCGTGACGGCCGACCTCCACTTCGGCATGGAGCACTCCTACCGGACGACCTGCGAGTTCGCGGGGAGCACGGGACGGCTCGGCCTCGACCGCGCCTTCACCCCGCCCCCGGACCTGCGGCCGGTGGCCCGCGTCGAGCGGCAGGACCACCGCGAGGAGATCACGCTGCCCGCCGACGACCAGTTCGCGACCGTGATCTCCGCCTTCGCCCGCGCCGTCCGCTCGGGCCGGGCGGGCCGGGCGGACGGCCTCGCCGAGGCCGGCGAGCACCAGGCCCGCCTGGTCACCGCCGTCGAGGAGAAGGCCCGGCGGTTCGGGCTCTGACCGGCACACCGCACCGCAGGCACCGGGAGCCCCCCTCGCCCGGGGGGCTCCCGGTCCTTTCCGTCACGTGCCCCCTCTCACCGGGCCTGGCCCGCCAGGGCCGTCGCCGCGTTGAGGCAGGTGAGCAGCGTCCGGGCCTGGACGCTGACGTAGTGGCCGTGGCGCGCCAGCTCGGAGAGCTGCCCGTGCGACACCCACCGGAACCCGAACGGCGGGACCTGCGGCACCTGCTCGTCGTCGGCCTGGATCACCAGGTAGCGGCTCACCGCGTTCAGGAACCGGCCGCCCTCCTCCGAGTGCAGCGCCGAGTAGCGGACGCGCGCGGGGTCCGGCGCGGACACGAGGTCCAGGAACGGCGGCCGCTCCGCGGGCGGCAGGTGCGCGGAGTTCGACGGCGTGTGCTGGACGGTCGGGCCGATCTCCACCGTGTCCAGGAATCCGGGCTCGGGCCTGGCCTGCACCAGCACGTGCGGGACGCCCTCGATCTCGCGGGCCAGGAACGCGACGATCCCCTCGCCGCGCGGCTCGAACAGCGGCTGCGTCCACTGGGCGACCTCGCGGTTGCCCGCCTGCACCGCCACCGCGACGACCCGGAAGTACCGGCCGTCCGCCTGGTCGATCGACGACGGGCCGCGCGTCCAGCCGGACACCTCCGGCAGGCGGAGCCGCTCGGTGCGGACGGTGTGCGCGGAGCGCATCGCGGCGATCCACGACAACAGGTCGGTGTCGGCGTGCAGGGCGCGCGGCGTGCCCGCGACGGGCAGGCCCGCGAGGACGGACCGCGCGTCCATGTTGACCAGGTGGTCGTGGTGGGTCAGCTCGGCGATCTGGCCGAGCGTCAGCCAGCGGAAGTCCGGATGCGGGGCGATCTCGTCGAACACCTCGACGATCATGTTCCGGTTGCGCTTGCGGTAGAACCAGGAGCCGTGCTCGGACTGGAGCACGTCGGACAGCACCCGGCCGCGCCCGGGGTCGGCGAAGTGCTCCAGGTAGCGGACGGCCGCGCCCCAGTGCACCCCGGTGTAGTTGCTGCGGGTGGCCTGCACGGTCGGTGACAGCTGCAGCAGGTTCGGGTTGCCCGGCTCCATCTTGGCCTGCATCAGGAAGTGCAGGACGCCGTCCAGCTCCCGGGCGATGATGCCCAGGATGCCGATCTCGGGCTGGTGGATGACGGGCTGCTCCCACCGCGCGGAGGCCGGGTCTCCGATCCCCGCGCGCAGGCCCTCCACCGAGAAGAACCGGCCGCTGCGGTGCACCAGGTTCCCCGTCCCGGAGTGGAAGGACCAGCCGTCGAGGTCGTCGAAGCGGATGCGGTCCACCGCGAAGCGGGTGGCGGCGCGCCGCTCGCCGAACCAGGTGTGGAAGTCGTCGGCGCCCCCGGCCACTCCGTGGCGGGCGGCGGCGGATCGCGCGAGGCGCGCCGGCAGGCCGGCGTCGGCGCGGGGGCGGGTCAGTGTCCGGTCGCTCATCGGTGCGTCTCCACGAACTCCGCAATGGAAGCGATGACGTAGTCGATCATCTCGTCGGTCAGGCCCGGGTACACGCCGACCCAGAAGGTGTGGTCGGTGACGACGTCGCAGTTCGCCAGGTCCCCGGACACCCGGTGCTCACGGTCGATGTAGGCGGGATGGCGGGTGAGGTTGCCCGCGAACAGCCGGCGGGTGCCGATCCGGCGCGCCTCCAGGAAGTCCACGAGCGCGGCGCGCCCGAACGGCGCGTCCGGGTCCACGGTCAGCACGAACCCGAACCAGCTGGGGTCGCTGTTGGGCGTGGGCTCCGGCAGGACCAGCCACGGCAGGCCGTCCAGCCCTTCCCGCAGCCGCCGCCAGTTGCGCCGCCGCGCCGCGCAGAACATGTCGAGCTTGGCGAGCTGGCTCAGCCCGAGCGCGGCCTGCAGGTCGGTGGACTTCAGGTTGTAGCCCACGTGGGAGAAGATGTACTTGTGGTCGTAGCCCTCGGGCAGCGTGCCCATCTGGTAGCCGAAGCGCTTCCGGCAGGTGTCGCTCTCCCCCGGCTCGCACCAGCAGTCCCGGCCCCAGTCCCGCATCGACTCCACGATCCGGGCGAGGGCGAGGTTGGAGGTCAGGACGCAGCCGCCCTCCCCCATGGTGAGGTGGTGGGCCGGGTAGAAGCTCACCGTCGACATGTCCCCGAACGTGCCGGTGAGCCGCCCGCCGTAGGTGGAGCCCACCGCGTCGCAGTTGTCCTCGATGAACAGCAGCTCGTGCTGCTCGGCGAGCTCGGCGATCTCGGCGGCCTCGAACGGGTTGCCCAGCGCGTGCGCGATCATGATGGCGCGGGTGGACGGGCCGATCGCGGCGGCGACGCGGTCGGCGGTGGTGTTGTAGGTGGCGAGGTCCACGTCCACGAAGACCGGGACGAGACCGTTCTGCGCGATCGGGTTGACGGTGGTGGGGAACCCCGCCGCCACGGTGATCACCTCGTCGCCGGGCCGCAGCCGCCGGTCCTCCAGCCGCGGCGAGGTCAGCGCCGCGACCGCCAGCAGGTTGGCCGACGACCCCGAGTTGGCCAGGTGCGCCTTGCGCATCCCGAGCCTGCGGGCGAAGTCCCGCTCGAACCGCCGCGACAGCTTGCCCGCGGCGATCCGCATGTCCAGCGCCGCCGAGACGAGCGCCACGCGGTCGTCCTCGTCCAAGACCGCCCCGGAGGGCCAGATCTCGGTCACGCCGGGCACGAACCCGCGCGCGTCCTGGACGTCGTGGTGGTACTTGCGGACCTCGTCGAGGATGCGCTCAGCCTGGCTGTCCATGATCCGTCCTTCCTGGGCCCGCGGCGGCGGCCCGGGGTTCGGCGGGCACGCCCGCGGCGGCGAGGAGGTCGCGCAGCGACTCCTCCAGCGTCCGGCTCGGCGACCAGCCCAGCCGCCGCCTCGCCCGGGAGATGTCGAGCCGCTGCCAGGGCGAGTCGGAGCGCGTCCGCGGGGCGTCCGCCTCCTCCACGACGCGCACCGGACGGCCGCTCAGCGAGATCATCAGCTCGACCAGGCGGCGCACGGGCACGGCCCGCCCGCCGCCGATGTTGACGACGCCGCAGGCGACGGCGTCGGCCGGGGCCCGCGCCGCCGCGACCACCGCGGCGGCGACGTCCCGCACGTCCACCAGGTCGCGGTGCGCGCGCAGCGGCGCCAGCCGCAGCTCACCGCGACCGGCGGCCAGGTGACCGGCGACCGTGCCGGGCAGGCTGGTGCCGGGGGCGCCGGGCCCGCAGGCCACGGAGATGCGCAGCACCACCGCGTCGGCGCCGTCCTCCCTGACCGCCCGGAGGACGGCCTCGGACCCGCGCAGCTTCGTCCGCCCGTAGACGGTCGCGGGGGCGGGGACGCAGTCCTCGCCGGTCAGCGTGCCGTGCCGGGCGGGGCCGTATTCGTAGGCGCTGCCGAGCTGGACGAGCCGCGGCCGGTCCGCGGCCGGCAGATCGGCGACGGCACCGGCGAGCCGGTCCGGCAGGTCGGCGTTGAGGGCGGCCATGCGCTCCGGCGATCCGGCCCAGACCGCGCCGGAGGCGTTCACCAGCACCTGCGCCCCCGCGTCGGCGAGCAGCCGGGCGAGGTCCCGCCGGCCGGCGCCGGCGAGGTCCAGGGACAGCGTCCGGCAGCCGTCGCCGTCCGGGCCGGCGGGAGCGGCCCTGGAGACCCGGAGGACCCGCGCCCCCTCGGCCGCGAAGGCCCGGCAGACGTGGCGTCCCAGGAAACCGGTCCCGCCGAGGACGACGACCGGCCGCCCCTCCAGCGCCCGTCGGGTCACGTGCGCCCGTTCTTGTAGAGGGCCTGCCAGAAATAGCTCCACGGGACGCCCCTGGCGTCCGCGGCGCAGACCCAGTCGTCCCCCGGCCGGTAGGCGCCCACGAAGTCCGGCACGGCGGCCTCGACGGCCTCGGTGTCGAAGATGTCCAGCACCTTCCTCAGCGGCCCGGTCCGCAGCGCCATCTGCACCGCCTCGTCGCCTTTGAAATGGCCGTCCAGACGCTTGTCGAGGAACTTTCCGACCGGGTTCTTCACATAGAACGCGGCGCACTTCTCGTCGATCAGGTCGAGGTACTCCCGGACGGTCTCCGGGGTCATCTCGGTGAACGAGTGGATATTGACGCACAGATCGAAACGCGGCGCGCGCACCACCTCGTCGATGTCCTCGACGTCGACGAACCGCACCCGGGCGTACCGCTCGGGGTCCAGGACCTCCCGGAGGTAGGCCGTGCTGAGCCGCAGCGTGTTGGTGAGGTCGACGATCCAGTACTCGGCGACGTCGTGGTTCGCCAGGACGGTGTGGCAGGTCCGCCCGTACCCGGCGCCGATCTCCATGACCCGGGCGCCGCCGAGGTCGACCTGCCGTTCGATGAAGCCGAGCTCGAGCACGGCCTGCAGGTAGTCTAGGCAGACGCTCTCGCCGTCGAGGCGCACGCTGAGCGGCTCCCCCACGTCCCTGTTCTCCACCTTGCGGAGCCTCGCCCAGTCGGCGGGCTCCAGCCGGGTCGCCAGCTCGTGCACCAGCGTCTTGAAGTAGCGGGGCCCGTTCGCGTGCGGGTTCCACAGCGAGATGTTGAAGTTGCGGTCGTCGGACTTGAAGCTCGTCAGGTCGGCGGCCGCGTCCTCGGTGACCCAGCTCTCCTGAATATGCTCCCACTGCGGACTGGCCTGCAGATTACGTACCATCTCGATACCTTTCACGGTGGGAGGATCCAACCCTTGGACCGTCTTTTTCACTCTCGCCCCGGCCACTAAAATCCGGCTAAATCCGGTGGCCGTTCCCGGACGTTAGGGGCCCCTATTCCGGAACGGGACCGCAGGCGGGCCGCGCTCCCGGAACTAGGGGTGTGGAAGGCGCCTTGACCGGACCTAGGCTCGCCGGAGAACACGCCCGCCGGCAGGTGCCGGGACAACGCCGCGGTCTTGCCCAGTCAGGAACGGATCCTTTATGCGTGTCCTGTTCACGTCGTTCCCCGGGAACACCCACTACTTCAACAGCGTGCCGCTGGCCTGGGCGCTGCGCGCCGCGGGCCACGAGGTGCGCGTCGCCAGCGCACCGGAGCTGACCCCCGCCATCACCGGCTCCGGCCTGACCGCGGTGCCGGTCGGCTCGGCCGAGACCCTTCAGGAGAAGACCCTGCGCTCGATGCGGGAGCGCGACTTCCGGTCGGTCGAGCAGTGGATGACCCGGGCCATCCCGTCGAAGCTCCACCTCGGGCAGGAACGCGCCGACGACCTCGACTGGGACGAGCTGGCATGGGGCTACGACGGCTTCGTCGTGCCCACCGCCAAGATCATGAACGACTCGATGGTCGACGAGCTGGTGGACTTCGCCCGCTGGTGGAGACCCGACCTCGTCCTCTGGGACGCCGTCAGCTACGCGGGCTCGCTCGCCGCCGCGGCGTGCGGCGCCGCCCACGGCCGCGTCCTGTTCAGCCACGACATCGACGCGCGCACCCGGAACCGCTACCTCGCGCTCAAGGCCGAGCAGCCGGAGGGCGAGCGCACGGACTCCATGGAGGAGTGGCTCGGCGGCTGGGCCGCCAAGCACCGCTTCCCCTACTCCGAGACGCTCACCACCGGGGACTTCACCATCGACCAGCTCCCCGAGTCGTTCCGCCTGGAGACCGGGCTGCGCTACCTGTCGATGCGCCACATCCCCTACAACGGGCCGTCGGAGACCCCCCGCTGGGTCTGGACGGACCCGGCGGCGCCCCGGGTCCTGATGACCTTCGGGCTGTCGTCCCGGACGCAGGCGCACCTGCGGGTGCTGTCCGTCGCGCAGGTCCAGGACGCGCTGGACGAGCTCGCCGGCCTCGACATCGAGCTGATCGTCACCCTCCCGGACGAGGTCGGCGCCCAGCTCGACCGGATCCCGGAGAACACCCGCGTCGTGGAGTTCGTCCCGCTGCACGCCCTCCTGCCCACCTGTTCCGCCGTGCTCCACCAGGCCGGGCCGGGCGGGTTCAACGGGTCGCTCCGCTACGCGGTGCCGCAGCTGATCGTCAGCCTGTTCCCGGACGCCCCGATCAAGGCCAGGGCGCTCCAGCGGGCGGGGGCGGGCCTGTCGATCCCCCCGGCGCAGGCCACCGGAGCGCGGATCCGGGAGGCGTTCGAGCGCCTGCTGGGCGACCCCTCCTTCCGGGAGGGCGCCGAGAACCTCCGGCAGGAGGTCCTGCGTCAGCCCGCCCCGTCCGAGGTGGTCGGGGACCTGGAGGCGCTGGCCGCCGAGTACGGGCGCCGCGACGCGGTGGTCCATTGACGACGGGCGGACGTCCCCGGCACCGGCCCTGAGGGCTTCGTCCCCCTATACGCGCGCTGACCGGACCGCGCACGCCTGCGCGCCGGTCCCGACAGAAGGGCTCGACAGCACCATGACACAGCCGTCCACCGTCTCGGCGGCCTGGATCCGCCGTTACCACCAGGCGCCCAGCGGCGCGGTCCGCCTCGTCTGCTTCCCGCACGCCGGGGGCTCGGCGAGCTTCTACTTCCCGGTCTCGGCGCGGCTGTCGGCGACGGCGGAGGTCTGCGCGGTGCAGTACCCGGGCCGGCAGGACCGCCGGTCCGAGCCCAGCATCGACAACATCCCCGACCTGGCGGACGCGATCACCGGTGCGCTGGGCCCGGCGGACGGCCGCCCGCTGGCGTTCTTCGGCCACAGCATGGGCGCGGTCCTGGCCTACGAGGTCGCCCTGCGGCTGGAGGAGTCCGGCGCGGAACCGCTGACCCGGCTGGTCGTCTCCGGACGGCGCGCGCCGTCCCGGCACAGGGAGGGCTCGGTGCACCGGCTGGACGACCGGGGCGTCGTCGCGGAGCTGCGGCGGCTCAGCGGCACGCAGTCGGACCTGCTCGGCGATCCCGAGACGCTGGAGATGATCCTGCCCGCGGTGCGCAACGACTACCGGGCCGTGGAGACCTACCGTCCCGGGCCCGGGCGGTCGCTGCGCTGCCCGGTCGTCGCCTACGTCGGCGACAGCGACCCCCAGGTGACGGTGGACGAGGCCAAGTCCTGGGCCGACCACACCACCGGCCCGTTCGACATGCGGGTCTTTCCCGGTGGCCACTTCTACCTCACCGACCGCGCGCCCGAGGTCATCCAGGCGCTCGCCGACGACCTCGCCGGGTGACGCGGACGGGCCCCTAGCCGCCCGGCTCGGCGCCCATCCGGTCGAACGCGTCCCGGATGTGGGTGGTCAGGTCGGGGCCGATCAGGCGGCTGGCGAACATGTCCACCAGGCCCTGGCGGATCCGCGCGTCCGCGCCGGCCGCGTCCGCCCCGGAGCCGGCGCCGTCCCGGGCGCCCGCCCCGGCGTCGGCGCCGCCGTTCTCCAGCGCCCGCACGACCAGGTCCCGCATCACCAGCACGCCGACGTTCGCCCCCACGAGCACGGCCGCCAGGGCGCGCACGTCCCCGTACTGCCCCGGCTCCTGCTCCCGCAGCCACGCCTCGGCGAGGTCGACCGCGCGCAGGAACGCCGCCCCGGCGGTCGGTGAGCCGTCGATCATCGAGCGCCCCAGGTAGCGGTGCAGCACGTCCATCGACTCCAGCGCCGGGCGGAGCCCCGGATCGGTCATCGTGCCCCGGGCCGCCGCGCTGCTGATGCGCGTGAGCCGGTCGACGGCGTGCGCGTCGCACGCGTCGCGGAGGCCGTCCTTCGAGCCGAAATGGTGCCTGATCAGGCCGGACGACACCCCGGCGGCCTTGGCGATGTCACGGACCGACACCCGGTCGACGCCGCGGTCGGCGAACAGGCGCAGCGCCGCGTCCCTGATGCGGGCGCGTGCCGTCAGGTCCTCGGCGGCCAGGCCGTCCATCGAATATGACGTCATGTCTCCATCTGTACACGTGTGCAGGAAGCTTCTCGTCCGGACAGGAGACCACTCTAGGCGCCGCGGCGGGAACCGCGGCCCAGGTTAGGGGCCCCGCTAGGGGTCGGCCGGGGCTTGCCGGGCCGCCCGGGACCGGGTGATCCTCCTGGAATGACGACGACGCGGCATCCGGCCGGCCTCTCCGTCCCGGTGGCGGACGGGGTGAGGCTGCACGTCAGGCACCTGCCGGCCGCGGGCGGGCGGCCCTTCCTGCTGCTGCACGGGCTGATGTCCAACGCCCGGCTGTGGGACGAGGTCGCGGAGCGGCTCGCGGACGCGGGGCACCCGGTGTACGCGGTCGACCTGCGCGGCCACGGCGAGTCCGACGTCCCCGAGGGCGGCTACGACACCGCCACGGCCGTCGCGGACGTGGCCGCGGCGGTGACGGCCCTCGGGCTGGACGGGATGCTGGTGGCGGGCCACTCCTGGGGAGGGCACATCGGGGTGCGGCTGGCCGACGAGCACCCGTCCCTGGTCGAGGGTCTGGCCCTCGTCGACGGCGGCTGGTTCGAGTTCGCGTTCGCGTTCGCCAGGGAGTTCGAGTTCGACCCCGACGCACCGTACGACTCCCTGGAGAAGGAGTTCCGGGAGGCCATGCGGAAGTCGGTGAGCGCACCCGTGTCCGTCGACCAGATGCGCGGCTACCTGCGCGGACTCCACCCGGAGTGGTCCGAGACGGCGATCGAGGCCCGCCTGCGGGACATGCGGGCCGGGCCGGACGGCGTCCTGACGCCGCGCCTGTCGGAGCCGCAGTGCCTGTCGATCGTCCGCAGCATCGTCAACGACTCGCCGGCGCGCCACCTGCCCGGCGTCGCCGTCCCGGTCCTGCTGGTCCCGGCGCTCCCCGGCACCCGGCCCTGGTGGGAGCGGCACTACCGGGACGCGGTGGACCGGGCGGAGCGGCTGCTGTGCCGCCCGACCGTCAAGTGGTATCTGGGCGCCGATCACCACCTGCACGCCGACCGCCCGGGCGAGCTCGCGCGCGACCTGCTCGGGCTGGCGCGCGGGACCGCGCCGGCGGCGGGGTGAACCGCCCGCGGACGAACCCGTTCCCGGCCGGCGCTCCGCCGTCCCGGCCGGGCCCGAGACGAAGCAGGAGCAGGCCGTGACGGACGAACAGAAGCTCGTCGACTACCTCAAGTGGACCACCGCCGAACTCCACGAGACCCGGAGGCGGCTGCGGGAGTCCGAGGAGAGGGCGCGCGAGCCCATCGCGATCGTGTCGATGGCCTGCCGCTTCCCGGGCGGGGTGCGGTCACCGGCCCAGCTGTGGGACCTGGTCGCCGAGCAGCGGGACGGTGTCACCGGCTTCCCGTCCGGCCGCGGCTGGGACCGGGCCTGGGACCTGATGTCCGCGCGGCGGGACGGCGGCGGCCCCGGCGCGCAGGCCCCCGCCCCGTTCGCCCGGGTCGGCGGGTTCATCGACGCCGCCGGGTTCGACGCGGAGTTCTTCGGCGTCGACCCGGCCGAGGCGGCGGCGATCGAACCCCTCCAGCGGATCCTCCTGCACCTCGCCTGGGAGGCCCTGGAGAGCGGCACCCTGGACCCGCGGGCGCTCCACGGCACGCCCACCGGCGTGTACGTGGGCACCACGGCCCGCGACTACGCCACCCGGCCCGAGCGGCTGCCGGCGGAGCTGCTCGCCCATCTGGGCGACGGCACCTCCGGCGGCCTCGTCGCCGGGCGCCTCTCCGCCACCCTCGGCCTGGAGGGCCCGGCGATGACCCTCGACACCGCGTGCTCGTCGGCGCTGGTGGCCGTCCACCTCGCCTGCCAGGCCCTCCGCCAGGGCGAGTGCACGCTGGCCCTGGCGGGCGGCGGGACGGTGATGGCCACCCCGGGCGTGTTCGCGTCGTTCGCGCAGCAGGGCGGGCTGGCGCCGGACGGGCGCTGCAAGGCGTTCGCGGCGGCCGCCGACGGCATGGGCCTCGCGGAGGGCGTCGGGCTCGTCCTGCTGGAACGGCTGTCCGACGCGCTGCGCGAGGGGCATCCCGTGCTGGCGGTGATCCGGGGGTCGGCGGTCAACCAGGACGGCGCCACCTACGGGCTGGCCGCGCCGAACGGCCCCTCCCAGCAGGAGGTGATCCGGCGGGCGCTGGCCTCCGCGGGCCTGTCGCCGGACGAGGTGGACGCCGTCGAGGCGCACGGCACCGGCACGCCCCTCGGCGACGCCATCGAGGTCCAGGCCCTGCTGTCGGCGTACGGGCGGGGCCGCCCCGCGGACCGGCCGCTGTGGCTCGGGTCGGTCAAGTCCAACACGGGGCACACCCAGGGCGCCTCGGGCGCGGCGGGCCTGATCAAGATGGTGATGGCGATGCGCCACGGGCTGCTCCCGGCGACCCTGCACGTCGACCGGCCGACACCGCTGGCGGACTGGCGGTCGGGCGCGCTGCGGCTCCTCACCGAGCCCGTCCGGTGGACGGGCGGCGACGGCCCGCGCAGGGCGGGCGTCTCGTCGTTCGGCGCGTCGGGGACGAACGCGCACCTGATCCTGGAGGAGCCCCCGGCGCCGGAGGACCCGGTCGCGGCGGACGTCCCGCAGACGCGGGGACCCGCCCGGGCGGTGCCGTGGACGGTGTCGGCGCGGAGCCCGGAGGCGCTGCCGGCCCAGGCCGCCGCTTTGGCGGCCCACGTGGCGGCGGCCGGTCCGGACGTCCCGGACGCCGACGTGGCGTGGTCCCTCGCGGCGACACGGCCGGTGTTCGAGCACCGGGCGGTGGTGGTGGGCGAGGACCGCGACTCGCTCCTGGCGGGGCTGCGGGCCGTCGCGGCCGGGCAGGATCGTCCCGGGGTGTTCCGCACCGCCCCGGCGAAGGCCGCGGCCGGCAGGGACGTGTGGCTCTTCGGCGATGGGACCGCCCGGCGCCCAGGCGCGGGAGGGGCCCTCTACGGCGCCTTCCCCGTGTTCGCGGCGGCGTTCGACGAGGTGTGCGCGCTGCTGGACCCGGCTCTGGAGGCCGCGGCGCTCCTCGGTCCGGACGGGCCGCCGGACGGGCCGCGCCTCCGGCAGGAGGTGACGTTCGCCGTGCAGGTGGCGCTCGCGCGGCTGCTGGAGTCGCTGGGGGCGCGGCCGGACGCCGTGGCGGGACGCGGGGTCGGAGAGTTCGCCGCCGCGCACGTCGCGCAGGGCCTGGATCTCGCCGACGCCTGCCGGCTGGTGTCCGGCGAACCGCGTCCCGGCGATGACACGGGTGACGAGGTGAACGAGGAGGCGGGCGGCGCGACCGGCCCGCGGTCGGCGCGCGTGCCCGTCGTCACATTTCCGGTGGATGAGCCGTCCGACCGCTACCTGGACCTCGGCCCCGGCTCCTTCGGGGACGGACCGGACCCCTCCCGCACGGTGGCCGTCCTCGGGGACGGGCGGGACGAGGTGGCGGCGCTGGTCGAGGCCCTGGCCGGGCTGCACGTCACCGGCACGGCCATCGCGTGGGCCGAGCTGTTCGGCGGCCGCCCGCTCCCCCGCAGGGTCGCGCTGCCCACCTACGCGTTCCAGGAGCGGCCCTACTGGCTGCACGAGGAATGGCAGGAAGAGGCAGGCCCCCAGGGGCCGGCCGAGGAGGACCCGGGCGACGCCGGGTTCTGGGACGCGGTCGAGCGTGAGGACCCGGCCGCCCTGACGGCGGTCCTCGGCGTGCCGGACGACCTGCGGGAGCACCTGGCGGCGGTGCTCCCGGCACTGGCCGGCTGGCGGACGCGGCGGAAGGACGTGGCCCGCCGGCCGTAGGCGGGGCCCGTTACCCGTAGGCGTGGAAGCCGCGCCCGGTCTTCTTCCCGAGGAGCCCGCCGTCGACCATGCGCAGCAGCAGCGGCGGCGGCGTGTACTGCGGCTCCTTGAACTCCTCGTAGAGGGCCCGCGCGACGGCGGCGATCGTGTCCAGGCCGATGAGGTCGGCGAGCTTCAGCGGCCCCAGCGGGTGGGAGCAGCCGAGGACCATGCCGGCGTCGACGACCTCCGCCGAGGCGAAGCCGGACTCCACCATCCTGATCGCCGAGAGCAGGTAGGGGATCAGCAGCGCGTTCACCACGAACCCCGCCCGGTCGGGCGAGCTGATGACCTGCTTGCCGAGCGTGCCGGTGACGAACTCCTCGGTGCGGGCCCGGGTGCGCTCGGCGGTCAGCAGCGACGCGATCAGCTCGGCCAGCGGCAGGACGGGCACCGGGCTGAAGAAGTGCACGCCGACCACCTGCCCGGGGCGGGTGGTCGCCCGCGCGAGCCTGATGATCGGGATCGAGGAGGTGTTGGAGGCGAAGACGGCCTCGGGATCGATGACGATCTTGTCCAGCAGGCCGAACAGGTCGGCCTTGGTGGGCTCGTGCTCGGGGACGGCCTCGAAGACCAGCTGGCGGCCGGCCAGCTCGTCCAGGTCGGCGGTCACGGTGACGCGTCCCGCCGCGGCGTCCCGCTCGTCCTCGGTCAGGCGCCCCTTGCGCACGCCGCGGTCGAGCGAGGTGAGCAGCCGGCGCCTGCCGGGTTCCACCGAGCCCGGGCCGGAGGCGACGACCACGGTGTCGAGGCCGGCCCTGGCGCACACCTCGGCGATCCCCGAGCCCATCACCCCGCACCCGACGACCCCGACCCGCTCGATCCCGGCCATCACGCCTCCCCTCCCGCGGTCCCGGCCCAGCGCAGCAGGCACGCGCCGATCGACATGCCGCCGCCGAACCCGGCGAGCAGGACCAGGTCACCGTCGTGGAGCCGGCCCGCGGCGGCGGCGTCGTCCAGCGCGACGGGCACCGAGGCGCTGCCGATGTTGCCGTACCTCTCCAGCGTGCGGTGCGTCCGCGCGCCGCCGAGGCCGCACTGGTCGACCAGCTGCGACAGCAGCACCCCGTTCGCCTGATGCGGCACCAGGTGGTCGATCTGGTCGAGGGTGAACCCCGCGCGGTCCACCAGGACCTTCAGCGCGGGCGGGACCTTCTCCATGACGAAGTCCCGGACGCCCCTGCCGTCCATCCGGAAGAAGTGGCCGCCCGCGTCCACCGTCTCGTGCGAGACGGGCACCCGGCTGCCGCCCGCCTCGACCCTGATCAGCTGGTTCGCGTAGCCGTGGGAGGTGAGGTCGAAGCCGAGGAAGCCGGACGGCGCGGGGACCGGGCCCACCACGGCCGCCCCGGCGCCGTCACCGAGCAGCACCGCCGTGCGGCGGTCGTCGAAGTCGAGGATGCGCGAGTACACGTCCGCCGCCACCACCAGCGCGTACGCGCCCGGATCGAGCGCGATCAGGCTCCGGGCGAGCGCCAGGCCGTACACGAACCCGCTGCACACCACGTTGATGTCGAAGCATGCAGCGCCGTCCGCGCCGAGGCCCTCCTGCACCAGGTACGAGGTGGGCGGCTGCGGGGAGTCGCCGGTGGAGGTGGAGACGATGAGGTAGCCGATCCGGTCGGCGGTGACGCCGCTCCTCGCCAGGGCGTCCCGGGCCGCCCCGGCGGCGAGGTCGGAGGTCGCCTCGTCCGGCGCCGCGTAGCGCCGCGAGGCGATCTGGGTCTTGCGTTCGATCCATTCCGGGTCGACGCCCACCCGGCGCGCCACCTCCGCACTTGAGACCGCTCGTTCGGGAAGACAGGATCCGGTCGCCAGAATCCCGATGGATGAGTCGACCATCAGTCACAACCTCTCAAAGAACCCTTCCCGTCAATACTCGGCATAGGAAAGAGCACAACAACCCCTACTTCCCGCATTTCATCCGGCCAGGGGGCAGGGGCGGGCGGCTAGGGGTGGCCGACACAGTTCGCCATTATTAGAATTCGTCTCGACATATGCATTTCCGCCACGCCGGCAACGGCGGGAGGGTGACCATGGACTTGTTGTCGGAAGCGGTCGTGGCGGGAGCCGCCCCGGCGGAACTGGAACGCACGCGGCTCCCGGACGACTATGTCGCCGCGCACATCAGGGCCGAGGACGCCGGCATGTTCACCGGGGTGTCGGACAAGGACGTCCGCAAATCCTTGCGGGTGGGCCGGGTGCCGATGCCCGAGCCGGCGCCGGACGAGGTGCTCGTCGCGGTGATGGCCAGCGCGATCAACTACAACACGGTGTGGTCGGCGATGTTCGAGCCGGTCCCGACGTTCCGCTTCCTGGAGCAGTACGCCCGGCAGGGCGGCTGGGCCGGCCGGCACGACCTGCCCCACCAGGTCGTCGGCTCGGACGGCGCCGGCGTCGTCGTGCGCGCCGGGTCCGGGGTGCGGCACTGGCGGGTCGGGGACCACGTGGTGATCAGCCCCGCGCAGGTCGACGACCAGGAGCCGGCGTCCCACGCGGACGCCATGCTCGGCTCGGAGCAGCGCGCCTGGGGATTCGAGACCAACTTCGGCGGGCTGGCCCACTACACGCTGGTGCGCGCGAGCCAGCTGATCCCCAAGCCCGCCCACCTGACCTGGGAGGAGGCCGCCTGCAACACGCTGTGCGCGGGCACCGCCTACCGGATGCTCGTCAGCGACCGCGGCGCCCGGATCAAGCAGGGCGACGTGGTGCTGATCTGGGGCGCCGCGGGCGGCCTCGGCTCCTACGCGGTCCAGTTCGTGCGCAACGGCGGCGGCATCGCGGTGGGCGTCGTCGGGTCGCCGGAGAAGGCGCGGGCCGTCGAGGCGCTCGGCTGCGACCTCGTCATCGACCGCCGGGAGATCGGCCTGGACGGGGACGGCGACACCACGCCCGAGCGGGCCATCGAGATCGGCAAGCGGCTGGGCCGCATCGTGCGCGCCGAGGTCGGTGAGGACCCCCACGTGGTCTTCGAGCACGTCGGCCAGGCGACGTTCGGCGTGTCGGTCTTCGTCGTCCGGCGCGGCGGCGCGGTCGTGACCTGCGGGTCCAGCACCGGCCACCTGCACCGGTTCGACAACCGCTACCTGTGGATGAAGCTGAAGCGCGTGATCGGCAGCCATGTCGCGAACCTCCAGGAGCAGTGGGAGTGCAACCGCCTGATCGCGATGGGCCGGATCATGCCGGCGCTGTCGGCGCTGTACCCCCTGTCGGAGGTCCCCGAGGCGGCCCGGCTGGTGCAGCGGAACCGGCACATCGGCAAGGTCGGCGTGCTGTGCCTCGCGCCCGGGCCGGGACTCGGGGTCACCGATCCCGCGCTCCGCGACCGCATCGGCGAGGACCGGCTGAACCCCCTGCTCCCCTTCGGCCAGGCGCAGGCGTCGATCGACTAAGCCCGGTCGAAGCCGAAAGCCCGGTCCGGATGACGGACCGGGCTTTCTGCTTGGGCTTCTCGGCTTGGGCGGGCAGGCGAAGCCCCCGGCAACCGGGGGGTCGCTCAGAAGGTGCACTTGAGGGACTTGATGCCCTCCAGAAAGCTCGACTCCAGCCGCCGGGGCTCCCCCTCCGCCCGGATCTCCGGCAGGGTCCGGAGCAGCTCCCGGTAGAGGACGGTCATCTCCATCCGGGCGAGGTGGGCGCCCAGGCAGAAGTGCGGCCCGAGCGACCCGAACGCCAGGTGCGGGTTGGGGCTCCGCGTGAGGTCGAAGCGGTACGGGTCGTCGAAGACCTCCTCGTCCCGGTTCGCGGACCAGTAGAAGAGGAACATCCTGTCGCCCCGACGGAACCGGTGCCCGTTCATCTCGCAGTCGCGGGTGGCGATCCGGCGCATCCAGTTGATGGGGGTGGCGAGTCGGAGGACCTCGTCGGCGGCTCCGGCCGCGTGCGCGGAGTAGTCCGACAGCAGCAGCGCACGCTGCCCGGGGTGGCGGGTCAGCAGGACGAGCGCGTGGGAGATCGCGTTGCGGGTGGTCTCCATGCCGGCGATGACGAGGAGGATGAAGAAGGAGACCAGTTCCTGCCGGGTGAGGCTCTCCCCGTCCACCCGGGCCCGCACCAGCTTGGTGATCAGGTCGTCCCGCGGGTGGGCGGCACGCTCCCGGCCGAGGCGGGTGATGTAGTCCCCGAGCTCCCGCGACGCGTCCATCACCACGGCGGCGGGGTCCTCCCCCTCAGCGACGTAGTCGGGGTCGAAGGGGCCGACGACCCGGTTGGACCGCGTGTAGAGGAACTCGTAGTCCTCGGGCGGGACGCCCATCATCTCGCTGAGCACGGCGATCGGCATCTCCGCCGCGACGTCCCGCACGAAGTCGCCGGGCCCCCGCTCGGCCAGCTCGGCGACGATGCGGCGGGCGATCCGGTCCGCCGCCGACTCGAACCCGGCGACCGTCCCGTGCCCGAACGCGCGCGCGACGATGCGCCGCAGCCGGGCGTGCTCGGGGTTGTCCATATTGATCATCGAGCCGTAGAACTCGTGCAGCTCCGGGGGGAGCCCGACGATGCTGGTCGCCCCCTCCGAGGAGAAGTCCCTCGGACGGCGGCTCACCTCGACGATGTCGGCGTGCTTGACGAGCGCGTAGTACCCGAAGGTCGGCCCCAGCCCGGGGATCTGCTGGCGGACGAACTCGGGCCGCGGCAGCCCGCGCAGCCTCTCGAAGATGCCCGCGCGCTCGTCGTGCGGCCGCGACCAGAAGGCGGGGTCGAGGAGGTCGGGGGTCTGGTCGACGGCGGCCGCGCTGGGAGGAATTGCCACGAAAGCCTCGATTCAGCCAGGGGATGTTCGAGCCTTTCGAGCCGCGCTTAAGCGGCCCTAGTCCCGCGCTAATCGCGCGCGCCGCCAGAAGGCGGGCGCGGTCACCGCACATTGTCGGCCGCCGAGGGATTAGCAGTGCTTTAGCGGCGCCGTCGATGCTCCAGAACGGGCGTGGTCAAGCGCGCCCGTTCTCGCGGAGAGGAGCGGCCGCGGCCACCGATGGCGAACAACGAAGAGAAACTCCTTGCCTACCTCAAGCGCGTCACCGGGGACCTGCGCGAGGCCCGGCGGCGGCTGGCCGACGGCGAGGCCGCGGCGCACGAGCCGATCGCGGTCATCGGGATGGCGTGCCGGCTGCCGGGCGGCGTGGCCTCCCCGCGGGACCTGTGGGACGTGGTGGCCGGCGGCCGCGACGCGGTCGTGGAGCTGCCCGGCGACCGGGGGTGGGACCTGGAGGCGCTCTACCACCCCGATCCCGAGCACCTCGGCACCACCTACGTCCGCCGGGGAGGCTTCGTCCACGACGCGGGCGACTTCGACGCGGCCTTCTTCGGCATCGGCCCGGGCGAGGCCGTCGGGATGGCGCCCCAGCAGCGGCTGGCCCTGGAGACGGCGTGGGAGGCCATCGAGCACGCCCGCATCCCGCCGGGGTCGCTGCGGGGCACGCCGACCGGGGCCTTCGTCGGCTGCGACGGCCTCGACTACACCCTCGGGGACGCCAAGATCCCCGCGGGCGCGGCGGGCTTCTTCACGACCGGGAACTCCGCCAGCATCACCTCCGGCCGCATCTCCTACGCCCTCGGCCTGGAAGGGCCGGCGGTCACGCTCGACACCGCGTGCTCGTCCTCGCTGGTGGCGATCCACCTGGCGGCCCAGGCGCTGCGCAGGGGCGAGTGCGCCCTGGCGCTGGCGGGCGGCGCGTACGTGATGGCGTCCCCCGCCCCGCTGATCGGGTTCAGCGAGCTGGGCGGCCTGGCCCCGGACGGCCGGTCCAAGCCCTTCTCGGCGCGGGCGGACGGGATGACCCTGTCCGAGGGCACGGGCATGGTCCTCCTGGAGCGGCTCTCGGACGCGCGCCGCAACGGCCGCAGGATCCTCGCGGTCGTCCGGGGGTCGGCCGTCAACCAGGACGGCGCGAGCAACGGGCTCACCGCGCCCAACGGCCCCGCGCAGGAGCGGGTGATCCGCCAGGCCCTCGCGGACGCGCGGCTCGCGCCCTCGGGCGTGGACGCGGTCGAGGCGCATGGCACCGGCACCACCCTCGGCGATCCGATCGAGGCGGGCGCCCTGCTGGCGACGTACGGCGCGGACCGCCCGGACGGGCGTCCGCTGTGGCTCGGGTCGGTCAAGTCCAACATCGGGCACACCCAGATCACCGCGGGCGTCGCCGGCGTGATCAAGATGGTGCTGGCGCTCGGGCACGGGCTGCTGCCCGCCACGCTGCACGCGGCCGAGCCGTCCCCCCATGTGGACTGGGACGCCGGCGGCCTGCGGCTGCTCACCGAGGCGGTGCCCTGGCCCGCGGGCGGGCGTCCGCGCCGCGCCGGGGTGTCGTCGTTCGGCTTCTCCGGCACGAACGCGCATCTGATCCTGGAGGAGGCCCCCGCCGACGCGATCGGCGCGGCCTCCCCGCAAGGCGCGTCCCCGGAGCCCGCATCCCCGGAGGGGGCGGGGGCGGTGCCGTGGGTGGTGTCCGCGCACGGCGAGGCCGCGTTGCGGGCCCAGGCCCGGCGGCTGTGCGAGAGCCCTGCGGCCGATCCGGTCGCCGTGGCCTGGTCGCTGGTGACGACCCGCTCGGCGTTCGGGCACCGTGCCGTCGCCGTGGGCCCCGACCCCGGCGCCGCGCTCGGCGCGCTGGCCCGGGGCGAGGCCCATCCGGACCTGGTGTCGGGCACGGCCGGCGAGGTCGGCCCGGGTCCGGTGCTGGTGTTCCCGGGCCAGGGGTCGCAGTGGGCGGGGATGGGCGCGGACCTGCTGGGTTCCTCGCCGGTGTTCGCCGCTCGGATCGCCGAGTGCGAGGGGGCGCTGCGACCCCACGTCGACTGGTCCCTGACCGAGGTCCTCCGCGGTGACGGGTCGCCGCTGAGCCGGGTGGACGTCGTCCAGCCCGTGCTGTGGGCGGTGATGGTCTCACTGGCCGCCCTCTGGGAGCACCACGGCGTACGGCCCGCCGCAGTCGTCGGACACTCCCAAGGAGAAATCGCCGCCGCCTGCGTCGCCGGTGCCCTCACCCTCGAAGACGCCGCCAAAATCGTCGCCGTGCGGGCCCGGGCCCTACGCGCGCTGTCCGGCAAGGGGACGATGGCCTCCCTGGGCATGGGAGCCGACCAGGCCGCAGAGCTGATCGGCGACCGCGACGGCGTCGTGATCGCCGCCGTCAACGGCCCGTCCTCCACCGTCATCTCCGGCCCGACAGAACCGCTCGCCGCCCTCGTCGAAGCCGCCCAAGCCCAGGGACTGCGCGCCCGGCTCATCGACGTCGACTACGCCTCCCACGGCCCCCAGATCGACCAGCTCACCGACACCCTCACCACCGGACTGGCAGGCGTCGCCCCGTCCCGCGCGCCGGTCGCCTACTACTCCGCCGTCACCGGGACCCGCGTCGACACCACCACCCTCGACACCCAGTACTGGATCACCAACCTGCGCCGGCCCGTCCGGTTCGCGGACGCCGTCGGCGCGCTCCTCGACGACGGCCACCGCGTCTTCATCGAGGCCAGCAGCCATCCCGTCCTGTCGGCGGGGATGCAGGAGTGCTTCGAGCTCGCGGACGTCCAGGCGGTCACGGTGCCGACGCTGCGCCGTTCGCACGGCGGTCCCGTCCAGGTCGCGCGCGCCGCGGGCCAGGCGTTCGCCGCGGGCGTGGAGGTGGACTGGACGACCTGGTTCCCCTCCGATCCGCCTCCCCCCACGGTGGACCTGCCGACGTACGCGTTCCAGCGGCGGCGGTACTGGGTGGAGCACGCTCCCCCGGGCGCGGCGGGTGGCGGCGGCCACGACGCGGCCGAGGCGCGGCTGTGGAAGGCGGTCGAGGACGGCGATCCGGAGGCGGTGGCCGCGGCGCTGCGGCTGAACGGCGACGGCGCGGCGGCGGGCGCGATCGGACCGGCGCTGCCGGTGCTGTCGGCGTGGCGGCGCGAGCACCGCGAGCAGCGCACGGTGGACGCCTGCCGCTACCGGGTCACCTGGACGAGGCTGGAGGAGGCGAAGACGCGGACACCGTCCGGCACCTGGCTGCTGCTGGTACCGGCGGCGCACGCCGAGGGATCCGCCGCCCGGACGGTCGCCGAGGCCCTTGGAGACCGCGCGGTGGTCGCCGTCTGCGACGAGACCGAGCGGGGCCCGCTGGCGCGGCGGCTCGCGGATCTGGCCGCCGGTCCGCCGCCCGCCGGCGTCGTCAGCCTGCTGGGCCTGGACGAGACGCCGCACGCGGGGCATCCCGCCGTCCCGAACGGCCTGGCCGCCACCACCGCGCTGGTCCAGGCGCTGGGCGACGCCGCGATCACCGCGCCGCTGTGGTGCGTCACCCAGGGCGCGGTGGCCGTGAACGCCGCCGACGCGCCGGTGAGCCCCGCGCAGGCGCAGGTGTGGGGGCTCGGCCGGGTCGCCGCCCTGGAGCATCCGAGGACGTGGGGCGGGCTGATCGACCTGCCGGCCGCGCCGGACGCGGGCACCCCGGCCCGGTTCGCCGCCGTGCTCGCCGCGGGGCCGCCCGAGGACCAGGTCGCGATCCGCTCGGCGGCCGCCTGGGCGCGGCGCCTCGTCCACGCGCCCCCGCAGGAGCCGGACCCGGCGGCCGCCTGGCGGCCGGCCGGGACCACCCTGGTCACCGGCGGGACGGGCGGCATCGGCGCGCGGCTCGCCCTCTGGCTGGCCCGCGAGGGGGCCCCGCACCTCGTCCTGACCAGCCGCCGTGGCGCCGACGCGCCCGGGGCGCCGGAGCTGGCCGCCGAGCTGAAGGCGCTCGGCACCGCCGTGACCATCGCGGCCTGCGACGCCGGGGACCGCGAGGCGGTGCGGGGGGTCCTGGACGGGATTCCCGCGGACCTGCCGCTGACCGCCGTCGTCCACGCCGCCGGGGTGTCCACCTACGCGCCCGTCGCCGACCTCACGCCCCGCGCCCTCGACGAGGTGCTGCGGCCGAAGTCGCATGCGGCGCAGCACCTGCACGAGCTGACCCGGCACATGGACCTGTCGGCGTTCGTGCTGTTCTCCTCGGGCGCCGCGACCTGGGGCAGCGGCCAGCAGGCCGCCTACGCCGCCGCCAACAGCCACCTCGACGCCCTCGCCGAGCACCGCCGCGCCCAGGGCCTGCCCGCCACCTCCGTCGCCTGGGGGGCGTGGGGTGAGGTCGGCATGGCGTCCGACGACGCGTCCCTGGCGTTCTTCAGCCGTTTCGGCCTGCACCCCGTTCCGCCCGACCTGGCGATCAGGGCGCTCCACCAGGCGGTGAGCCAGGGCGCCACGACCCTGACCGTCGCCGACATCGACTGGGAGCGGTTCACGCCCACCTTCACGGCCCAGCGTCCCGCGCCGCTGCTGGACGACCTTCCCGAGAACGACCCGTCCGCCGGTGCGGACGGCGCGGCGTCCGCGACCCCGCTCGTCGAGGAGCTCACCGGCCTGCCGCCCGGCCAGCGGATGCGGGCGCTGCTCGGGCACGTCCAGGCCCAGGCGGCCGCGGCCGTCGGGCTGCCCTCACCGGACGCCGTCCCTCCCGGCAGACCATTCCAGGAGCTGGGCTTCGACTCGCTGTCGGCCGTCCAGCTCCGCAACCAGCTCAACGCCGCGACCGGCCTCCGGCTCCCCACCACGCTGGTCTTCGACCACCCGACGCCGCAGGAGCTGGCGAGCCACCTGCACGGGCGGCTCGTCGCCGACGACACGCCCACCGAGGACACGGTCATGGCCGAGCTCGACCGGTGGGAGGCGGCCTGGGCCGCGGACGAGGCCGACGAGGCGGCCCGGCGCCGGATCGGGCTGCGGATGCGTGCCCTGCTCGCCCGCTGGACCGAGGGCGGGACCGGCCGGCCGGACCGCCACCAAGATCTTGAAACGGCGACGGCGGAGGACATCTTCGACGTCATCTCCACCGAGTTCGGGAAGTCGTGACGCCGGTGGCCACCACCCGTTCCACGTCAAGGAGCCTGCGATAGATGTCGAACGAGGAGAAGCTTCTCGAGAACCTCAAGTGGGTCACCGCGGAGTTGCGGGAGACGCGCGAACGGCTGCTCAAGGCCGAGTCCGCCGTCGCCGAGCCGATCGCGATCGTGGGCATGGCCTGCCGCTATCCCGGCGGTGTGCGCTCCCCGGAGGACCTCTGGCGGGTCGTGTCCGAGGGCACCGACGCGATCTCGGGGTTCCCCACCGACCGCGGCTGGGACCTCCAGGCGCTTTATCACCCCGATCCCGAGAACCCGGGGACATCCTATGTCCGCGAGGGCGGCTTCGTCTATGACGTGGGCGAGTTCGATGCGGGGTTCTTCGGGATCAGCCCGCGTGAGGCCGTGGCGATGGACCCGCAGCAGCGGCTGCTGCTGGAGGTGGCGTGGGAGGCGTTCGAGCGGGCCGGGCTCACCCGCGAGGCCCTGGACGGCAGCGACACCGGCGTCTTCGCGGGGATCAGCGGATACGACTACACGACCCTGATCCCCCAGACCGCCAGCGAGGTCGAGGGCTACATCGGAACCGGCAGCCTCGGCAGTGTCGCGTCCGGCCGCGTGGCCTACACCTTCGGGCTGCAAGGGCCCGCGGTGACGGTGGACACCGCCTGTTCGTCATCGCTGGTCTCGGTCCATCTGGCGGTGCAGGCGTTGCGGGATGGTGACTGCTCACTGGCGCTGGCCGGAGGAGCCACCGTCATGGCCACCCCCGGCGCCTTCACCGAATTCTCCCGCCAGCGCGGACTGGCCCCCGACGGACGCTGCAAACCCTTCGCCGACGCCGCCGACGGCACCGGATGGGGCGAAGGAGCCGGCCTCATCCTCCTGGAACGCCTCACCGACGCCCAGCGCAACCACCACCACATCCACGCCATCATCCGCTCCACCGCCGTCAACCAAGACGGCACCAGCAACGGACTCACCGCACCCAACGGACCCGCCCAAGAACGCGTCATCCGCCAAGCCCTCACCACCGCCCACCTCACCCCCCACGACATCGACGCCATCGAAGCCCACGGCACCGGCACCACCCTCGGCGACCCCATCGAAGCCCACGCACTCCAAACCACCTACACCCACAACCGCCCCACCACCCACCCCCTCTACCTCGGCTCGGTCAAATCCAACATCGGCCACACCCAAGCCGCCGCCGGCATCGCCGGCATCATCAAAATGACCCAAGCCCTCCACCACCGCCTCCTGCCCAAAACCCTCCACATCGACCAGCCCAGCCACCACATCAACTGGAACACCACCACCCTGCACCTCCTCACCCAGCCCACCCCCTGGCCCGCACACCCCCGCCCCCGCCGCGCCGCCATCTCCGCCTTCGGCATCTCCGGCACCAACGCCCACCTCATCCTCGAACAAGCACCGGACCAGGACGTCGCGGAGCCGTCCGCGGAGGTCCGGGGGCCGACGCCGTGGGTCGTCTCCGGTCACAGCGCCGAGGCGCTCCGGGGGCAGGCCAGGGCGCTGGCCGCGCGCGCGACCACCGCCCCGGAGCCGTCCGGCGTCGACATCGGGTGGTCGCTGGTCAAGACGCGGTCGGTGTTCGAGCACCGCGCCGTGGTGACCGGTGAGGATCAGGACACGCTTCTGGCGGGCGTGCAGGCCCTCGCGCGCGGCGAGGCGCACCCGGCGGTGACGACGGGAGAGGCGCGTCCGACCGGGCCGGGGCCGGTGCTGGTGTTCCCCGGGCAGGGTTCCCAATGGGCCGGGATGGGCGCCGAACTCCTGGAAACCTCACCGGTGTTCGCCGCCCGCATCGCCGAATGCGAGGAGGCCCTGCGACCCCACGTCGACTGGTCCCTGACCGAAGTCCTCCGTGGTGACGTAGACTCACTGGACCGGGTGGACGTGCTCCAGCCCGTGCTGTGGGCGGTAATGGTCTCACTGGCCGCTCTCTGGGAGCACCACGGCGTACGGCCCGCCGCAGTCGTCGGGCACTCGCAGGGCGAGATCGCCGCCGCCTGCGTCGCCGGCGCCCTCACTGTCGAAGACGCCGCGAAGATCGTCGCCGTCCGTGCCCGGGCACTACGCGCGCTGTCCGGCAAGGGGACGATGGCCTCCCTGGGCGCGGGCGAGGAGGCGACCACCAGGCTCATCGCCGAGCTCGGCGCCGACACCGAAGGCGTCGTGGTCGCCGCTATCAACGGCCCGTCCTCCACCGTCATCTCCGGCCCGACAGAACCGCTCGCCGCCCTCGTCGAAGCCGCCCAAGCCCAGGGACTGCGCGCCCGGCTCATCGACGTCGACTACGCCTCCCACGGCCCCCAGATCGACCAGCTCACCACCACCCTCACCACCCAGCTGGCAGACATCACCCCCACCCGCGCACCAATCGCCTACTACTCCGCCGTCACCGCAACCCGCACCGACACCACCACCCTCGACACGGGGTACTGGATCACCAACCTGCGCCAGCCGGTCCGGTTCGCCGACACGATCGGCGCGCTCCTCCACGACGGCCACCGCATCTTCATCGAAGCAAGCCCCCACCCCGTCCTCACCATCGGAATGCAAGAGACCTTCGACCACACCTGCACCCACGCCGTCACCATCCCCACCCTCCGCCGCGACGACGGCGGTCTCGTCCAGGTGCTCCGGTCGCTGGGCGAGGTCTTCGTCAGCGGTGTCGCCGTGGACTGGGACGGCTGGTTCCGCACCGACCCGCCTCCCAAGGTCGTGGACCTGGCCACCTATGCCTTCCAGCGCCGGCACTACTGGCTGGAGCCTCCCGCCGCGTCGAACGGGAACGGCAACGGCAACGGGCACGCCCCGGCCGAGGCGCGGCTCTGGCAGGCGATCGAGGACCTCGACGTCGACGCGGTGTCCGGTGTGCTGCAGGTGGAGGACGACCCCGAGACCACCGGCGTGCTCCGTCCCGCGCTGCCCGTCCTGTCGGCGTGGCGGCGCGAGCAGCGCGAGCGGGCCACCATGGACTCGTGGCGTTACCACGTCACCTGGAAACATCTTCCCGACGCCGCGGCCGCGGGCCTGGCCGGGACGTGGCTGCTGCTCGCCCCCGCCGCGCACCCGGACCATTCGGCGGTGCGCACCACCGTCCGGGCCCTGCGCGCCCAGGGTGCCACCGCCGAACTCCAGCTCGTCGACACCCGCGAGGCCGACCGCGACTCCCTCGCCGCCCTGCTCGGGCGGTTCTCCGGCGACACGGCGCTGGAGGGTGTCGTCAACCTCCTCGGCCTGGACGAGGAGGCGCGCCCCGGGCATGCCGCGGTGCCCGCCGGGCTCGCGGCCACCACCGCCCTCGTGCAGGCGCTCGGCGACGCCGATCTCACCGCCCCCCTGTACACCCTCACCCAGGGCGCGGTCTCGACCGGCCCGGGCGATCCGCTGCTGAGCCCGGCACAGGCGCAGGTGTGGGGCTTCGGCCGGGTCGCCGCCCTGGAGCATCCGAGGACGTGGGGCGGGCTGATCGACCTGCCCGCGACGATCGACCACCACACCGTCGCGCGCCTGGCGGGGCTGCTCTCCCCCGGGCAGCCCGAGGACCAGGCCGCCGTCCGGGCCACGGCCGTCTGGGCCCGCCGGCTGGGCCACGCGCCCCCGGCCCCGCTGCCCGGCGAGTGGAGCCCCGATGGCACCACTCTGATCACCGGCGGGACGGGTGGCATCGGCGCGCTGCTGGCCCGGCGGCTCGCCGCGGCGGGCGCGCCTCGCCTGCTCCTGGCCGGCCGCCGAGGCGCCGACGCTCCCGGGGCGTCGGAACTGGCCGCCGAGCTGACCGCGCTCGGCACCGCCGTGACCATCGCGGCCTGCGACGTCTCCGACCGTGAGGCGGTGCGGCGGCTCCTCGCGGAGATCCCGTCCGAGCATCCGCTCGGCGCGGTGGTGCACGCCGCGGGCGTGCCGAACTACATCGCCATCAACGATCTCGACCCGCAGGCGCTCGACGAGGTGCTGCGGCCGAAGTCGCATGCGGCGCAGCACCTGCACGAACTGACCCGGCATATGGACCTGTCGGCGTTCGTACTCTTCTCCTCGGGTGCCGCGACCTGGGGCAGCGGCCAGCAAGCCGCCTACGCCGCCGCCAACAGCCACCTCGACGCCCTCGCCGAGCACCGCCGCGCCCAGGGCCTGCCCGCCACCTCCGTCGCCTGGGGGCCCTGGAGCCAGGCGGGCATGGCCGCCGACCAGGACTCGCTGGCGTTCTTCAGCCGCTTCGGCCTGCACCCGCTCTCCGCCGACCTCGCCCTCACGTCCCTGTTCCAGGCGGTCGCCGCCGGGACGGCCACGACCACGGTCGCCAACATCGACTGGGACCGGTTCTGGCCCACGTTCACCGCGCAGCGGCCGAGCCCGCTGCTCGGCGACCTCCCGGAGAACGCCGAGCCGGTCGCCGGCCCGTCCTCGGGCCCGGCCGGGGAGACCACCCCGCTGACGCAGGAGCTCGACGGCGCGACGCCGGAGCAGCGGCGGCAGATCCTGCTGAACCACGTCCGGCAGCAGGCCGCCGCGGCCATCGGCCACACCGGCGCGGACGCGATCCCGGCGTCCAAGCCGTTCCAGGAGCTGGGCTTCGACTCGCTCACCGCCGTGCAGGTCCGCAACCAGCTCAACGCCACGACCGGGCTCCGGCTCCCCACCACGATCCTCTTCGACCACCCCACGCCCCTGGAGCTCGCCGACCACCTCCTGTCGGAGCTGTCCGGCGGGCGGCAGGCCGCCGCCGAGCGCCCCCGGGTGGTGGTCGCCGGGGGCGACGAGCCGATCGCGATCATCGGGATGGCGTGCCGGTTCCCCGGGGACGTCCGTACCCCCGAGCAGCTCTGGGACCTGCTGGTCGCGGAGCGGGACGCGATGGGCCCGTTCCCCGAGGACCGCGGCTGGGACCTGGACGGGCTCTTCGACCCGGACCCCGACCGTCCCGGGACGTCGTACGTCCGCGAGGGCGGCTTCCTGTACGACGTGGGCGACTTCGATGCGGGGTTCTTCGGGATCAGCCCGCGTGAGGCCGTGGCGATGGACCCGCAGCAGCGGCTGCTGCTGGAGGTGGCGTGGGAGGCGTTCGAGCGGGCCGGGCTCACCCGCGAGGCCCTGGACGGCAGCGACACCGGCGTCTTCGCCGGGCTGACGATCTACGACTACGCCTCGCTGCTCGCCCAGGCGGCGAGCGAGGTGGAGGGATACGTCGGGACCGGCAGCCTCGGCTGCGTGGCCACCGGCCGGATCTCCTACGCGTTCGGGCTGGAGGGTCCGGCGCTGACCGTCGACACCGGATGCTCGTCGTCCCTCGTCGCCACCCATCTGGCGGTGCAGGCGTTGCGGGATGGTGACTGCTCACTGGCGCTGGCCGGAGGAGCCACCGTCATGGCCACCCCCGGCGCCTTCACCGAATTCTCCCGCCAGCGCGGACTGGCCCCCGACGGACGCTGCAAACCCTTCGCCGACGCCGCCGACGGCACCGGATGGGGCGAAGGAGCCGGCCTCATCCTCCTGGAACGCCTCACCGACGCCCAGCGCAACCACCACCACATCCACGCCATCATCCGCTCCACCGCCGTCAACCAAGACGGCACCAGCAACGGACTCACCGCACCCAACGGACCCGCCCAAGAACGCGTCATCCGCCAAGCCCTCACCACCGCCCACCTCACCCCCCACGACATCGACGCCATCGAAGCCCACGGCACCGGCACCACCCTCGGCGACCCCATCGAAGCCCACGCACTCCAAACCACCTACACCCACAACCGCCCCACCACCCACCCCCTCTACCTCGGCTCGGTCAAATCCAACATCGGCCACACCCAAGCCGCCGCCGGCATCGCCGGCATCATCAAAATGACCCAAGCCCTCCACCACCGCCTCCTGCCCAAAACCCTCCACATCGACCAGCCCAGCCACCACATCAACTGGAACACCACCACCCTGCACCTCCTCACCCAGCCCACCCCCTGGCCCGCACACCCCCGCCCCCGCCGCGCCGCCATCTCCGCCTTCGGCATCTCCGGCACCAACGCCCACCTCATCCTCGAACAAGCACCCGAACCCGAACCCGAGACCGAACCTTCGACGAGCACCCCGCCATCGGCGGACACGACGCCGCGCACGGACGCGGTCACGCCCTGGGTCGTCTCCGCACGGAGCGCGGAGGCGCTGCGCGCCCAAGCGCGGGTCCTGGCCGAGCGGATCGCCGCCGACACGGAGCCTTCGGCAGCGGATGTCGGCTGGTCGCTGATCAGGACACGGTCGGTGTTCGAGCATCGGGCCGTGATGGTCGGCCATGACCGCGACGAGCTGCTGGAACGCCTCGACGCCCTCGCGCAGGGCGGTGCGCACACGGACCTCGTCACCGGGACGGCCGACCCGTCCGGGTCGGGACCGGTACTGGTGTTCCCGGGCCAGGGTTCGCAGTGGGCCGGGATGGGCGCCGAACTCCTGGAAACCTCACCGGTGTTCGCCGCCCGCATCGCCGAATGCGAAGAGGCACTGCGACCCCACGTCGACTGGTCCCTGACCGAGGTACTGCGCAGCGACGGGTCACCGCTGGATCAGGTGGACGTGCTCCAGCCCGTGCTGTGGGCGGTGATGGTCTCACTGGCCGCCCTCTGGGAGCACCACGGCGTACGGCCCGCCGCAGTCATCGGGCACTCCCAAGGCGAGATCGCCGCCGCCTGCGTCGCCGGTGCCCTCACCCTCGAAGACGCCGCCAAAATCGTCGCCGTCCGGGCGCGGGCCCTACGCGCGCTGTCCGGCAAGGGGACGATGGCCTCCCTGGGCATGGGAGCCGACCAGGCCGCAGAGCTGATCGGCGACCGCGACGGCGTCGTGATCGCCGCCGTCAACGGCCCGTCCTCCACCGTCATCTCCGGACCACCCGAACCCCTGGCCGCCCTCGTCCAAACCGCCCAGGAACAAGGACTACGCGCCCGGCTCATCGACGTCGACTACGCCTCCCACGGCCCCCAAATCGACCAGCTCACCACCACCCTCACCACCCAGCTGGCAGACATCACCCCCACCCGCGCACCAGTCGCCTACTACTCCGCCGTCACCGCAACCCGCACCGACACCACCACCCTCGACACGGGGTACTGGATCACCAACCTGCGCCAGCCGGTCCGGTTCGCCGACACGATCGGCGCGCTCCTCCACGACGGCCACCGCATCTTCATCGAAGCAAGCCCCCACCCCGTCCTCACCATCGGAATGCAAGAGACCTTCGACCACACCGGCACCCACGCCGTCACCATCCCCACCCTCCGCCGCGACGACGGCGGTCCGCGGCAGATGGCGCGGGCGGCGGGCCACGCCTTCACGGCGGGCGCCGGGGTCGACTGGACCGGGTGGTTCCCCGCGGACCCGGAGCCGCGGACCGTGCCGCTGCCGACCTACGCCTTCCAGCGCGAGCGCTACTGGCTGGAGGTCAGGGACCGCGGCAGCGGCGAGCCGTCGGCGCTCGGGCTGGACTCGGCGGGGCACCCGCTGCTGGGCGCGGCCGTGGAGCCCGCGGACGGGGGGACGCTGCTGCTCACGGGACGGCTCACCCGGCGGTCCCACGCCTGGGTGGCCGAGCACAGGGTCGCGGACAGCGTGCTCCTGCCGGGTACCGCGTTCGTCGAGCTCGCCCTGCACGCGGCCGCGCGCGCCGGATGCGACCACGTCGCCGAGCTCACCGTCCACACGCCGCTGGCGGTCCCGGACGCCGACGCCCTGGACCTCCAGGTGACGGTCGGCGCCGCCGACGAGACGGGCCGGCGCCCCCTGGCCGTCCACTCGCGGCCGGCGCCGGCCGCCGGTGAGTCCGCCTGGACGCGGCACGCGACCGGCGCGCTGGCGTCACTGCCACCGGAGGCGCCCGCCTCCGGCCTCGGCGGCGCGTGGCCGCCTCCGGGCGCCGTGCCGATCACCGCCGGCGACCCCTACCCGGATCTCGCCGGGCGCGGCTACGGCTACGGCCCGGCCTCCCGGTCCCTGACCGCCGCGTGGAAGGTGGGCGAGGACATCTACGCCGAGGTGGCGCTTCCCGACCAGGAACGCCCGCGCGCCGCCGACTACGGCCTCCACCCCGTCCTCCTGGACGGTGCCCTGCACGCCCTCATCCTCGACGTCACCGCGTCCTCGGAGGAGCCGGACGAGATCCTCCTGCCCTTCTCCTGGAGCGGGCTGCGCCTGCACGCCACCGGCGCCGGCCGGCTGCGCGTGCGGATCTCCCGGACCTCGGCCGACGAGCTGTCGGTGACCGCCGCCGACCCGTTCGGCCGTCCCGTCGCCGACCTGGAGAGCGTGACCGTCCGGCCGGTGCCGGCGGGGCGGCTGGACCCTGGGCGGTCGGCGGAGCGGGACGCCCTCTTCCAGCTCGGCTGGACGCCCCTGCCGATCCCGGCGGACGCGCCCGCGGCCCCGGCGGCGGCCGTCGTCCCCGACGGCGACCCGACGGCCGCCGGGCTGGCCGCCGCGATGACCGGCGCCTCGTCCGCACCCGGCCTGGAGGCGCTCCGCGCGGCCGCCGCCGACGGGACGCGGCACCCGGAAGTCGTCGTCGCCGTCCTCACCGCCCCGGCGGACGCGGACGGCGTCGCCGAGCAGAGCCGCCGGGCCGCCACCACGGCGCTGGCACTGCTCCAGGAGTGGTTCGGCGCGCCCGAGTTCGAGGCCGCCCGGCTGGTCCTCGTCACCCGGGGGCGGCCGCGGTCCGCCCCGGCGACGCCGTCGACGACCTGCCCGCGGCGGCGCTCTGGGGGCTGGGGCGCAGCGCGCAGTCGGAGTATCCCGACCGGCTCACCCTGCTCGACGTGGACGGGTCGGACGCCTCGTTCCAGGCGGTGCCCGCGGTGCTGGCGTCCGGCGAACCCCAGGTGGCGCTCCGCGACGGCCGGGCGTATCTGCCCCGGCTCGTCCGCGACGACCCCGGCGGGCGCCTCGTCCCGCCAGAGGACGCCGGTCACTGGCGGCTGGAGCGGACCGGCCGCGACGGCGGCGTCGTCCTCGCGGAGCCCGCGGCGGAGGCGGCCGAGGCGGAACGCGTGCTTGGCCCAGGCGAGGTGCGTGTGGCGCTGCGCGCCGTCGGCGTCCGCGACCTCGACGGCGGCCCCGGGCCCGTCGGCGGTGACGGCGCGGGCGTCGTCACCGAAGTGGGACCGGACGCCGGCGGATTCGCCCCGGGCGACCGGGTCGCGGGTCCCGTCCGGGAGGTCGGGCCGGTGGTCGCCGCCGACGGACGGACCCTTGTGACGCTGCCTTCCGGCAGGTCGTTCTCGGAAGCGGCCGGTTCGGACGGCCACGCGGCGCAGGCCGGTCCGGTGCCCGTCCTGGACGTCCGCCGCCTGCCGCAGGCCCGGCATGTCGGCGCGGGACCGGCGGTGCTCACGCTGCCCGTCCCGCTCGACCCGGGCGGCACCGTCCTGATCACCGGCGGGACCGGCGCCCTCGGCGCGGAGACCGCGCGGCATTTGGCCGCCCGGCACGGTGTGCGCCGGCTCCTGCTGCTCAACAGGACCGGGCACGCCGCACCCGGCGCGGACGCGCTGGTCGAGGAGCTGAGCGGGCTCGGCGCCCACGTGACCCTGGCCGCCTGCGACATCGGCGACCGCGCCGCCCTGGCCGCGGCGCTGGCCGCCGTGCCCGCGGAGCATCCCCTCACCGCGGTCGTCCACGCCGCCGGGATCGTCGGCGACGGCACGGTGCCGTCGCTGGAGCCCGCGCAGATCGAGGCGGTGCTGCGCGTCAAGGCCGACTCGGCGTGGCACCTGCACGAGCTGACCCGGGACGCGGACCTGTCGGCGTTCGTGCTGTACTCCTCGGTCGCCGGGCTGATCGGCGGCGCCGGGCAGGGCGGCTACGCCGCCGCCAACAACTTCCTCGACGCGCTGGCCCAGTACCGGCAGGCCCTGGGGCTGCCCGGCACGTCCCTGGCATGGGGCCACTGGGACATGGAGACGGGCATGGCCGGACGGCTCACCGACGCCGACCGCGCCCGCAACGCCCGCACGGGCGTCGTCGGGCTGAGCGTCGAGCAGGGCCTCGCCCTGTTCGACGCCGCGCTCGCCGGCGGCGGCTCCGTGCTGGCGCCGGTACGGCTCGACCTCGCGCGGATGCGCCGCCAGGCCCAGGGGTACTACACGCCCGCGGTCCTGCGGCGGCTCGTAGGCGGCACGGCCTCCCAGGCAGGCGGCGCGCCCGCGCCGGACCTGGCGCGGTCGCTGAGCGGCCTGGCGCAGGAGGACCGGGAGCGCGCGGTCCTGGACCTGGTCGGATCCCACGCCATGGCGGTGCTGGGCCACGGCACCGCCAAGGGGCTGGACCCCGCGCTCAAGTTCCGCGAGCTCGGGTTCGACTCGCTCACCGCCGTCGAGCTGCGCAACCGGCTGTCGGCGGCGACCGGGCTGCGGCTGCCCGCCACCCTCGTCTTCGACCATCCCGGCCCGGCCGAGCTCGCCCGCTACCTGCTCGCCGAGCTGGACCCGCCGGAGGCCGACCCGCTGGCCTCGGCGCTGACGGAGATCGACCGGCTGGAGCAGGCGCTCCGGCTCGCCTCCGCGGACGAGGCGGCGCGGGAGACGCTCGCGCGGCGGCTGCGGGGCACCCTGCAACGCCTCGGCGGGACCGACGGGCGGAACGGGCAGGACGGCGCCGCGCCCACAGGCGTGGCCGACCGTATCGGGGCGTCCAGCGCCGAAGAGATCTTCGAGTTCATCGACCGCGATCTGGGGAGGGAGACGGGCCTTGGCGAGCCTGCTCACGACGAAACTGACCAGCGAGCGCAGCCGTAAGGACCTGGTGCTCGACCACTGCCGGCTGCTGAGCGCCGGCGACGTGGAGGGGGTGATGGCGCTGTACGCCGGCGACGTCGCCTTCGAGGACCCGGTCGGCTCGGGCCGGCGGACGGGACGGGACGCGCTGCGCGCCCACGTCGAGGAGGCCGTGGCCGCGCACGCCCGGGAGGTGCCCGGCGCGCCGGTCGCCGGCCAGGACGGCGTGCACGTGCTGACGTCGGTCACGTCCGTCATGGACTACCTGCCCCGGGGCCCGGTCTACGCCGGACGCGGCTGGCTGGAGCCCCCCGCCGACCCGGAGGGCACGCGCCTGGAGCGCTACTACGTGCTGATGCTCCGGGTCGGCCCCGACGGCCTCGTCCAGGAGCTCAAGGCGTTCTGGGGAAGGTCGGATCTGAAAGTCGTCGGCTGACCTCACCCAGGTCGGCCGACCGTCCCGGAGGTGTGCATGCCCAGTGAGGCGGCCCGCAAGGCGATGGCCTTGGAGTACGTCCGGCGGATCAACGCCGGCGACATCGACGGAGTCCTCGACCTGTTCGGGGACGACATCGTGTTCGAGGATCCGGTGGGGCGACCGCCGCTGATCGGCAAGGACGCGCTGCGCGAGCACATCGCGCTGGCGGTCGGCGCGCGGGCGCACGAGACGCCGGGCCCGCCGGTGACCTCGATGGACGACCGGCTGGTGGTCACGCAGACGCGGGTCGTCGTCCGGGTCCCCGCGGTGATGACCTTCAACATCATCGGCATCGTCGAGCTGGACGAGGACGGGCTGGGACGCCGCGTCCAGGCGTTCTGGGGGATGACGGACATGGCGGTCGGCGGGTCGGCCGGGCACAAGGACGGGCACACGGACGGGCAGGCGGACGCCGGCACCGGCGCCCCCGGCGGCGTCCCCGCCCTCGACGGGACGGGGACGTGACCGTGGGCGGACCGGCGCACGCGGTCGTGCTGGGCGCCGGGATGGCGGGGGTGCTGGCCGCCCACGCGCTGTCCCGGCACTTCGCGGCCGTCACCGTGATCGAGCGCGACGTCCTGCCCGTCTCCCCCGCGCACCGCAAGGGGGTGCCGCAGGGCCGCCACGCCCACCTGCTGTGGTCGAACGGCGCGCACCTCATCGAGGAGATGCTGCCCGGGACGGTCGAGCGGCTGCTCGGCCTGGGCGCCCGCCGCCTCGGCTTCCAGGAGGACCTGGTCACCCTGACGACCCGGGGCTGGCAGCACCGCTTCCCCGCGACCCAGTTCGCGCTGCTGTGCACCCGCCCGCTGCTGGACTGGGTCGTCCGGGACCAGATCCTGTCCGCCGGGCGCGTCACCGTGCGGGAGCGCGCGGAGGTCGCCGGGCTCGCGGCGGACGGCGGCCGGGTCACCGGCGCGGTCGTCCGCGACCTCGACGGCGGCGCGGAGTCCGTCCTGGAGGCCGACCTGGTGGTCGACGCGACGGGCCGCGGCTCGCGCCTGCGGCACTGGCTCGGTGACCTGGGCGTCCCCCCGGTCGAGGAGGACGTGGTCGACGCGGGCATCGCGTACGCCACCCGGATCTTCCAGGCACCGCCCGGGGCGTCGGCGGGGTTCCCCGCCGTCAACATCGTCTCCGACGCGGGCGTGAAGCTCCCCGGCCGGTTCGGGGTGGTGTACCCCGTCGAGGGGGGCCGCTGGATCGCGACGCTGTCGTGCACCCGCGGCGCGGACCTGCCCACACGCGAGGAGGAGTTCCTGCCCTTCGCGGAGACGCTGGCGCATCCCCTCATCGCCGACCTGCTGGGGTCGGTGGAGCCGCTGACCCCCGTCTACGGGTCGCGGTCGGGCGCCAACCGGCGCCTGTACCCCGAGCGGCTCGGCGAGTGGCCGGACGGGCTGCTCGTCGTCGGCGACTCGCTGACGGCGTTCAACCCGGTCTACGGGCACGGCATGAGCTCCGCCGCGCGGTCCGCCGCCATCCTGGACGAGCGGCTGGGCGCGGACGGGTACACCCCGGACGCGGCGCGGCGGATCCAGCGGGCCGTCGGGTCGGTGGTGGACGATCCGTGGATCCTGGCCGCGTTCAAGGACATCGACTACGTGCACTCGCGCAGCAGGACCACCGACCCGCGGCTCGTCGGCTCCGACACCGAGCACCGGCTGCGGTTCAGCGACTTCATCACCTCCAGGACGATCCGCGACCCGGAGGTGTGCGCGGTGGTGACGGACGTCATGAGCCTGTCCGCGCCGCAGTCGGAGATGGGGTCGGCGCGGTTCCTGTCCCTGCTGCACAAGGGCGAGCTGCGCCCGGAGCTGGCCGGCCCTCCGCTGCGTTCCGAGGAGATGGCCCTGGTGGACCTGGACTCCAGCCGGATCGTGGGGGCCACCTGACCCCTGCTCCGGAGGGCACCGTCACCGCGTCCGCCCGTGCGCCTGGAGCGCGCGGGCGGACGCCGGCCTTTCCGGGGCCGCGTCCCGGGTCGCCTCCCGGAACGCGGCCCCGCGCCGGTGTCAGGCTCCGGCGCCCCATTCCTGGTCGATGAGGGCGAACATCTCCTCGGCGGTGGCGACGTCGAGGTCGTCCGCTCCGTCCGGCTCCGGGGCCTCCGCGCCTGCGGCGTCCGCGTGCTTCCACAGCAGGGTCCGCAGGCGGTTCGCCAGGTCGGCGCGCCGGGCGTCCCCCGCAGGGAGCGCCTCCAGGGCGGACTCCAGGCGGTCCAGGTGCCCGAACGCGGGGTGCGCGGACGCCGCGGTGTCGGGGAGGACCCCCGCCAGCAGGTGCGCGGCCAGGTCCTTCGGCGTCGGGTGGTCGAAGACCAGCGTGGCGGGCAGCCGCAGCCCGGTGGCGGCACGCAGCCGGTTCCTCAGCTCGACCGCCACGATCGAGTCGAACCCGAGGTCCTTGAAGGCGCGGTGGGCCTCCACCTGCTCCGGTTCCGCGTGCCGCAGCGCGGCGGCCACGTGGGAGCGCACCAGCGTCAGCATCGCGGCCGCCCGGTCCGTCCCGGCGAGGGGGGCCAGCTCGTCGCGCAGGGCGGCGAGGGCCTCGGCGGAGCCGCCGCCGCCGTCGTCGCGTCCGGCGTCGGCGAACCGCGCCGCCGCGGGTAGGTCGTCGAGGAGCCTGCTGCGGCGCGCGAGGGTGAACAGCGCCGCGAACCGCTCCCAGGCGACGTCGGCGATCACGAGGTCCGGGCCGTCCCCGCCGCCGAGCGCGCGGCCCAGCGCCGCGAAGGCCAGGCGCGGTTCCAGGGGGTCGATGCCGAGCCGCCGGGAGCGGTCGGCGTGCGGGCGCGCGAGGTCGCCCGGCGCGCCGCCGCCGTCCCGGACGTCCCACGGTCCCCACGCCACCGAGAGCGCGCGGCGTCCGGCCGCCCGGGTCCGGCGGGCCAGCGCGTCCAGGGACGCTCCGGCGACCGCGTGGAGCCCGTGGTCGTTCGCCCCCCAGGCGGCCGCCACGGAGGAGAACAGCACGATCTCCTCGGCCTCCTGAGCGACGGGGCCGGGGCCGGCGTCCGCCGCCGCCGCCAGCTGCGCGGGGGTGAGGTCCGCCAGCGGCAGCGGGTCGCCGGGGGCCGGGGCATGGACCAGGGTGCCGGCGCGCGTGCCCGGCGCGTCGCCCGCGTCCCCGGCCGGGTCCGCTCGGCGGCCGTCCCGGACGACGGTCACGTCCGTGCCGTTCCCGGCCAGCTCCTCCACCAGGGCCGCGGCCCCGGGGGCGTCCGGGCCCCTCGGGTTGAGGAGGATGACGTGCCGTGAGCCGCGCTCCGCGAGCCACCGCGCGACATGCGGGGCCGGGCCGTCCATGCCGCCGGTCACGACGACGGGATCCCGCGGCGCCCACTCCTGCTCGGTGGTGTCCCCGGGCGGGGCGGGCAGCAGGCGCCGTCCCAGCAGGACGCCGCGCCGCAGCGCCACCTGGTCCTCGCCGTCCGGCCCGGTGAGGACCGCGCGCAGGTGGCCCGGGTCGGCCTCCTCAGGGTCGCCCGGCAGGTCCAGCAGGCCGCCCCAGAGGGAGGGGTGTTCCAGCGCCGCCACCCGGCCGAGTGCCCAGACCTGCGCTTGGACGGCGGACTCCGGCGGTTCGGAGTCGTTCACCGCGACCCCTCCGCGGGTCGCACACCACAGCCTCGCCTCCGAGCCGGTGTCCGCCAGCGCCTGCACGAGCGTGAGCGTGCCGCACAACCCGGCGCCCAGCCCGGGAAGGCTCTCGTGCGGGCGCTCGTCGAGGGCCAGCAGCGACAGGACGCCCGCGACCGGCTCGTCTCCGTCGATCCAGGGGCGCAGGAGCGCGGCGAGCCCGCCCCGGTCGAGTTGCGGGTCGATCTCGACCTCGCGGACCCGGCCGCCTCCCCCCTCCAGGGCACGGGTGAGGTGCCCGGCCCAGTCGTCCCCGGCCCAGTGGTCCTGGTCCTGTGCGGAGCGGACCAGGAGCCAGAAGCCGGGCGGGCCCGCGGCGGGCGCGTCGACGCGGCGCCATCCGATCCGGTGGCGCCAGGCGTCCGCGGCCGACCGCTCCGCCTGCTCGCGCCTCCACCCGGACAGGACGGGGAGCACCGCGGCCAGCGATGACCGGTGGCCGTCGTCGTCCAGGCGCAGCGTCTCGGACAGCGCGTCCAGGTCACCGCTCTCGACCGCCGCCCAGAACCGGCCGCCGTCCTCGTCCCGCACTCCGGCCGCGGGTTCGAGTCCCGCGACGTCCGGGAGCCAGTAGCGCCGGCGTTGGAAGGCGTAGGTGGGCAGGTCCACCGCGCGGGCGGCGGGGAACCAGCCCGTCCAGTCGACGTCGACGCCGTGGGCGTGCAGGCGGCCCAGGGCCCGCGCGAGGGCCTCGGCGTCGTCCTGGCGGCGGTCAAGCGCTGCGACCGCCACGGGCTCGTGTCCGTCGAGGATCCGCTCGACAGCCGAGGTCAGCACCGGGTCGGGGCCCAGCTCGACGAACAGCGCCGCCTCGCCGGCGAGGCGGGCGATGGACGGGCCGAACAGCACCGGCCGCCGGACGTGCCGCACCCAGTAGTCCGCGGTGGCGATGTCGTCCCCCGCGGGCAGCCCGGTGATGTTGCTGATCAGCGGGATGCGCGGCGGGCGGAACGCCACCTTCTCCAGCGCGGCGGCGAAGCCGGGGAGCATCGGCTCCATCAGCGCCGAATGGAACGCGTGGCTGACCGGCAGCTCCTTCACCTTGCGGCCGCGCCGCGCCCACGACGCCCCCACCTCGGCCACGAGCGCGGACGGTCCCGACACGACCGTGCTGTCGGGGGTGTTCACCGCGGCGACGCCGACGCCTTCGGGCAGGCCGTCCTCCACCTCGGCGGGGTCGGCCTCGACGGCCCACATCCCCCCGCCGCCGGACAGCCGTCCCATGAGGCGGGCGCGGGCCGCGACCAGGTGGCACGCGCCCTCCAGGTCGAGCACCCCGGCGACGTGCGCGGCGGCCACCTCGCCGATGGAGTGCCCCACGACGGCGTCCGGGCGCAGCCCCGCCGATTCCAGCAGCCGCGCCAGCGCGACCTGCACGGCGAACAACCCCATTTGGGCGAAGGTGGTGTGCTCCAGCTCCTCGGCCGGGCCGGAGAAGACCACCTCCTTCAGACGCGGGTCCAGGCGGCCGCACACGTCGTCGAAGGCGGCCGCGAACACCGGGAACCGCTCGTACAGGCCGGCTCCCATCCCGGCCCGCTGGCTGCCCTGGCCGCTGAACAGCCAGACGCTCTTGCCCGGCGTGAGGTGCCCGGTCGCCGACACCGTCTCCAGCTCCGCCAGGAGCCGTTCACGGTCCGCGCCGACGACCACGGCCCGGTGCTCGAACGAGGAGCGCGTCGCGACCAGCGACCATCCGACGTCCGCGGGCGCCAGGCCGGGGTCGCCGGCCACGTGCCGCGCCAGCGTCCGCGCCTGCTCCCGCAGCGCCTCCGGGCCGCGGGCCGACACCACCCACGGCACCACGCCGGGGTCACCCGCGGCGGTCGTGTCCTCCCCGTCCTCGGGCGCCTGCTCAAGGACGAGATGCGCGTTCGTCCCGGAGATGCCGAACGACGACACCCCGGCCCGGCGGGCACGGCCGGTCTCCGGCCATGGCACGGGCGCGGTCAGCGGGCGCACTCCGCCCGCGTCCCAGTCCACGTGCGGGGTCGGCTCGTCGACGTGCAGGGTGGCGGGCAGGACGCCGTGCCGGATCGCCATCACCATCTTGATCAGGCCCGCGACGCCGGCGGCGGCCTGGGTGTGCCCGATGTTGGACTTCACCGATCCGAGCCACAGCGGCCGGTCCGCGGCGCGGCCGGGCCCGTAGGCCGCCTGGAGCGCGCCCGCCTCGATCGGGTCGCCGAGCGTCGTCCCCGTGCCGTGCGCCTCCACCGCGTCCACGTCGGACGGCGACAGCCGCGCGTTGGCCAGCGCCTGCCCGATGACCCGTTCCTGCGCGACGTCGCTGGGGGCCGTGAGGCCGTTGCTGGCGCCGTCCTGGTTGACGGCCGAGCCGCGGATCACCGCCAGCACCCGGTGCCCGTTGCGGCGCGCGTCCGACAGCCGCTCCAGGAGGACCATGCCGACGCCCTCGGAGAAGCCGGTGCCGTCCGCCGACGCCGCGAACGATTTGCAGCGTCCGTCGGGGGCCAGCCCGCGCTGCCGTGAGAACTCCACGAACGCCGTCGGGGAGGCCAGGACGGTCACGCCGCCCGCCAGCGCGAGTGAGCATTCACCCTGCCGCAGCGCCTGGGACGCCAGGTGCACGGCGACCAGCGACGCCGAGCACGCGGTGTCCACGGTGACCGCCGGCCCCTCCAGGCCGAGGGTGTAGGCGATGCGGCCCGACAGGACGCTGTTGAGGCCGCCCGTCGTCACATAGCCCTCGATGTCCGGCGGGACGCGCACCCCGGAGAAGTAGTCCTGGGTGGCGATCCCGGCGTACACGCCGGTGGGTGTGCCCCTCAGCGACGCCGGGTCGATCCGCGCGCGTTCGAGCGCCTCCCAGGCCGTCTCCAGCAGCAGCCTCTGCTGCGGGTCGATGGCCGGCGCCTCGCGTGGGCTGATCGAGAAGAAGCCGGCGTCGAACCGGTCGGCGTCGTCCAGGAACCCGCCGTGGCGGACGTAGCTGGTGCCGGGGTGGTCGGGGTCGGGGTGGTAGAGGCCGTCGAGGTCCCATCCCCGGTCCGCCGGGAACTCCCCGATGGCGTCCGTGCCCGACGACACCAGGTCCCACAGCTGCTCGGGCGAGCGCACGCCCCCTGGGAACCGGCAGGCCATCCCGACGACGGCGACCGGCTCCCGGAGCCCCTCCTCCATGTCGCGCAGCCGCTGCCGGGTCTGCCCCAGGTCGAGCGTGACGCGCTTGAGGTACTGGCGGAGCTTGTCCTCGGTGGCCGACATCGGTCCCACACCCCCATCACGAAGTTCCCAGTTCCCGGTCGATGAGCTCGAACATCTCGTCGTCGGAGGCGGCGTCGAGGGCCGCTCCGTCGACGGCGGCCGTACCGCCCCCGCCGTTCCCGGCGTCCTCGCCGTTCAGCCGCCACAGCAGGGCCTCCAGCCGCTTGGTCAGCCGGACGCGGGTCTCGCCGTCCGGGCCGTACCGGGCGATCACCGTCTCCAGCCGGTCCAGCTCGCCGAGGACGGGCGCCGAGGGGTCCTGCCCGGCGGGCGCGAGACGCTCGCGCAGATGGCCGGCGATGGCGGCCGGTGACGGGTGCCGGAACACCAGCGCGGCGGGGAGCCGCAGCCCGGTGGCGGCCGCGAGCCGGTTGCGCAGTTCCACGCCGGTGAGCGAGTCGAAGCCGAGGTCCTTGAACGGGGTGTCCACCTGGACCGCGGCGGGGTCGGCGTGGCCCAGCACGGAGGCCGCGTGGTCGCGCACCAGCCCCAGCAGGACGTCGAGCTGGTCTCCGGGCGCCAGGCCCGCCAGCCGCCCGGCCCAGTCGACGGGCCGGTGCCCGCCGGCGGCGGCCGGGCGTCCCCTCGTCCCGGACGCGGCGAGCCCGCGCAGCACGGGAGGCAGGGCCTCCGCGGGCCGTCCGGCCATGCCAACGGCGTCGAGCTCCACGGCCACCAGGTACGGCGCGCCGTGGCCGCAGGCGGCGTCGAGCAGTTCCAGGCCGCGTCGGCTGCTGAGCGGCTCGAACCCTCCACGGCTCATCCGGGCCCGGTCGGTGTCCGACAGTCCCGCCATCATGCCGCTCGCGGACTCCCAGGGACCCCAGCCGACCGACAGACCCGCGAGCCCGGCGGCGCGGCGCCGCGCCGCCAGCGCGTCGCAGTAGGCGTTGGCGGCGGCGTAGTTGGCCTGGCCCGGGCTGCCGAGCACCGCCGCGGCCGAGGAATAGACGACGAACATGCCGAGGCGCAGGCGGGCCGTCGCCGCGTGCAGGTTCGCCATCGCCGCGGCCTTCGCCGCCCAGACCCGTTCGAGCCGCTCGGGGGTCTGGGCGCCGATGGTCGCGTCGTCGACCACACCCGCGGCGTGGACGACGCCGGTGAGCGGGTGCGCCGGGTCGATGCCGGCGATCAGCGCGTCCACCGCGGCGGGGTCGGCGACGTCCGCGGCGGCGATGGAGACCGCGGCGCCCAGCGCCTCCAGCCGTCCGGCGAGCTCGGCGGCGCCGGGGGCGTCGGCCCCCCGCCTGCTGACCAGGACCAGGTGCCGGACGCCCCATTCGCGGGCCAGGTGCTCGGCCGTGAGCGCGCCGAGACCCCCGGTGCCGCCGGTGATCAGGACGGTCCCGTCGGGATCGAGCCGCGCGGGGACGTCCAGGACGAGCTTGCCGGTGTGGCGGGCCTGGCTCATGTACCGCAGGGCGTCCCGCGCCCTCTCCAGCGGCCACGTCCGGACGGGCGGGGGCCGCAGCACTCCGCCCGCGAACAGCTCTCCCAGGATGCCGAGCATCTCGCCGATGCGGTCGGGCCCGGCGTCGGAGATCAGGTCGAAGACCCGGTACTCCACCCCCGGATGCGCGGCGGCGACCTCCTCGGGGTCGTGGATGTCGGTTTTGCCCATCTCCAGGAACCGTCCGCCGTCGCGGAGGAGCCGCAGGGAGGCGTCGGTGAACGGCCCGGCGAGCGCGTTGAGGACGACGTCCACGCCTTCACCGCCGGTCGCCGACCGGATCACCTCCTCGAAGTCCAGATCCCGGGAGGAGGCCCGGTGGCCCGCGTCCACGCCCATCTCCTCCAGCACCCCGTGCTTGCCGGGACTGGCGGTGCCGTAGACGTGCGCCCCCACATGCCGGGCGATCTGCACCGCCGCCATGCCGACACCGCCGGTCGCCGCGTGCACCAGCACCGACTCCCCCGCCCGCAGCCGGGCGAGGTCCACCAGCCCGTACCAGGCCGTCAGGAACGCGACCGGCACCGCCGCGGCCTCCTGGAACCCCCATCCGTCCGGGATCGCCGCGACCATGCGGGCGTCGGCCACCGCCACGGCCCCGAACGCACCCGGGAACAGGCCCATCACCCGGTCGCCGACCGACAGTCCGGAGACCTCCGGTCCCACTTCCGTGACGACCCCGGCGCCCTCGCCGCCGAGCCCGCCCGGCGCGGTCACCATGCCGAGGGCGACGAGCGCGTCGCGGAAGTTGATCCCGGCGGCGCGCACCTCGACGCGCACCTGACCCGGGCCGAGCGGCTCCAGCGCCTCGGGGAACGCCTCGGCGGTCACGCCCTCCAGCGTCCCCGATCGGCCCGCCACCAGCCGCCACGCATGCCGTCCCGCCGGGCCCACCAGTTCGGCGGCGGCGCCCGCGGGCACCAGACGCGGCACGAGCAGCCGGTCATCGCGCACGGCCACCTGCGGCTCGTCGAGGCGCAGCGCCCGCCACACGGCGGCGGCCACGTCCGACCCGCCGTCGGCGTCGGCGAGCACGAACCTGCCGGGGTGCTCGGACTGGACGCTCCGGACCAGCCCCCACACCGCCGCCGCGTTCTCGTCGGTCCCGCCCGCGACCGCGCCCTTCGTGACGACCGCCAGGACGATGCCGGACGTCCGCGGCTCGTCCAGCCACTCCCGCACGAGCGCCAGCGCCTCGTCCGCGGCGGCGACGTCCGCGAGGACGACCGGAGGCACGTCGGCGCCGGACTCCAGCGCCGACACGAACGCCGCGAGGCCGGGATACGGATCACGGCCGAGCCTCGGCCAGCCGCCGGTCCGCGGTTCCCCGGCCGCCTCCGCGTCGGAGACCGCGGTCCAGTCGAGGGTGTAGAGGCCACGCGTGCCTTGCGCGGCGGCGGCGCGCAGCTCTGCGCCGTCGGCCGCACGCATCCCGACGTGCTCCACGGTGAGGACGGGGGCACCGGCGGTGTCGGCCACGTGCAGACGCAGGCTCTGCTCGTCCACCGAGGACGCGGGCGTCAGCCGGACCCGCACGGTGCGGGCGCCGGCCGCCCATAGCGACACCCCGCTCCAGACGAACGGCAGCCACGTCCGCCCGTCGGCCTCCCCCGCCAGCAGCGCGGGGTGCATGGCCGCGTCCAGCAGGGCCGGATGGACGCCGAACCCGTCCTGGTCACCCACGGTCCCGGGCAGCTCCACCTCGGCGAGGAGGTCCCCGCCGAGCCGCCACGCCGCGCGGAGCCCGCGGAAGGAGGGACCGTACTCGTAACCGGCCTCCGCCGCCCGCTCGTAGAAGCCGTCCAGCTCCATGGGCTCGGCCCCGGCCGGAGGCCACTGGCCCGCAAGGGTGTCCACCGGCTCGGCGGGTTCGGCCTGCGGTGGTAGGAGCACGCCCTCCGCATGCCGGACCCAGCCGTCCGAAACCTCACCATCGGGACGGGAGTACACCTGGACATCGCGTCTCCCGTCCTCCCCGGCGGCGCCCGCGACCACTTGGATCCGCAACGCGCCGGTGCTCGGCAGGACCAGCGGGCTTTGGAGGGCCAGCTCCTCCACTCCGGCGGCGCCGGTGTCGTCCGCGACCCGCAACGCCCATCCCAGCAACGCCGTCCCAGGTACGAGGACGGTCCCCTGGACCTGGTGGTCCGCCAGCCAGCCGCCGTCGGCCGACAACCGGCCGGTCAGCACATGGACGTCGCCGTCTGCCAGCTCCATTGAGGTCAGGCCCGCGTCGCGCGCGGTCTGCCGGGAGGTGAGCCAGTAGCGTTCGCGTTGGAAGGCGTAGGTGGGCAGGTCGATGGTGCGCGGGCGTGGCTTGTCGGGGAACCAGCCCGTCCAGTCCACATCGATCCCGTGGACATGCAGCGCGCCCAGCGCCGCCCCCAACGCCCTGGTATCGGGACGGTCGCAGTGCAGGGCCGCCACCGAGGGGACCCGGCGCTCGTCCAGGATCTGCTGCGCCGCAGTAGCCAGCACCGGATCAGGACCCAGTTCGATGAACACCCCCGCCCGCTCACCCAGCGACACGATCGCGGGCAGGAACCGCACCGGCTCACGCACCTGCCGCACCCAGTACTGCGCCGCCGCGATCTCCTCACCCACCAGCTCACCGGTCAGCGTGCTCACCAGCGGCACCACCGGCACACCAAAACCCAAACCCCCGATCGCCTCACCAAAACCGGCCAGCATCGGCTCCATCAACACCGAATGAAACCCATGACTCACCGGCAAACCCTTGGTCTTACGCCCCCGCTCCGCCCAGACCGCCTGCACCCGCGCCACCAGGTCCGCCGGGCCCGACACCACCGCGCTCCCCGGCGTGTTCACCGCCGCAACGCCAACGCCCTCCGGCAGCTCACCGGCCAGCTCCCCGGGGTCGGCCTGGATCGCCGCCATCGCCCCACCCGCAGGCAAACCCCCCATCAACCGCGCACGAGCCGACACCAGACGACACGCATCCCCCAGATCCAGCACCCCCGCCACATGCGCAGCAGCCACCTCACCCACCGAATGACCCACCACCACATCCGGCCGCACACCCATCGACCCCAGCAGCCGCGCCAACGCCACCTGCACCGCGAACAACCCCATCTGCGCGAAGGTGGTGTGCTCCAACTCCTCTGCCGGACCGGAGAACACCACCTCCTTCAACTCCGGATCCAGCAGGCCGCACACCTCATCGAAGGTTTCGGCGAACACCGGGAAACGCTCGTACAGGCCCGCGCCCATCCCGACCCGTTGAGCGCCCTGGCCACTGAACAACCACACGCACTCACCTTGCGGCCGGGTCGCCACCACACCGGTCTGCAGACCGGCCAGCAGCTCTTCACGTGATTCGCCGACCGCCACCGACCGCCATTCGAACGACGACCGCGACGACACCAGCGACCAGCCCACCTCCACCGGATCACCGGCCACACCACCCAGCCGCGCCACCTGCTCACGCAACGCGGCCTCACTACGCGCCGACACCACCCACGGCACCACACCACCGCCAGGACGCTCCGTCTCCCCGGCGGTGTGCTCGTCTTCGGGCCCTTGCTCGATGATGAGGTGGGCGTTGGTGCCCGAGGCTCCGAACGACGACACCCCCGCACGGCGGGACCGGCCGGTCTCCGGCCACGGCACCGGCTCGGTGAGCAGCCGCACGGCACCCGCATCCCAGTCCACGTGCGGAGTCGGCTCATCGATATGCAACGACGCGGGCAGCGTGCCGTGCCGCATCGCCATCACCATCTTGATCACACCCGCCACACCCGCAGCAGCCTGCGTATGCCCGATGTTGGACTTCACCGACCCCAGCCACAGCGGACGATCCTCAGCACGCCCCCGCCCATAGGCCGCCAGCAACGCCTGCGCCTCGATCGGATCACCCAGCCTCGTCCCGGTCCCGTGCGCCTCCACCGCGTCGACGTCGGACGCCGACAAACCCGCACCCGCCAGGGCCTGGCCGATCACCCGCTGCTGCGACGGGCCATTGGGAGCCGTCAGCCCGTTCGACGCACCATCCTGATTCACCGCCGAACCCCGCACCACCGCCAGCACCCGATGACCACGACGACGCGCATCCGACAGCCGTTCGAGTGCCAGCAGGCCGACGCCCTCACCCCATCCGGTGCCGTCGGCCGATGCCGCGAACGACTTGCAGCGGCCGTCCGGGGCGAGGCCCTGCTGGCGTGAGAAGCCGGTGAACAGCCCGGGGGTGGCCATGACCGTCACGCCTCCGGCCAGGGCGAGGTCGCACTCACCCTGGCGCAGCGCCTGCGACGCCAGATGCACCGCCACCAGCGACGACGAACACGCCGTGTCCACCGTCACCGCCGGACCCTCCAACCCCAGGGTGTAGGCGACGCGGCCCGGGACGACGCTGCCCGCGCCCGGCATGACGTAGCCCTCCATCCGAGCGTCGTCCTCGGCGGCACCGGCGGCGTAGTCGTGGTACATGACGCCCGTGTAGACGCCGGTGCGGGTTCCCTTGAGCGAGAGCGGGTCGATGCCCGCGCGCTCCAGGACCTCCCATGCCGTCTCCAGTACGAGCCGTTGCTGGGGGTCGGCGGCGAGCGCCTCGCGGGGGCTCACGCCGAAGAACGCCGAGTCGAACTCCCCCGCGTCGTAGAGGAAGGCGCCCGCGCGCGTGTGGCTCGTCCCTGGGCGGCTGCGGTCAGGGTGGAACAGGCCCTCGAAGTCCCAGCCGCGGTCGGACGGGAAGTCGCCGACCGCGTCCCGTCCCGAGGCCACCAGGTCCCACAGGTCCTCGGGACCGCGGACACCGCCCGGATACCGGCAGGCCATGCCGACGATCGCGACCGGCTCGTCCGCCCGCACGGCGGAGGCCGCGGCGGGGGCGAGGTCCACCGCCGTGCTCTCCCCGGTCACCCGGGCGGCCACGTACTCCGCCAGGGCCCGGGGTGTCGGGTAGTCGAAGACGAGTGTCGTCGGCAGGCGCAGGCCGGTCGCGGACGTCAGCCGGTTGCGCACCTCGACGGCCGTCAGGGAGTCGACGCCGAGGTCCTTGAAGCTGGCGTCCATGCCGACGTCGCCCGGTGACCGGAACCCCAGCACGGCCGCGACGCGCTCCCGCACGGTCTCCGCCACCAGCGCGGAGCGCGCGGGTGCGTCGAGGCCGGCCAGCCGGGCGGCGAGCGCCGTCGCGTCCGCGCCGGTGGCGGCGCGGCGGCGGGTGCGGCCGGCCGGGCCCCGCAGGATCGCGGGGACGTCGGCGCTGGGCAGCCCGGCGAGGTCGAGGTCGGCGGCCACCACGCAGGGCGCGCCGAGCCGCCAGGCGGCGTCGAGCAGGGACAGGCCCCGGTCGGCCGACAGCGGGCGCATGCCGCGGACGCGGGCGAGGTCGGCACCGGACACGTGGCCCGTCATGGCGCTGGCGTCGGCCCAGAGCCCCCACGCCACGGACGTCCCGGGGAGCCCGAGGCCGCGCCGGTGGGCCACCAGCGCGTCGCAGAACGCGTTGGCGGCGGCGTATCCGGCCTGACCGGCGTTGCCGACGACCCCGGCGGCCGAGGAGAACACGAGGAAGAACTTCAGCGGCAGGTCGCGGGTCAGGACGTGCAGGTTCCACGCGCCGAGGGCCTTCGGCGCCCACACGTGCCGCAGCCGTTCCGCGGTCTGGGACGTGAGGACCGCGTCGTCGATCACGCCGCCCGCGTGGACGACGCCCGCGAGGGGCCGGTCGGCCGGGATCCGCGCCAGCGCCTCCGCCAGCGCGGCCTCGTCGGCGACGTCGACGGCGGCCACGTCGGCGTGGGCGCCGAGGCCGGCCAGCCGCCCGCGAAGGTCGCCGGCCCCCGGGGCCTGCTCGCCCCGGCGGGACAGCAGCAGCAGGCGCCGCGCCCCATATGCCCGGACCAGGTGCTCGGCGACGAGGCCGCCGAGCATGCCGGTGCCGCCGACGACGGCGACGGTGTCGTCCTCGTCCAGCGGCGGCGGCGCGGCGTCCCCGGCGTCGGAGGGGCGCGTGAGCCGCGGGACGAGTGTCCGGCCGCCGCGCACCGCCACGTGGGGTTCGTCGGCGGCGACCGCGATCCGCGCAGCGCCGACCGCCTCCTCCGCCTCCGACCTGTCCGGTCTCTCCGGCCCGTCCGGGGTCGCCGCCGGGTCGCCGTCGGTGGTCGCGGCGCCGAGGTCCACCAGGACGAATCGGCCGGGGTGCTCGGCCTGCGCGCTGCGGACCAGGCCGCCCACCGCCGCCCCGGCGGCCCCGCCCCGGGTGACGACGGCGAGCAGCGAGTCGGCGAGGCGAGTGTCGGCCAGGAAGCCGCGTACCAGGTCGAGTGCCTGTTCCGTGGCGGCGAGCGCCTCCTCGGCGGTGCCGGTGTCGTCCGCCCGGACGGGGTCGGCCAGGACGATCGCGGGGGCCGGGGCGTCGGCGGGCAGGGCGTCCAGGCCGTCCGGCCCGAGGACCGCCCAGTCCTCGCCGTCGGGGACGGGCCCCTGCGGGAGGGGCGTCCAGTCCAGGGTGAGCAGCCCGCTCGCATCCCGGGTGGCGAGGGCGCCGAGCCGCGCGGCGTCGGCCGGGCGCATCCGCAGCGTGTCCACGCCGAGGACGGGCTCGCCCGCCGGGTCGGTGATCAGGATCCGCAGGCCCTCGCCGTCGCGGGTCAGCCGGACCCGGACGGCCGTCGCCCCGACCGCGTGGAGCGCGACACCGTTCCACGCGAACGGCAGCCACACCTCGTCGTCACCGGGCCCGCCTCCAAGCCCGCCGTCCAGGATCGCGGGATGGAGCGCCGCATCGAGGAGCGCCGGGTGGAGGCCGTACCCGTCGGCTTCACCGGCGGCCTTGGGAAGCCCGACTTCGGCGAACAGGTCCGTCCCGCGTCTCCACGCCGCGCGCAGGCCCTGGAACGCGGGGCCGTACTCGTAGCCTTCCGACGCGGCGCGTTCGTAGAATCCCGCGACGTCGACCGGTTCGGCGCCCGCCGGAGGCCACTGCCCTCTCAAGTCCTCTTCGGGGGTCTCGGGCTCGGGTGCGAGCACGCCGGTGGCGTGGCACTCCCAGGTGCGCACGGAATCGTCGTCGGGGCGCGAGTAGATCTGGACGTCGCGCCGCCCGTCGTCGGCGGCCGCGCCGACCGCGACCTGGACGCGCACAGCCCCGTTCTCCGGCAGGACGAGCGGCGCGCGGAGCGTGAGCTCCTCGACCGTGGCGCATCCGGATCCGTCGGCGGCCCGCAGCGCCCAGTCGACCAGGACCGAACCCGCGACGACGGGCGTCCCCGCGATGGCGTGGTCGCCGAGCCAGGAGCCGGACGGGCCGGGGAGGCGGCCGGTGAGCAGGCGGCCGTCGCCGTCGGCGGTCTCCAGCGCGGCCCCCAGCAGGGGGTGGTCCGCCGGGCTGAGGCCGAGTCCCGCGACGTCGCCGGTCCCGGGTCCGGCGGACAGCCAGTACCTCTCCCGCTGGAAGGGGTAGGTCGGCAGGTCGAGCGGACGCGGCGCTAGGTCCGCGGGGAACCAGGCCGTCCAGTCCACCGCGGCGCCCGCCGCGAACGCCTCGCCTAGAGAGCGGGCGAGCCGCTCGGGGCCGCCCTGGTCGCGGCGCAGCGTCGGCAGCACGGCCGCCGCGCTCCCGGCCTCGTCCGCGCATTCCTGGACGCCGACGGTCAGGACGGGGTGCGGGCTCGCCTCGATGAACAGCCGGTAGCCGTCGTCCAGGAGGGCTTTCACCGCCGCGGCGAACCGCACCGGCCGCCGCAGGTTCGTCACCCAGTACTCCCCGTCCAGGGCCGCGGTGTCGGCGCGGGCGCCGGTGAGCGAGGAGTAGAACGCGACCTCGGCGGAGGCGGGGCCGACGCCGGTCGCCCCGCCGAGAGCGGCGGTGAGCCCGTCGGCGATCTCGTCGATCTGCGGGCCGTGCGAGGCGTAGTCCACGTCGATCGTGCGGGTGCGCGCCCCCCGCTCTCCCGCGGCGGCCAGCACCGCCGCGACGCGGTCGGGCGGGCCGGAGACCACGGTCGAGGACGGGCCGTTGACCGCGGCGACCACCACGCCGTCCGCGGCGCCGCCGAGCCCGGAGATGATCTCGGACGTGTCGTCCTCGCCCAGCGCGAGGGAGGCCATGGCGCCCCGTCCGGACAGGCCGCGCAGCGCGCGTGCGCGCACCGCCACGATCCTGGCGCCGTCGGCGAGGGACAGGGCCCCGGCGACGCACGCGGCGGCGATCTCGCCCTGGCTGTGGCCGACGACCGCGGCGGGCCGCACGCCGTGGGCGTCCCACACCGCCGCGAGCGACACCATCATCGCCCACAGCGCCGGCTGCACCACGTCCACGCGGCGCAGGCCGGCCGCGTCGTCGTCGCCGCGCAGCACCCCGGTCAGCGACCAGTCCACGTGCGGCGCGAGCGCCTCCTCGCATTCGGCGATGCGCGCCGCGAACGCCGGGGACGCCTCCAGCAGCGCGGCGCCCATCCCGGCCCACTGCGAGCCCTGCCCGGGGAAGACCAGGACGGGGCCGGGGCCCGTCCCGGTGGCCTCTCCGGTGACGACATCGGGGTGGGCGGCGCCGTCGGCGACGGCGTCCAGCCCGGCGAGGAGGGCGGCGCGGTCGTGGCCGAGGACGACGGCCCTGTGCTCGAACACGGACCGGGTCGCGGCGAGGGCCCGGCCCACGGCCGCGGGCGGCCGCCCGTCCTCCGCGGCGGCGAACGCACCCAGCCGGCGTGCCTGCTCCCGCAGGGCCGCCGGATTCCGCGCCGACACCACCCACGGCACCGGCGCCCCGGCCGGGACCGGGCCGGGCACCGGGGCCTCCGACGTGGTCTCCGCCGGCTGCTCCGGGGCCTCTTCCAGGATCAGGTGCGCGTTGGTGCCGGAGATCCCGAACGAGGACACCCCGGCCCGGCGCGGGCGGCCCGCGCGCGGCCACCCGGTGGTCTCGGCGGGCAGCCGTATCGCGCCGGACGACCAGTCCACGTGGGGGGTGGGCTCGCCGAGGTGCAGCGTCGCGGGGAACCGCCCGTGCCGCATCGCCATGATCGTCTTGATGACGCCGGCGACGCCCGCGGCGCCCTGGGTGTGCCCGATGTTCGACTTGACCGACCCCAGCAGCAGCGGACGGTCCGCCGGGCGGTCCCGCCCGTAGGTCGCCAGCAGCGCCCCGGCCTCGATGGGGTCGCCGAGCGTGGTCCCGGTGCCGTGGGCCTCGACCGCGTCCACGGCGGACGCCGGAAGCCGCGCGGCGGCCAGCGCCTGCCGGATCACCCGCTCCTGCGACGGGCCGTTCGGGGCCGTCATCCCGTTGCTGGCCCCGTCCTGGTTGACCGCGGAGCTCCGGATGACGCCCAGGACGCGGTGGCCGAGCCTCTGGGCGTCCGAGAGGCGCTCCAGCAGGACCAGGCCGGCGCCCTCTCCCCAGCTGGTGCCGTCGGCGGCGGCGGAGAAGGGCTTGCAGCGCCCGTCGAGCGCGAGCCCGCGCTGGCGCGAGAACGCGGTGAACGCCTCGGGCGTGACCATCACAGTCACGCCGCCGGCCAGCGCGAGGGTGCAGTCGCCGTCCCGCAGCGCCTGGCAGGCGAGGTGCATCGCCACCAGGGAGGACGAGCAGGCCGTCTCCACCGTCACCGCCGGGCCCTCCAGGCCCAGCGTGTAGGACACCCGGCCGGACAGGACGCTGGGGGCGTTGCCCGCGTACCCGTCGGTCGCCCGCCCGGACGGGTCGCTGTGCGTCGAGCTGCCGGTGGTGGCCGTGCCGATGTACACGCCGGTGGGCGTGCCGCGCAGCGCGTCGGGGACGATCCCGGCGCGTTCGAGCAGCTCCCACGCGACCTCCAGGAGCATCCGCTGCTGGGGGTTGGACGCGAGCGCCTCGCGCGGGCTGATCCCGAAGAAGCCGGCGTCGAACCGGTCGGCGCCGTCCACGAACCCGCCCTCGCGGACGTAGCTGGTGCCGGGGTGGTCCGGGTCGGGGTGGAAGAGCCGCTCCAGCTCCCAGCCGCGGTCGGCGGGGAAGCCGCCGATGGCGTCGCGGCCCGAGGCGACGAGGTCCCACAGCTCCTCGGGGGAGCCGACCCCGCCGGGAAGGCGGCAGGCCATGCCGACGACGGCCACGGGCTCGGCCCGCCGGTCCTCCAGCTCGCGCAGCCGCAGCCGGGTGTCGTGCAAGTCCGACGCGACCCGCTTCAGGTAATCGACCAGCTTCTCTTCGCTCGCCATCGTGGTCATCCATCCTTCGGCGGACGCGCCGCGGCCGGTTCGGTCATGACATTCCAAGCTCGTTGTCGATGAAGTCGAGGACCTGGTCGGCGGTGGCCACGCCGAGGCGCTCGGCGGCGCTGGCCCCGTTCGCGCCACCGGCGCCGTCCGCCCCGTCCGGCGGCCGGGACGCCCCCCGCCACCGGGTCAGCAGCTCCTCGAGCCGGGCCGTGACCACGCCGCGGTCCAGGTCGGCGGCGACGAGCCCGTCGAGGGTCCCTTCGAGCCGGGCCACCTCGTCCAGGACGGGGTCCAGGAGCCCGGCGGGCTCCGCGCCCGCGTCCGGGGCGAGCCGGGTCAGCAGGTGGCCCGCCACGGCGGCGGCGTCCGGGAAGTCGAAGACCAGCGCCGCGGGCAGCCGCAGCCCCGTGGCCGCCGACAGCCGGTTGCGCAGCTCGACGGCGATGAGGGAGTCGAACCCGAGGTCCTTGAACGTGACGTCCGGGGGGATCGAACCGGGGTCGGAGTGGCCGAGCGCGGTGGCGGCCTCCTCGCGGACGAGGGAGAGCAGGATCCGGAGCCGCTCGGCCTTCGGCTCCCCGGCGAGCCGCTCGGCGACGCCACCGGCCGGCGCCGCCGCGGACGCGGCCCGCCGCCGCTGCGGGCCCGCCGCGGCGAGGCCGCGCAGGACCGGCGGGAGGGACCGCGCGGGAAGGCCGCCGGGCGGGCCGGTGCCGAGGTCGACGGCGACGAGGTGCGGGCCGCCGTGCCGGGACGCGGCGTCCAGGAGGGCGAGCGCGCGCTCGGTGCTCATGGCGCGCATGCCCAGCCGGTCCATGCGGGCGAGGTCGGCGTCCGCGAGATGCTCGGTCATGCCGCTGGTGGCCGCCCACGACCCCCAGCCGATCGACAGGCCGGGCAGTCCCTCGGCGCGGCGCCGCGCGGCGAGCGCGTCGCAGTAGGCGTTGGCGGCGGCGTAGTTGCCCTGGCCCGGGCTGCCGATCGCGGCCGCCGCCGACGAGAAGATCGTGAACAGCGCGAGCCGCCGGTCCGCGGTGACGGCGTGCAGGGTCTGCGCGGCGGTGGCCTTCACGCCCCACACCGCCGCCAGGCGGCCCGGATCGAGGGACGTCACGACGCCGTCGTCCACCACGCCCGCCGCGTGGACGACGCCGGTGAGCGGATGCGCCGGGTCGATGCCCGCGACCACGGCGCGCAGCGCGGCCGGATCGGCCACGTCGGCCGCCGCGACGGTGGCCCGCGCGCCCAGCCCGCCCAGCAGCCCGACCAGGTCGGCGGCGCCGGGGGCGTCGATCCCCCGCCTGCTGACCAGGACCAGGTGCCGGACGCCCCATTCGCGGGCCAGGTGCTCGGCCGTGAGCGCGCCCAGCGTCCCGGTGCCGCCGGTGATCAGGACGGTCCCGTCGGGGTCCAGCCGCGCGGGGACGTCCAGGACGAGCTTGCCGGTGTGGCGGGCCTGGCTCATGTACCGCAGGGCGTCCCGCGCCTTTTCCAGTGGCCACGACTCCAGGGGTGGGGCGTGCAGATCCCCCGCGGTGAGCAGCTCCGTCACCGTCTCCAGCATCTGGCCGATGCGGTCGGGCCCGGCGTCGGCGATGAGGTCGAACACCTGGTACGACACTCCCGGGTGCGCGGCGGTGACCTCGTCGGCTCGGCGGATGTCGGTCTTGCCCATCTCGACGAACCGTCCGCCGTCGCGGAGGAGGCGCAGGGAGGCGTCGGTGAACGGCCCGGCGAGCGCGTTGAGGACGACGTCCACGCCTTCACCGCCGGTGGCCGACCGGATCACCTCCTCGAAGTCCAGATCCCGGGAGGAGGCCCGGTGACCGGCGTCCACGCCCATCTCCTCCAGCACCGCGTGCTTGCCGGGACTGGCCGTGGCGAACACCTCCGCGCCGAGGCGCCGGGCGATCTGCACGGCCGCCCGGCCGACGCCCCCTGTGGCCGCGTGCACCAGCACCGACTCCCCCGCCCGCAGCCCGGCGAGGTCCACCAGCCCGTACCAGGCCGTCAGGAACGCCACGGGCGTCGCGGCGGCCTCACGGAAACCCCATCCCTCCGGGATCCGCGTCACCATGCGGGCGTCCGCCACCGCCGTGGTGCCGAACGCCCCGGCGAACAGGCCCATCACGGGGTCGCCCGCCTTCAGGCCCGCGACCTGCGGTCCCGTCTCGACGACGACCCCCGCGCCCTCGCCGCCGATGCCGCCCGGGGACGGCACCATCCCGAGGGCGACCAGCACGTCGCGGAAGTTGATCCCGGCGGCGCGCACCTCGACGCGCACCTGACCCGGGCCGAGCGGCTCCAGCGCCTCGGGGAACGCCTCGGCGGTCACGCTCTCCAGCGTCGCCGCGCCGCCCGGGAACAGCCGCCAGGCACGCTCCCGCACGGGGAGGACAAGACGCGGCGAGGCACCCGCGCGGGTGAGCCTGGGAACGCGGACCCGGCCGTCGCGGAGCGTCACCTGGGACTCGTCGGCCTCCATGGCCCGCCGCACCGCGTCCACCAAGGCGACGTCGTCGTCGGTGTCCGAGCCCGCGTCGAGAAGGACGAACCGCCCCGGGTGCTCCAGCTGCGCGCTGCGCAGGAGCCCCCAGACGCCCGCGGCCGGCGCGTCCACCCGGTGGTCGTCGGTGTCGACCGCGTGCCGGGTGACGAGCGCGAGCCGCGCGTCGGCGAACCGCGGTTCGGCGAGCCAGTCCTGGACGAGGCGCAGCGCGCGTCCGGTCGCGGCCTGCGGGTCCCGGGCACCGGCCGGCAGCTTCGCCAGGACCGTCGAGGGCACCGGGTCCGCCGCCGCCAGCCGTTCCAGCCCGGAGAGGTCCTCGCCGAGCACCGCCCATCCGGCCCGGGCGGGAGGCGGCCCTTCTCCGGCCGCTTCGGGGAGCGCGCCCCATTCCAGGGTCATGAGCTCGCGCGGCCCGCGTCCGCCGGTGTCGCGGAGCCGCCGCGGGTCCACGTCGCGGATGCGCAGCGACTCGACGCTCAGCACGGGCGAGCCCGCCGTGTCGGCGATCAGCACCTTCAGCCCCTGATCGAGACGGTCCCCGAGCAGCGACGCCCTGACCCGGACCGTCCGTGCCCCGACCGCGTGCAGCGCCACCCCGCTCCAGGCGAACGGCACCCAGGCCCGCCCATCGGACTCGCCGTCGAGCACAGCCGTGTGCAGGGCGGCGTCCAGCAGGGCCGGATGGATGCCGAACCCGTCCAGGTCTCCGGCGGCCTCGGGCAGCACGACCTCTCCGAGGAGATCCCGCCCGTGCCGCCACGCGGCGCGCAGCCCGCGGAACGCGGGCCCGTAGGCGTGACCGGCGGCCTCCGCCCGCTCGTAGAATCCGCTCACGTCGATCGGCTCGGCACCGGGAGGCGGCCACTGGCCGGCCGGCGCCCCGGGCGGGGCGGCGGCTTCGTCGAAGAGCACGCCGTCGGCGTGGCACGTCCATTCCGGATCCGGGTCGTGCTCGGGACGCGAGTACACGTGCACATCGCGCCGGCCGTCCTCCGCGGCCGCGCCGACCGCCACCTGCACGCGGACCGGTCCCGACTCCCCGAGCACGAGCGGAGCCTGGAGGACCAGTTCCTCCACCCCGCCGCATCCGGCCTCGTCGGCGGCACGCAGGACCCATTCCAGGATCGCCGCCCCCGGCAGCAGCACCGCGCCCGCCACCACGTGCTCGGCCGTCCAGTCCCCTTCGGCCGGCGACAACCGGCCGGTGAGCAGGCACGCGCCGCCCTCCGCCAGCTCGACGGAGGCGCCGAGCAGCGGATGCGCGGTGGACGTCAGTCCGAGGTGGGCGGCGTCCTCGCGACCGCTCTTCCCCGAAGGCAGCCAGTAGCGTTCGCGTTGGAAGGCGTAGGTGGGCAGGTCGATGGTGCGCGGGCGTGGCCTGTCGGGGAACCAGCCCGTCCAGTCGATGTCGATCCCGTGGACGTGCAGCGTGCCCAGCGCCGCCCCGAACGCCCTGGTATCGGGACGGTCACGGTGCAGGGCCGCCACCGAGGGGACCTGGCGCTCGTCCAGGATCTGCTGCGCCGCAGTCGCCAGCACCGGATCAGGGCCCAGTTCGATGAACACCCCCGCCCGCTCACCCAGCGACACGATCGCGGGCAGGAACCGCACCGGCTCACGCACCTGCCGCACCCAGTACTGCGCCGCCGCGATCTCCTCACCCACCAGCTCACCGGTCAGCGTGCTCACCATCGGCACCACCGGCACACCAAAACCCAAACCCCCGATCGCCTCACCAAAACCGGCCAGCATCGGCTCCATCAACACCGAATGAAACCCATGACTCACCGGCAAGCTTTTGGTCTTACGGCCCTTGACCGCCCACGCATCACGCACCTGCGCGACCAGGTCCGCCGGGCCCGACACCACCGTGCTCCCCGGCGTGTTCACCGCCGCGACACCCACACCCTCCGGCAACCCGCCCGCCAGCTCCCCGGGGTCGGCCTGGATCGCCGCCATCGCCCCACCCGCAGGCAAACCCCCCATCAACCGCGCACGAGCCGACACCAGACGACACGCATCCGCCAGATCCAGCACCCCCGCCACATGCGCAGCAGCCACCTCACCCACCGAGTGGCCCACCACCACATCCGGCCGCACACCCGCCGATTCCAGCAGCCGCGCCAGTGCCACCTGCACCGCGAACAACCCCGTCTGCGCGAAGGTGGTGTCCTCCAGCGTTTCGCTCGGACCGGAGAACACCACCTGCTTCAAACCCGGGTCCAGCAGGCCGCACACCTCATCGAACGCTTCCGCGAACACCGGGAACCGCTCATACAGACCCGCGCCCATCCCGACCCGCTGACCGCCCTGGCCACTGAACAACCACACGCACTCACCCCGGGCCACGGGTTTCCCGACCCCCGCCTCCAGACCGGCCAGCAGTTCTTCACGTGATTCGCCGACCGCCACCGACCGCCATTCGAACGACGACCGCGACGACACCAGCGACCAGCCCACCTCCACCGGATCACCGGCCACACCACCCAGCCGCGCCACCTGCTCACGCAACGCGGCCTCACTGCGCGCCGACACCACCCACGGCACCACACCGTCCACGGGTGGGACGTATTCGGGACGAGGAGGCTCGGGCGCCTGCTCCACGATCACGTGGGCGTTGGTCCCGGAGGCTCCGAACGACGAGATGCCCGCGCGGCGCGGCCGGTCGCCCAGAGGCCATTCCGTGGGCTCGGTGAGCAGCCGCACGGCACCCGCGTCCCAGTCCACGTGCGGAGTCGGCTCATCGATATGCAACGACGCGGGCAGCGTGCCGTGCCGCATCGCCATCACCATCTTGATCACACCCGCCACACCCGCAGCAGCCTGCGCATGCCCGATGTTGGACTTCACCGACCCCAGCCACAACGGACGATCCTCAGCACGCCCCCGCCCATAGGCCGCCAGCAACGCCTGCGCCTCGATCGGATCACCCAGCCTCGTCCCGGTCCCGTGCGCCTCCACCGCATCGACGTCGGACGCCGACAAACCCGCACCCGCCAGGGCCTGGCCGATCACCCGCTGCTGCGACGGGCCATTGGGAGCCGTCAGCCCGTTCGACGCACCATCCTGATTCACCGCCGAACCCCGCACCACCGCCAGCACCCGATGCCCACGACGACGCGCATCCGACAGCCGTTCCAGGAGCAGGAGCCCGGCGCCTTCGGAGATCCCGGTGCCGTCGGCCGCCGCCGCGAACGACTTGCAGCGGCCGTCCGGCGACAACCCGCCCTGGCGGGAGAATCCGCTGAAGGGGTCGGGTGTCGCCATGACTGTCACGCCTCCGGCCAGGGCGAGGTCGCACTCACCCTGGCGCAGCGCCTGCGACGCCAGATGCACCGCCACCAGCGACGACGAACACGCCGTGTCCACCGTCACCGCCGGACCCTCCAACCCCAGGGTGTAGGCCAGCCGTCCTGAGATCACGCTGCCGGAGCCTGCGAGCCAGGCGTGGCCCTCCATCGCCGCGTCGCCTCCGGCGGGGCCCGCGGCGTAGTCGTGGTACATCGCCCCGGCGTACACGCCGGTCGAGGTGCCCTTGAGCGTCGCCGGGTCGATACCGGCGCGCTCCAGCAGTTCCCAGGCCGTCTCCAGGAGCACCCGCTGCTGCGGGTCGGCCGCCGACGCCTCGCGCGGGCTGATTCCGAAGAACCCCGCGTCGAACCGGTCGGCGTCATGGAGGAAACCGCCGGTCCGGACGTAGCTGGTCCCGGGGTGGTCGGCGTCCGGGTGGAACAGTCCCGCGAGGTCCCAGCCCCGGTTGGACGGGAAGTCCCCGATCGCGTCGCCTCCCGAGGCCACCAGGTCCCACAGGTCCTCGGGGCCGCGGACACCACCCGGATACCGGCACGCCATACCGACGATCGCGACCGGCTCGTCCGCCCGCACGACGGCGGCGGGGCCGGGAGCCGCGCGGCCCGTGCCCGCCAGCTGCGCGCACAGGTGCCTGGTCAGCGCCACCGGGGTCGGGTGGTCGAAGACCAAGGTCGCGGGCAGCCGCAGCCCGGTGGAGGCGGCGAGCCGGTTCCGCAGTTCCACGGCGGTGAGCGAGTCGAAGCCGAGGTCGCGGAAGTTGGTCTCCGCGTCGACGCCGTCGGGCGACCGGTGCGCCAGTACCCCCGCCACGGACTCCCGGACGATCCGCGACACGAGGCCGAGCCGGGCGTCCTCGTCGAGGCCGTCCAGCCGCGCCGCGAGCCCGGTGGCGTCCGCGCCGGAGGCCGCGCGGCGCCGCACCGGCCCGGCGAGGCCCCGCAGGACCACGGGGATCTGGTCGGCCGCGAGCCCCGCGACGCTGACGTCGGCCGCCACGACGGCGGGCGCGGCGGACGCCCAGGCGGCGTCGAGCAGGGACAGCGCCCGATCGCTGCTCATCGGGACGATGCCCGAGCGGCCCATCCGGGATTCGAGGCCGGCCTGGGACAGGTGCGCCGTCATCCCGCTGGCGTCGGCCCACAGGCCCCACGCGATCGACAGGCCGGGCAGCCCCCGGTCGCGGCGGCGCGCCGCCAGGGCGTCGCAGAAGGCGTTGGCGGCCGCGTAGTTGGCCTGTCCCGGGCTGCCCATCACGGCCGCGGCGGACGAGAAGACGACGAACATCGTCAGGGGAAGGCCGGCCGTGGCGGCGTCCAGGTTCGCCGCCGCGGCGGCCTTGGCCGCCCAGGCCCGCTCCAGCCCCTCGGGGGTCTGCGACGGAATTGTCGCGTCGTCGAGAGCCCCCGCGGCGTGCACCACGCCCGTCAGCGGGTGCGCGGGGTCGATGCCGTCGAGCAGCCCGGCGACGGCGGCCGGGTCGGTGACGTCCGCGGCGGCGATCCGCACGTCGGCGCCCAGTTCCGCGAGGCGGGCCGCCAGTGCGGGCGCGCCGGGGGCGTCCATGCCGCTGCGGCTCACCAGCAGCAGGTGCCCGGCCCGCCACGCGCCGGCGAGGTGCTCGGCGACGAGGGCGCCGAGCGTCCCGGTGCCGCCGGTGATCAGGATCGTGCCGTCCGGGTCGGGGGTCCCGCCGCCGGCGGGCGGTGCGGCGGCGGCCCGCGCCAGCCGGGGGACGAGCACCCGCCCGCCGCGTACCGCCGTCTGCGGCTCGTCGGACGCCAGCGCCTCGGCCACCGTCCGGCGGTCCTCGTCGCCGCCCGGGCCGTCCAGGTCGACCAGGACGAAACGGCCCGGCTCCTCCGCCTGGGCGCTGCGGATGAGCCCCCAGACGGCCGCGCCTGCGAGATCGGGGGCCGCCGCGTCGTCGACCGCGTCGTCGGTGGTGGCGGCGACGGCGCCGCGGGTGACCAGGACCAGCCTGGCGTCGGCGAGGCGCGGCTCGGCGAGCCACCGCTGCAGCAGGCCGAGGACGTGTTCCACGGTGTCGCGCGCGGCGGCGGACGGATCCTCGCCGTCCTCCGCGACGGTGACCTCGGTGACGACGACGGAGGGCGGGGGCGTGCCGGAGTCGAGCGCTGCCGTGAGGGCGCCGAGGTCGGTCCAGACGGCATCGGGCGGGGTCTGCGGCGTGCTTGCGGCCGCGACCCAGCCGAGGGAGTAGAGGCCACGCGTCCGGTGTCCGGGCGCGGGTTCGAGCGGCCCGGCAGCAGGGCGCATCCGCACCGACTCCGCGTCCAGCACCGGAAGTCCCGCGGGGTCGGCGGCCTGCACCAGGAATCCCTGCTCCAGGCCGTCCCCGAGAGGGGTGAGGCGGACGCGGAGGACGGTGGCCCCCGACGCGTGGAGCGACACGCCGTTCCAGGCGAAGGGCAGCCACGCCGAGCCGGCGTCGACCCGGCCGGTGAGGAAGATCGGGTGCAGTGCCGCGTCCAGCAGGGCGGGATGGACGCCGAACCCGTCCTGCGCGTCGGCCTGCTCGGGCAGCCCGATCTCGGCCAGAAGGTCGTCGCCGTCGCGCCACGCCGCCCGCAGGCCCTGGAAGGCGGGGCCGTAGGCGTATCCGATGTCGCGCAGGCGCTCGTAGAAGCCGCCTATGTCCAGGGGTTCGGCGGCGGCCGGGGGCCATGGCCCGTCCCATGCCCCGGTGGTGGCCGGTGCGGTCGTGAGGACACCGGCCGCGTGGCAGACCCACGCCGAGTCCGCGGTATCGGCGTCATCGTCGGGACGGGTGTAGATGTGCACATCACGCCGCCCGTCGTCATCGGCGGCCCCGACGACGACCTGGACCCGCAGAGCGTCCGGACCGGGCAGCAGGAGGGGGGTGTGCAGGGTCAGTTCCTCCACCCGTGTGCAGCCGACCCCGTCGGCCGCGCGCAGCGCCCACTCCAGTAGCGCCGTCCCAGGCAGCAGGAGCGTGCCGTTGAACTCGTGCTCCGTCAGCCACGCCGCGCTCTGGCGCGTCAGGCGGCCGGTGAGCAGGTGGCCGTCCCCGTCGGCGAGCTCCAGCGCGGCGCCGAGCAGCGGATGCCCGGCGGCGCTCAGCCCGAGGCCCCTGGCGTCCTGGCCGCCGTCGCGTCCGGACGGCCAGAACCGCTCGCGCTGGAACGCGTACGTCGGCAGATCCACGACGTCCGGGGACGGGTCGGACGGGAACGCGGCGGCCCAGTCCACCTCGGCGCCCGCCGCGAACGCCTGCGCGACCGACAGCAGGAGCCGCGTCCGGTCGCCGTCGCCGCGGCGCAGCGTCGGGACGGTGACCCCGTCGGCGCCTGCCTCGTCGATGCACTCCTGTGTGCTCATCATCAGCACCGGGTGCGGGCTGACCTCGATGAAGACCCGATGGCCGTCGGCGAGGACCGCGCCGACGGCGTCGGCGAACCGCACCGGCCGGCGCATGTTGTCCAGCCAGTAGCCGGTGCCCAGCTCCGCGGTGTCCAGGCGCGCCCCGGTCACCGTGGAGTAGAACGCGACCTCCTGGGCCGGGACCGGCCCGATCCCGGAGAGCCGCTCCCCCAGCTCGGGGGTGATCCGGTCGATCTGCGGGCTGTGCCCGGCGGCGCTGGCCTCGATCATCCGGGCTTGCAGGCCCTCGCCCTTCGCCTTGTCCACGACGGCCCGGATCTGATCGGGCGGCCCGGACAGCACGACCGACCGCGGGCCGTTGACCCCGGCCACGACGACCTCGCCCGCGGTCCCGCCGAGTTCGGCGAGGAGCCGCCCGGCGTCCTGCTCGCCGGTGCCGACGGGGGCCATGGCCCCCTGCCCGGCGAGGCGCATGAGGACCCGGCTGCGGACCGCGACGAGCCTGGCGGCGTCGTCGAGGGTCAGCGCCCCGGCGACGCACGCGGCGGCGATCTCGCCCTGGCTGTGGCCGACCACCGCCGCGGGGACGACGCCGTGCGCGGCCCACACCGCGGCCAGCGACACCATCATCGCCCACAGCGCCGGCTGCACCACGTCCAGCCGCCCGAGGTCCGCCGCGTCCTCGTCGCCGCGCAGCACCGCGGTCAGCGACCAGTCGACGTGCGGTTCCAGCGCCCGCTCGCAGTCGGCGATCCGGGCGGCGAACACCGGCGAGGACGCCAGCAGCCCCGCGCCCATCCCGGCCCACTGCGAGCCCTGCCCCGGGAACACCAGCACCGGCGCGGCGACGGTCCGGCCCGCGTGGCCCGTCCGCAGCGCCGGATGCTCCTCGCCGCGGGCGAGGGCGTCCAGGCCGTCCGCCAGCGCGGCGGCGTCCTCGCCGACGACCACGGCGCGGTGCTCGAACACCGCCCGCGTCTCCACCAGCGACCAGCCCACGTCGGCCGGGGACGCAGCGGTGCCGTCCGCGACCCGCCCGGCCAGCGCCGCCGCGGCGTCCCGCAGCGCCAGCGGGTTCCGCGCCGACAGCACCCAGGGCAGCGGGCCCCCGGCGGCGGCCGCCGGTTCCGCCTCGTCCGGGCGTGCCGCTTCGGGGGCCTCCTCCAGGATCAGGTGCGCGTTCGTGCCGGACATGCCGAACGCCGACACGCCCGCGCGGCGCGGCCGGCCCGTCGCCGGCCACTCCGCCGGCCCGGTGAGCAGGCGGACGGCGCCGGACGACCAGTCGACGTTGCGGGTCGGCTCGTCGACGTTGAGCGAGGCGGGCAGCGTCCCGTGCCGCATCGCCATGACCGTCTTGATGATCCCCGCGACGCCGGCGGCGCCCTGGGTGTGCCCGATGTTCGACTTGATCGAGCCGAGGAGGAGCGGACGGTCCGCCGGCCGGTCCCGGCCGTAGGTCGCGAGGAGCGCCTGCGCCTCCAGGGGGTCGCCGAGCGCGGTGCCGGTGCCGTGGGCCTCCACGGCGTCGACCTCGGACGCCGAGAGCCCGGCGCCGGCGAGCGCCCGCGCGATCACCCGCTGCTGGGCGAGCCCGCTCGGGGCGGTCAGCCCGTTGCTGGTGCCGTCCTGGTTGACCGCCGAGCCCCGGACCACGGCGAGGACGCGGTGGCCGTTGCGGCGGGCGTCCGACAGCCGCTCCAGCAGCACCAGGCCGGCGCCCTCGGAGAACACGGTGCCGTTGGCCGCCTCCGCGAACGGGCTGCACCGCTCGTCGGGCGACAGGACCCGATGCCGGGAGAACTCGGTGAACATGGTCGGCGCAGGCATCACCGTCACCCCGCCCGCCATCGCCAGGTCGCACTCCCCCTGGCGGAGGGCGTGGCAGGCCAGGTGCACCGCCACCAGGGACGACGAGCACGCCGTGTCCACCGTCACCGCCGGGCCCTCCAGGCCGAGCGCGTAGGAGATCCGTCCCGACAGCACGCTGAGGGCGTTGCCGGTCGCCAGATGCCCCTCCACGTCGCGGTCGGCGTGCGAGGTCCCGAACCCGGGGACGCCCGCGCCCGCGTACACGCCGGTCAGGGTGGACCTGAGCGAGGTGGGGTCGATGCGGGCCCGTTCGAGGAGTTCCCACGCGACCTCCAGCAGCACCCGGTGCTGCGGGTTCATCGCCTTGGCCTCGCGCGGGCTGATGCCGAAGAACGCGGCGTCGAACTCGTCGGCGTCGTACAGGAAACCGCCGCGCCGCACGTAGCTGCCGCCGGGATGGTCGGGGTCGGGGTGGTACAGCCCGTCGAGGTCCCAGCCCCGGTTGGACGGGAACCCGCCGATCGCGTCCCGTCCCGAGGCCACCAGGTCCCACAGGTCCTCGGGCGACCCGACCCCGCCGGGGAACCGGCAGGCCATGCCGACCACGGCGACCGGCTCGTGGTGCCGCTCCTCGGCCTCGCGCAGCCGCTGCCTGGCGCGGCCCAGGTCCGCCGTCACCCGCCTCAGGTACTGTCGGAGTTTCTCTTCCGTACCCGGCATCAGTCCTCACTTCCGTTCGAGCGGGTCACAGTTCGCGGTCGATGAACTCGAACATCTCCTCGTCGGACGCGCCGTCGAGGAGGCCGTCGCCGGTCGCCCCGGCGTCGGCGTCGAGCGTGGCCAGCAGCGCGGTGAGACGCCGCGCGACCCTCTCGCGCGCGTCCCCCTCGACGGGGAGCGCGGTCAGGGCGCCCTCGATCCTTCCGAGGTCGCTGAGCAGCGGGTCGGCGGCGTCGCCGGGCGCCGGCGCCTCCCCGCCGGGTGCCAGCTCCCGCCGCAGGTGGGCGGCCAGGACGGTCGCCTCCGGGTAGTCGAACACCAGCGCGGGCGGCAGGCGCAGCCCGGTCGCCGCGGCGAGCCGGTTGCGCAGCTCGACGGCCGTCAGCGAGTCGAAGCCCAGGTCCTTGAAGGGCGTCCCGGCGCTGACCGCGGCCGGGCCGGAGTGCCCGAGGACGGTCGCCGCGTGCGTCCGCACCAGTGCCAGCAGCACCCGCTCCTGTTCGGCGGGGGGCAGCCCGGCCAGCCGTCCGGCCAGGCCGCCGGGCCGCTCCCCCGCCGCGGCGGCGGACGCCCGGGACCGGCCTGGGCCGTGCGCGGCGGCGAGGGCGCGCAGCGGCGCGGGGACGGTGCCGGGCGGGCCGGAGGCGAGGACGCGGGCGTCGAGGTCCACGGCCAGCAGGTGCGGCCGGCCGTCCCGGCGGGCCGCGTCCAGCAGCGCGAGCCCGCGCTCGTCGCCGAGCGGGGTGAACCCGGTGCGGCCCATCCGGGACAGGTCGCCCTCGGTCAGGTGCCCGGTCATCGCGCTCGCCGACGCCCACAGCCCCCATCCGATCGACTGCCCCGCCAGCCCGGCGGCGCGGCGGCGGGCGGCCAGCGCGTCGCAGTAGGCGTTGGCGGCGGCGTAGCCGCCCTGCCCCGGGCTGCCCGCCGCGGCGGCCGCCGACGAGAAGATCACGAACAGGCCGAGGCGCAGGTCCGCGGTCGCGGCGTGCAGGTTCGCGGCGGCCGCCGCCTTCGCCGCCCAGACGGGGGCGAGCCGCCCGGGGGTGAGCGAGGCGACCGTCGCGTCGTCCAGGACGCCGGCGGCGTGCACCACGCCGGTCAGCGGGTGCGCCGGGTCGATCCCGGCGACCGCGGCGGTCACGGCCGCCGCGTCGGTGACGTCGACGGCGGCGATGGTCACGTCCGCGCCGAGCGCCTCCAGCCGGGAGGCCAGTTCCGCCGCGCCGGGGGCGGCGGGGCCGCGGCGCCCGGCCAGCAGCAGCCGCCTGACGTTCCAGGTGCGCACCAGGTGCTCGGCGACCAGGCCGCCGAGGGTGCCGGTGCCGCCGGTGATGAGCACGGTGCCGTCGGGGTCCAGCGGCGCGGGCACGTCCAGGACGAGCTTGCCGGTGTGCCGGGCCTGGCTCATGTGCCGCAGCGCCTCGCGGGCCCGGCCCAGGGGCCACGGCTCCACCGGGAGGGGGGCCAGCGTCCCGTCACGGAAGAGGCCCGTCAGTGTCGTGAGCATCTCGCCGACCCGTTCGGGCCCGGCGTCGCCGACCAGGTCGAACGAGCGGTACCGCACTCCCGGACGGTCCTCGGCGATCCGCGCCGGGTCGCGCAGGTCGGTCTTGCCCATCTCGACGAACCGGCCGCCGTCCGCCAGCAGCCGCAACGACGCATCGGTGAACTCACCCGCCAGGCTGTTCAGCACCACATCCACACCACGCCCGCCCGTCGCACCACGGAACCCGCCCTCGAAATCCAGATCCCGCGACGACGCACGGTGCGCGGCGTCGATGCCCATCTCCTCCAGCACGCCCTGCTTGCCAGGACCCGCCGTCGCATACACCTCCGCCCCCAGATACCGGGCGATCCGCACCGCCGCCATCCCCACACCACCGGTCGCCGCATGCACCAGCACCGACTCACCGGCACGCAGACCACCCAGGTCGACCAGCCCGTACCACGCCGTCAGGTACGCCACGGGGACGCCGGCCGCCATCCGCGGGGTCCATCCGGGCGGCACCGGCACCACCATCCGGGCGTCCGCCACCGCGACGGTGCCGAACGCACCCTCGAACAGGCCCATCACCAGGTCCCCCGCCGCGAGGCCGGTCACGCCGGGCCCGGCGTCGAGGACCGTCCCGGCGCCCTCGCTGCCCGCGAACACGCCGTCGTCCGGGTACATCCCGAGCGCGATCAGCACGTCCCGGAAGTTGACTCCGGCGGCGTGCACGGCGACGCGCACCTGGCCGGGGCCGAGGGGTTCCAGCGCCTCCGGGCACGGCACGGGCGACACGTTCTCCAGGGTCGCCGTCCCGGCGGCGGCCAGCCGCCAGGCGGACTCCCCGGCGGGCGCCGTCAGCTCCGCCGGCGGTCCCGCGGGCGCCCAGCGCGGCACCAGCAAGGCGCCGTCACGCAGCGCGGCCTGCGGCTCGTCGGCGTCCAGGGCCCTGGCCACCGCGGCGGCGGCCTCCTCCGGCACGGCCCCCGGCCGGGGGTCCAGGTCGAGGAGGACGAAGCGGCCGGGATGCTCGGACTGGGCGCTGCGGACCAGGCCCCACACTCCTGCGCCGGACGGGTCCGCGTCGCCCTCGGCCGACACCGCTCCCCTGGTCAGGACCACCAGCGTGGCGTCGGCGAGCCGCGGCTCGCCCAGCCAGCCGCGCAGCAGCTCCAGGACCGTCTCGACCACCGCGAGCCCGGCGTCGCCGTCCTGCGGCCCGGCCTCGGCGAAGACGAGCGAGGGTGGCGCGGCGCCGGCTTCGAGCGCCGTGACGAGGGCGCCCAGATCCGCGTGGGCGGTCAGGCCCCAACCGTCCGGCGCCGCGCCCAGCACCGCCCAGCCGCGGGTGTCCGGCGGGACGCCCGCACCGTCGGCGGGCGCGGGAACCTCCGTCCATTCCACGACGTAGAGACCGTCCGCCGGGCGTTCCCCGGCGGCCCTGAGCCGCTCGGCGTCCGCCTGGCGGAGCACGACGGACTCCACCTCCAGCACCGGAGCACCGAGCGGATCGGTGATGGTCATCCGGACGCCCTGGTCGAGTCCTTCGCCGAGTGGAGACAGCCGGACGCGGACCGACGTGGCCCCCACCGCGTGCAGGGTCACCCCGTTCCACGTGAACGGAAGCCAGGCCCGCCCGTCGCCGAACCGGCCGATCAGCAGCAGGGCGTGCAGCGCGGCGTCCACCAGCACCGGATGGACGCCGTACCCGTCGCGGTCCTCCACCTGCTCGGGCAGCTCGATCTCGGCGAGCACGTCCCGGCCGTCCCGCCACACCGCGCGGAGCCCCTGGAACGCGGGCCCGTACCCGTAGCCCGCCGCCTCGGTGCGCTCGTAGAAGCCGTCGACGCCGACCGGCTCGGCTCCCGGAGGCGGCCACGCGGAGTCCGGGGCCCCATCATTACCGTCCGGTGTGGCGCCGATCGGCGACGCGCTGAGGATGCCGGTCGCGTGCCGCGTCCAGCCCGCGGCGGCGCGCGAGTAGACGCCCACGTCGCGGCGGCCGTCTTCACCGGGCTCCCCGACCACCACCTGAACGCTCAGGCCGCCCTGCTCGGGCACCACCAGGGGCGTCTGGAGGACGAGTTCCTCCACGGCGGCGCAGCCGCTCTCGTCCGCCGCCCGCAGCACCCATTCGAGTTGCGCCGCCCCCGGGACCGGCACGCTGCCGAGGACGACATGGTCGGTCAGCCAGGCCGGCCGCTGCCGCGTGACACGTCCCGTGAGCACGTGCCCGTCGCCGTCGGCGTGCCGCATGGCGGCCCCGAGGACGGGGTGGCCGGTCGGGTCCAGCCCGAGGTCCGCGACGTCCGGTGCCCCGCTCTCCCCGGTGAGCCAGAACCGCCGGCGTTGGAAGGCATAGGTCGGGAGATCGACCGTCTCCGGGCGCGGGCCGGCGGGGAACCAGGGCCGCCAGTCCACATCGGCGCCCGCCACGAACGCCTCGGCCAGCGACAACCCCACCCGGGTCAGATCACCCTCGTCACGGCGCAGCGTGGGCACGGCGGCCGCGGTCACCCCGGCCCGCTCGAAGCACTCGCTCATGCCGACCGTGAGCACCGGGTGTGGGCTGGATTCAATGAACACCCGGTGCCCCTCGGCCAGCAGAGCCTCGATCGCCTCGGCGAACCGAACCGGCTCGCGAAGGTTGCTCACCCAATAACCCGCATCCAAACCACCGGGATCAAAACGGCCACCGGTAACCGACGACACAAACCCCACACCGGTTGGCAAAGGCCGGATCCCGCCCAGGTCCCGCAGCAGCCCACCGGTGATCTCATCCACCTGCGGACCATGCGAGGCATAATCCACATCCACCAGCCGCGCCCGCCACCCCCCGCCACGCACAGCCGCCACCACCGACCGCACCTCATCCGGCGGCCCCGACACCACCGTCGACGACGGCCCGTTGATCCCGGCGACCACCACACCGTCCGCGCGGTCGCCCAGCCGGGAGATCAGCGCAGTGGCCTCTTCCCGCGAGACCCCGAGCGACGCCATCGCGCCCCGGCCCGACAACCGCCGCAAAGCCTTGCTGCGAACAGCCACCACACGGGCGGCGTCCTCCAGGGACAATGCGCCCGCCACGCACGCCGCGGCGATCTCACCCTGGCTGTGACCCACCACCGCCGCAGGCCGCACCCCGAACCCCTCCCACACCGCAGCCAACGACACCATCACCGCCCACAACACCGGCTGCACCACATCCACCCGCCCCAGATCGGCCGCACTCACCCCACCCCGCAACACCTCCGACAACGACCAATCCACGTACGGCGCCAACGCCCGCTCACACTCACCCACACGCCCCGCAAACACCGCCGACGACCCCAGCAACCCCGCACCCATCCCCACCCACTGCGAACCCTGACCCCCAAACACCAACACCACACCACCACCACCACCGGCACCGGCACCGGCACCGGCACCGGCACCGGCCAGCACACGACCCGACACCACCGAACCCCCCACACCACCCCCACCCAACCCAGCAACACCCCCGCACAACACATCCCACCCACCCACCACCACCGCACGATGCTCAAACACCGAACGCGCCGACACCAACGACCACCCGATCTGGGCGGCCGTGACGTCGTCGGCGCCGTCGACGTAGTCGCCCAGGCGTCTTGCCTGGTCGCGCAGTGCCTCGTCGCTGCGCGCCGTGAGGACCCAGGGCATGACGCCCTCGGCGGGTTCGGGGACGGAGGGCTCCGGTGAGGGGGCCTCCTCGGCGGGCTGCTCGATGATCACGTGGGCGTTGGTCCCTGAGAAGCCGAACGAGGAGACGCCCGCGCGGCGGGGACGACCGTCCCCGCGCCACTCCACGGGCTCTGTCAGCAGCCGCACCGCACCCGCGTTCCAATCCACATGCGGAGACGGCTCATCGATGTGCAACGACGCAGGCAGCGTCCCGTGCCGCATCGCCATCACCATCTTGATCACACCCGCCACACCCGCAGCAGCCTGCGCATGCCCGATGTTGGACTTCACCGACCCCAGCCACAACGGGCCACCATCCCCGCGGCCCTGTCCATAGGCCGCCAGCAACGCCTGCGCCTCGATCGGGTCGCCCAGCCTCGTCCCCGTCCCATGGGCCTCCACCGCGTCCACCTCGCTGGGCGGCAGGCCCGCGGCGGCCAGTGCGGCGCCGATCACGCGTCCCTGAGCGAGTCCGTTCGGGGCCGTGAGGCCGTTGCTCGCGCCGTCCTGGTTCACCGCCGAGCCGCGGACGACCGCCAGCACCCGATGACCGTTGCGACGCGCGTCCGACAACCGCTCCAGCAACACCAGACCCACACCCTCCGACCACCCCGTCCCATCCGCACCCGCCGCGAACGCCTTGCACCGCCCATCCACCGCCAACCCGCCCTGACGCGAGAACTCCACGAAGGTGTTGGGGGTGGACATGACGGTCACGCCGCCCGCGAGGGCGAGGGTGGATTCGCCCTGCCGCAGCGACCGGCACGCCAGATGGATCGCCACCAGCGACGACGAACACGCCGTGTCCACCGTCAACGCCGGACCCTCCAGACCGAACGTGTACGCCACGCGGCCGGACGCGACGCTGGGCGTGCTGCCGGGCATGAGCCGGCCCTCGACGCCCTTGGGGATGCGGCCGAGGAAGCGGGAGCCGTAGTCGTCGTACATGACGCCGGTGATCACCGCGGTGGGGGTGCCGCGGAGGTCCGCGGGGTCGATACCCGCGCGTTCGAACGCCTGCCAGGCGGTCTCCAGCAGCAGCCGCTGCTGCGGATCCATCGCCAGCGCCTCGCGCGGGCTGATCCCGAAGAATTCCGCATCGAACCGGTCGGCGTCGTACAGGAAACCGCCTTCGCGGGTGTAACTGTGGCCTTCCCTTTCGGGGTCGGGGTCGTAGAGGCCGGCCAGGTCCCAGCCGCGGCCCGCGGGGAACCCGCCTATCGCGTCCCGTCCCGAGGCGACGAGCTCCCACAGGTCCTCGGGCGAGGCGACACCGCCCGGATAACGGCAGGCCATCCCGATGATCGCGATCGGCTCGTCGGCGTCGGCCGCGGTGCGCGCCACGGCCGGGGACGGCCGGGCCGCGGCCTCGCCGGTGAGGCGGGTGCGCAGGAGCCGGATGAGGGCACCGGGGGTGGGGTGGTCGAAGACGACCGTACTGGGCAGGCTGACCCCGGTCGCCGCGTTGAGCCTGTTGCGCAGTTCCAGTGCGGTCAGCGAGTCGAATCCGAGGTCGTTGAACGCGCGTGCCAGGTCGAGGGTCTCCGGTTCGGGGTGCGCGAGGACGGTGGCGACCTGGTCGCGCACGACTCCGCCGATGATCCGGTCCTGCTCGGCGGGGGGCAGCCCGGCGAGGCGTCCGGGCAGCGACGTGGCGGCGGGGCCGCGCGCGGGGGTGCGGACCTGGCCGCGCAGCACCGGGGGCAATGTGCCCGCGGCGGCTTGCTCGCGCAGCGAGGCGCGGTCGAGCCGGACGGGCACGAGGACGGGGTGCGGGCCGGTGAGCGCGGCGTCGAGGAGGGCGAGCGCCTCCTGGTCCGGGAGCGCGGCGACGCCGGAGCGGGTGATCCGGGCCAGGTCGGCGTCCTCCAGCCCGGCGGCCATGCCGCCGGACGTCTCCCACAGGCCCCAGGCGAGCGCGGTGCCCGGGAGGCCCGCGGCGCGGCGGTGCTCGGCCAAGGTGTTGAGAAAGGTGTTGGCCGCCGCGTAGTTGCCCTGGCCGCCACCGCCGAAGACGGACACGGCGGAGGAGAACAGCACGAACGCCGCGAGGTCGTGGTCGCGGGTCAGCCGGTGCAGGTTCCAGGCCCCGTCCAGCTTGGACGCCAGGACGGCGTCGAGCCGCCCGGGGGTCAGCGCGGTGACCACGCCGTCGTCGATGATCCCGGCGGCGTGGACGACGGCGGTCAGGGGGTGCTCGTCGGGAACGGAGGCGAGGAGCGCCTCCAGCGCGCCGGGGTCGGTGACGTCGCAGGCGGCGACACGGACGTCGGCGTCCAGGTCGTCCAGGCCGGGGTCGCCGCCTCGGCGGCCGGTCAGCAGCAGGTGCCGCGCGCCGTGCCGCGCCACGAGGTGCCGGGCGACGAGGCGGCCGAGCGCCCCGGTGCCGCCGACGATGAGGACGGTGCCGTCCGGGTCCAGCGCGGGCGCAGCGGTGTCGGCCTCCGCGGGCACGCGCACCAGTCTCGGCACGAGGACGGTCCCGCCGCGCACCACGGCCTGTGGCTCGGCCTCGGTGACGAGGTCCCGCAGGACGTCGCGGGGGACGTCGTCCTCGTCGGTGTCGACGAGGAGGATCCGGCCGGGGTGCTCGGCCTGCGCGGCGCGCACCAGGCCCCAGATGGGCGCGGTGGCGAGGTCGGCGGGCGGGTCGCCGTCGGCGGCGGCGACCGCTCCCGCGGTCACGATCGCGAAGCGGCCGCCGTGCCCGCCGCCGGACGGCTCACCGGACAGCCGGTCCTGGAGGAGGGCGAGCGTCCGGTGGAGGGCGGCGCGCGCCTGCGCGGGCACGCCGCCGTCGTCTTGGCCGCGCGGGCACCGCAGGATCTCGATGTCGTCCTCGTCCGGGGACGGGCCTTCCTCCGGCGCGTGCCCCGCCCGCGCGGCGAGCGGCCGCCATTCCACCCGGTAGAGGGAGTCGCCGGTGATCGCCTGGGCGGAGCGCCACCGCTCGGCGGAGACCGTCCGGAGGCCCAGTGCGTCGATGGTGAGCGCCGGTGCGCCGTCCTCGCCGCCCAGCGCCAGCCCGAAGGTCCCGGCGTCGCCGGGCGTGAGGCGGGCGCGCAGCCGGGACGGGCCCGCCGCGTGCAGCCGCACGCCGCTGAACGAGAACGGCAGCCGCACCGTCCGGTCGTCGTCCTCGCGCAGCTCCCCGATCACGTGGAGCGCGCCGTCGAGCAGGGCCGGGTGGATCCCGTACCCGGCCGCGTCCTCGCGCTGCTCCGGTGCGAGCGCCACGTCCATGACGACCTCGTCCCCGAGGCGCCACGCGGACCGCACGCAGCGGAAGGCGGGGCCGTAGCGGTAGCCCTGGTCGGCGAGGCGGTCGTACATGGCCTCGACGTCGATTTCCACGGCGCCGGGCGGCGGCCAGGCGGCGGACGGCGCCGCCTGCGGAGCGGGGGCGCCGGTCGTCTCGGCGAAGGTCCCGGCGGCGTGCCGGCGCCAGGCCGGCGCGTCGCCGGATTCGCCGTCGGCGGCGGGACGGGAGTAGACCGTGACCGCGCGCCGTCCGTTCTCGTCCGGTACCGCCACCGCGACCTGGATGTCGGCGGCGCCGGTTTCGGGCAGCGGCAGCGGCGTCTCCAGCGTCAGGTCCTCGATCAGGTCGCAGCCGGCCCGCTCCGCGGCGGCCAGGGCGACCTCCAGGAAGGCGGTGCCGGGCAGGGGGACGGCGTCGGCGACGGCGTGGTCGGCCAGCCAGCCGTGGGCACGCCGCGACAACCGGCCGGTGAGCAGGAGCTCACCCGTGGCGGGTTCGACGGTGGCCTGGAGCAGCGGGTGGCCGGCGGGCCGGACACCGGAGGCGTTCACCCCGGCCCCGTCCGGGACGGGCCGCCAGTAGCGGCGCCGCTGGAACCGGTAGGTGGGCAGCGGGACCATCCCGGCGCCCTCGGGCAGCGCGGCGGCGAGGTCGGCCTCGGCGCCGTCGACGTGCAGGGCCGCCACGGCGGCCAGGAAGGTGCGGGCCTCGTCGTGGTCCCGCCGCAGTGCGGCGGCGAAGATCGGCGCGCCGTCCGGGGCGGGTCCGTCCTCTCCGGCCGCGAGGGCGTCCTGCGCGATGGCGGTGAGGACGGGGTCGGGGCCGAGTTCGAGGTAGCGGACGACGCCCTCGCCGTGGAGGGCGCGCAGGCCGTCGTGGAACCGCACCGGCTCGCGGACGTGCCGCACCCAGTACTCGGGGTCGGTGAGCCGCGCGGCTTCGGCCGTCCGCCCGGTGAGGTTGGAGATGACGGGGATGCGGGGCGCCTCGTAGGACAGGCTCCGGGCGACCTCGCGGAAGTCGTCGAGCATCGGCTCCAGGAGGTGGGAGTGGAAGGCGTGGCTGACGCGGAGCCGCCGCGTCCTGCGCCCCCGGTCCCGCAGCCGGTCCGCGATCTGCCCGACGGCGTCCTCGTCACCGGTCACGACGACGGCCGCGGGCCCGTTCACGGCGGCGAGCGAGGCGCGGCCGCCGGTCTCGGCGAGCAGCGGGACGACCTCGTCCTCGGCGGCCTGGACGGCGGCCATCGCCCCGCCGGGCGGCAGCGCCTCCATCAGCCGCCCGCGCGCGGCGACGAGCGCGCACGCGTCGGGCAGCGACATCACGCCCGCGGCGTGCGCGGCGGCGATCTCGCCGACGGAGTGGCCGGTGAGATGGCCGGGGACGAGCCCGAACGCCCCGGCCAGCCGGAACAGCGCGACCTCGACCGCGAACAGCGCGGCCTGGGTCACGCCGGTCCGGTCGAGGTCGGCGGCGTCGGCGGGCTCGAACACCAGGTCGCGGACGGAGCGTCCGAGCAGCGGGTCCAGGTGCGCGCACGCCTCGTCGAACGCCTCCGCGAACGCCGCGTAGCGCTCGTGGAGCCCGCGGCCCATGCCGGGTCGCTGGCTGCCCTGCCCGGTGAACATGAACGCGGTGCCGCCGGGTCGCGCCGGGCCCGCGGCGCGTGTCAGGCCGGGATGGTCGCGGCCGCCGGCCAGCGCGTCCAGTCCGGCGCGCAGGTCCCCGCGTCCGGAGCCGAGGATCACCGCGCGGTGCTCGAACGCCGTCCTGGTCCTCGCGAGCGACCAGCCGACGTCCGCGACGGGCAGGTCCGGGTGCGCGTCGAGATGCGCGGTGAGCGCGGCGGCCTGGGCGTCGAGCGCCTTGGGCGTGCGCGCCGACAGCACCCAGGGCACCGGCCCGGCGGCCGGTTCCTCCGCCCGTTCCCCGGGGTCCGCGCCGGGCGGCTCCTCCAGGATCAGGTGGGCGTTGGTGCCGGAGATGCCGAACGACGACACGCCGGTCCGGCGGGGGCGGGCGCCGCGCGGCCACGCGACCGGGCCGGTGAGCAGCCGCACCGCCCCGGCGTCCCAGTCGACGTGCGGGGTCGGCTCGGCGGCGTGGAGGGTGGCGGGCAGCCGCCCGTGCCGCATCGCCATGACCATCTTCATCAGGCCGGCCACGCCCGCGGCGCCCTGGGTGTGCCCGATGTTCGACTTGACCGACCCCAGCCACAGCGGCCGGCCGGGCGCGCGGTCCGCGCCGTAGACGTCCAGCAGCGCCCGCGCCTCGATCGGGTCGCCCAGCCGGGTGCCGGTGCCGTGCGCCTCCACGGCGTCCACGTCGGACGGCGACAGCCGCGCCGCGTCGAGGGCCTGGCGGATCACGCGCCGCTGCGACGCCCCGCTGGGCGCGGTGAGGCCGTTGCTCGCGCCGTCCTGGTTGAGCGCCGAGCCGCGGACGACCGCCAGCACCCGGTGCCCGTTGCGGCGCGCGTCCGACAGGCGCTCCAGCAGCACCAGGCCGACGCCCTCGGAGAAGCCGGTGCCGTCGGCGGACGCGGAGAACGCCTTGCACCGCCCGTCGGGCGCGAGGCCGCGCTGGCGGGAGAACTCGGTGAACACGTTCGGGACGGCCATCACGGTCACGCCGCCCGCGAGCGCCAGCGTGCACTCGCCCTGCCGCAGCGCGTGGCACGCGAGGTGGATCGCCGCCAGCGACGACGAGCACGCCGTGTCGATCGTCACGGCCGGGCCCTCCAGCCCGAGCGTGTACGACAGGCGGCCGGACAGGACGCTGGGCGCGTTACCGGTGACCAGGTGGCCCTCGGCGGCCCGGTCGGCGTGGGGGGTGCCGAAGCCGGGGAGGGCGGCCCCGGCGTACACGCCGGTCCGGCTGCCCTTGAGCGTGACGGGGTCGATGCCCGCCCGTTCCAGCAGCTCCCACGCCACCTCCAGCAGCAGGCGCTGCTGGGGGTCGAGCACCCGGGTCTCGCGGGGGCTGATCCCGAAGAACTCGGGGTCGAACAGGTCCGCGTCGTACAGGAAGCCGCCCTCACGGGCCACGCTGGTGCCGGGGTGGGCGGGGTCGGGGTGGAACAGGCGGTCCAGGTCCCAGCCGCGGTCGCCGGGGAACGGGCCCATCGCGTCGCCGCCGGAGTCCACGAGGTCCCACAGGTCCTCCGGGGTGCGGACGCCGCCCGGGAACCGGCACGCCATCTCCACCACGGCCACCGGCTCGGCGTGCCGCTCCTCGGCCTCGCGCAGCCGCCGCCGGGTGTCGTGCAGGTCGGCGGTGACACGCCGCAGGTAGTCGACCAGCGTCTCTTCGTTGACCGTCTCGTTGCCCATCCGCGATCACACGCCCAGCTCGTTGTCGATGAAGTCGAGGATCTGGCCCGCGTCGGCCGTGCGCAGCCGGTCCGCGGCGTCGTCCATGGCGTCGTCCACGCCGTCGGCGGACGGTGCGCGCGCCGCCTTCCACCGGGCCAGCAGCGCCTCCAGCCGCGCCGTGACCACGTCGGCGTCCAGGCCCCTGTCCGGACGCGCGGCGTCGGTGAGGGTGTTCTCCAGGCGGGCCAGGTCGTCCAGGACCGGGACGGTGGCGTCCGCGGCCGGGGCCGCCTCGCCGCCGGGCGCGAGCTGCTCCAGCAGGTGCCCGGCGAGCAGGGAGGCGTCGGGGTGGTCGAAGACGAGCGCCGCGTGCAGCCGCAGGCCGGTGGCGGCGGCGAGCCTGTTGCGCAGCTCGACGCCGGTGAGGGAGTCGAAGCCGAGTTCCTTGAACGAGGCTCCGGCGCCCACCCTCGCGGGGTCGGCGTGGCCGAGCACGGCGGCGGCGTGCGTGCGGACGAGGTCGAGCAGCGCCCTGCGCCGGCCGGGCGGGGCCATGCCGGAGAGCCGCGCGGCCCAGTCGCCGGGACCGCCGCCCGCCGCGCCCGCGGCGGCCGTGTCAGCCGCCCGGCGGACGGCGCGGCCGCCGGGGGCGGCCAGGGCGCGCAGCGGCACGGGCAGGTCCGCGGGGGACGGCCCGCCAGCGCCCGGGCGTCGAACGTCAGGGCGAGCAGCGCGGGGTCCCCGTGGCGGCGCGCGGCCTCCAGCAGCGCCAGCCCCTCCCCGGCGGGCGTGGGGCCGATGCCGTAGCGGCCGATGCGCGCCAGGTCGGTGCCGGCCAGGTTCCCGGTCAGGCCGCTGCCGTCCGCCCACAGGCCCCACGCCAGCGCCAGCCCCGGCAGCCCGGCGGCGCGGCGGCGGGCCGCGAGGGCGTCGAGGTAGGCGTTGGCCGCCGCGTAGTTGCCCTGCCCGGGCGTGCCGAGCGTGGAGGCGAACGAGGAGAAGAGCACGAACAGGCCGAGCCGCATACCGGCCGTCGCCTCGTGCAGGTGCCGCGCCGCGCCGGCCTTGCCGGCCCACACCCGCGGCAGCCAGCCCGGTCCCGCCGAGGTGACCAGCGCGTCGTCGAGGGTCCCGGCGGCGTGGACGACGCCGGTGAGCGGGTGCGCCGGATCGATCCCGGCGACCAGGTCCCGCACAGCGTCCCCGTCGGAGACGTCCGCGGCGACGATCCTGGCCTCGGCGCCGAGGCCGGCCAGCCGCGCGGCCAGTTCCGCCGCGCCCGGGGCGTCCGGTCCCCGGCGTCCCGCCAGGACCAGGCGCGTGACCTGCCGCGTCCGCACCAGGTGCTCGGCCACGGCCGCGCCGATCGTCCCGGTGCCGCCGGTGATGAGGACGGTGCCGCCGGGGTCCAGCGGCGCGGGCACGTCCAGGACGAGCTTGCCGGTGTGCCCGGCCCGGCTCATGAGCCGCAGCGCGTCCCGCGCCCGGCCGAGCGGCCACGCCCGCAGCGGCAGCGGCCCCAGCGTCCCGTCGGCGAACAGGCCCGAGAGCGTCGCGAAAGTCGCGGCGATCCGGTCGGGCCCGGCGTCGGCGAGCAGATCGAACGCCGTGTAGGAGACCCCGGGGTGGTCCGCGGCGATCCGCGCCGGGTCGCGCAGGTCGGTCTTGCCCATCTCGACGAACCGGCCGCCGTCCGCCAGCAGCCGCAACGACGCATCGGTGAACTCACCCGCCAGGCTGTTCAGCACCACATCCACACCACGCCCGCCCGTCGCAGCACGGAACCCGCCCTCGAAATCCAGATCCCGCGACGACGCACGGTGCGCGGCGTCGATGCCCATCTCCTCCAGCACGCCCTGCTTGCCAGGACCCGCCGTCGCATACACCTCCGCCCCCAGATACCGGGCGATCCGCACCGCCGCCATCCCCACACCACCGGTCGCCGCATGCACCAGCACCGACTCACCGGCACGCAGACCACCCAGCTCCGCGAGGGCGTACCAGGCGGTCAGGTAGGCGACCGGGACCGTCGCCGCCTGCCGGGCGTCCCAGCCGTCCGGGATCTGGGCCAGCGTCCGCGCGTCGGCGATCGCGACCGGGCCGAATGCGCCGTCGAACACGCCCATGACACGGTCGCCCGGCACAAGGCCGGTGACGCCGGGCCCGGCTTCGAGGACCACCCCGGCGCCCTCGTTGCCGATGGGCGCCTCCGCGTCCGGGTACATGCCGAGCGCGATGAGCGTGTCCCGGAAGTTGATCCCGGCGGCGTGCACCGCGACGCGCACCTGGCCGGGGCCGAGGGGTTCCAGCGCCTCCGGGCACGGCACCACGCTGACGGCCTCAAGGGTCGCGTCCGTCCCGGCGGCCACGCGCCACGCGCGCTCCCCGGCCGGGGCCGACAGCTCCCGCGAGGCCGCCGCGCGGGTCCAGCGCGGGACGAGGACGCGGCCGCCGCGGACGGCGACCTGTGGCTCGTCCGCGGCCACCGACCATCGCAGCCCGAGGGGGATGTCGCGGTCGTCCTCGACGTCCAGCAGGATGAACCGGCCCGGGTTCTCCGACTGGGCGCTTCGCACCAGGCCCCACACCCCGGCGCCGCCGAGGTCGGGGATGTCGGACGCGACGGCGCCCCGGGTCACCAGCGCCAGCCGGGATCCGGCGGGCCGGTCCTCCGACAGCCGGTCCTGGAGCACGGCGAGGACCCGTTCCGACGCCTCCGGGCCACCGCCGCCGTCCGTGTCCACGTGCTCGACGGCGACGTCCGGTACGTCCGCCGGGAGGGCCGCGGGCTCCGGCAGCGGCGTCCACTCCAGCGTGAACAGGCCGTCAGGGACGCGCCGCAGCCGCTCGGCGTCCGCCGGGCGGAACACCACCGACTCCACGGTGAGCACCGGCGCGCCCGCCGTGTCGGCGAGCGCGACCCGCACCCCCTGGTCGGGGTGCTCACCGTGTGGTGAGAGGGCGACTCTGACGGTGCGGGCCCCGGTGGCGTGCAGCGACACCCCGGACCAGGAGAACGGGAGCCACAGGCGCCCGCCGTCGAGCGCGCCGTGGAGCAGGAGCGGGTGCAGCGCCGCGTCCAGCAGCGCCGGATGGACGCCGAAGCCGCCGCCGTCACCGGCCTCGTCCGGGAGCGTCACCTCGCCGAACAGGTCCCGGCCGCGCCGCCACGCCGCGCGCAGCCCGCGGAACGCCGGGCCGTACTCGTAGCCGTCGTCGGCCACGCGCTCGTAGAAGCCGTCCAGATCGACCGGCTCGGCACCCGGGGGCGGCCATGCGGGCGTCTCTTCGGCGGGTGGCGCGGACGGGCCCGGAGCGAGCCTTCCGGTGGCGTGGCACGCCCAGTCGGCCGCGTCGGCGTCGGGGCTGGAGTAGACCCGCGCCTCACGTCCGCCGTCGGCGCCGGCGGCGCCGACGAGCACCTGGACGTGCAGGGAACCCGATTCGGGGAGCGCCAAAGGCTCGTGGAGGAGCAGTTCCTCCACCGTTCCGCAGCCGGCCTCGTCGGCGGCGCGCAGGACCCATTCCGCGAGGGCGGCGCCGGGCAGCAGGGCCGTCCCCGCGACGACGTGCTGCGCCGTCCAGGGGGCGTCGGCGGCACCGAGGCGGCCGGTCAGCATGCGGCCGCCGTCGGCCATCGCCACGGAGGCCGGCAGCAGCGGATGCCCCGAGCCCGTGCCCGTCTGCCCCGGGCCCCGGTCGGCCAGCCAGTACCGCTCCCGCTGGAACGCGTAGGTGGGCAGATCGACGGTCCGGGGCGCCGGGTCGGACGGGAACCACGAGGCCCAGTCCACCGAGGCGCCAGCGGCGAACGCCTCGCCGAGCGAGAGCGCGATCCGGGTGAGGCCGCCCTCGTCCCGGCGCAGGGTCGGGACGGCGGCGGCCGGGACCCCCGCCTGGTCGAAGCACTCCTCCATCCCGACCGTCAGCACCGGATGCGGGCTGGCCTCGATGAAGACGCGGTGGCCCGCGCCGAGGAGGGCGCCGATCGCGTCGGCGAACCTGACCGGGCGCCGCAGGTTCGCCACCCAGTAGCCGGTGTCCAGGTCGGCGGCGTCGATCCGGGTGCCGGTGACGGTGGAGTAGAACGCCGTCCCGCCGCCGGCCGGCGCGATCCCGGCGAGGGCCTCGGTCAGCCCGCCGGTGATCCGGTCGACCTGCGGGCCGTGGGAGGCGTAGTCGACGTCGACGGTCCGCGCCCGCCCGCCCCGCTCCCGGACGGCGGCCACGACGGCGGCGACCCGGCCGGGCGGCCCGGAGACCACGGTGGACGAGGGGCCGTTCACCGCCGCGACGACCACGTCCCCCGACCCGTCCAGCAGGTGCCGGGCCTCCTCTTCGGAGATCCCCAGGGACGCCATCGCGCCGCCGCCGGAGAGCCGCCGCAGTGCGCGGCTCCGCACGGCGACGATCGCGGCGGCGTCCTCGACCGACAGCGCCCCGGCGACGCAGGCCGCGGCGATCTCGCCCTGGCTGTGGCCGACGACCGCGGCGGGCTCGACGCCGTGCCCGGCCCAGACGGCGGCGAGCGACACCATCACCGCCCACAACGCCGGTTGCACCACGTCCACACGGGCGAGTTCCTCACCGCCGCCGCGCAGGACCGCTTCCAGGGACCAGTCGACGTGCGGTGCCAGGGCCCGCTCACAGTCGGCGATCCGCCCGGCGAACACCGGCGACTCCTCCAGCAGCCGCGCGCCCATGGCCGGCCACTGCGACCCCTGGCCGGGGAACACCAGCACCGGCCCCGCCTCCGCCGGGCGCGCCTCGCCCGACACCACCGCCGGGTGCGGGCCGCCGGACGCCACCGCGTCCAGGCCCGCCCTCAGCTCCTCCGCCCCGCCGCCCACGATCACGGCGCGGTGCCCGAACACCGAGCGGGTCGTCGCCAGCGACCACCCCACCTCGGTGTCCGTGCCGGGCGGCCCGTCCGCGAGGAACCCGCCGAGCCGCGCGGCCTGGGCACGCAGCGCCTCGGCGCCGCGGGCCGTCACCACCCACGGTGTCACCGCCCGCCCCGCTCCGGCCTGCGCGGAGCCCGCGCCCGCGGCGGCGTCCGGGTCCGCGGGGGCCTCCTCCACGATCAGGTGCGCGTTCGTGCCCGAGATGCCGAACGACGACACCCCGGCGCGGCGCGGGCGGTCGCCGCGCGGCCAGGGGACGGCCTCGGTGAGCAGCCGGACGGAGCCCGTGGACCAGTCCACGTGCGGGGTCGGCTCGTCGATGTGCAGGGTGGCGGGCAGCGTCTCGTGCCGCATCGCCATGATCATGCTGATGAGGCCGGCCACCCCCGCGGTCGCGTGGGTGTGCCCGATGCTGGACTTGACCGAGCCCAGCCGCAGCGGCCGGTCCGCCGGGCGGTCCCGCCCGTAGGTCGCCAGCAGCGCCTGCGCCTCGATCGGGTCGCCCAGCCGGGTGCCGGTGCCGTGCGCCTCCACCGCGTCCACCTCGGCCGCCGCGAGCCGGGCGTTGGCCAGCGCGCGGCGGATCACGCTCTCCTGCGCGGCGTCGTTGGGGGCGGTCAGGCCGTTGCTGGCGCCGTCCTGGTTGATCGCCGAGCCGCGGATCAGCGCCAGGACGCGGCGGCCCTTGCGGCGCGCGTCCGACAGCCGTTCCAGCAGCAGCAGCCCGACGCCCTCGGAGAAGCCGGTGCCGTCCGCCGCCGCCGCGAACGGCTTGCAGCGGCCGTCGGGGGCCAGGCCGCGCTGACGGGAGAACTCGGTGAACATGAGCGGGGAGGACAGGATCAGCACCCCGCCCGCGACCGCCAGCGAGCAGTCGTCCTGCCGCAGCGCCTGCGACGCCAGGTGGACGGCCACGAGCGACGCCGAGCAGGCGGTGTCCACCGTCACCGCCGGCCCCTCCAGGCCGAACGTGTACGCCACGCGGCCCGACACGACGCTGGCGAGGTTGCCGGTGGTGGCGTGCCCCTCGAAACCCTCGGGGACGCGCGGCAGCCCCGACATGTAGTCCTCGCTGGACACGCCCGCGTACACGCCGGTCCGGCTGCCCTTCAGCGTGACCGGGTCGATCCCGGCCCTCTCGAACAGCTCCCAGGACACCTCCAGCATCTGCCGCTGCTGGGGGTCCATGGCGAGCGCCTCGCGCGGGCTGATCCCGAAGAACCCGGCGTCGAACTTGTCCGCGTCGGTCACGAAGCCGCCCTCGCGGACGTAGCTGGTCCACGGCTGCGCGGGGTCCGGGTGGTAGAGGGCGTCCAGGTCCCAGCCGCGGTCGGCGGGGAACCCGGTGATGGCGTCGCCGCCGGCGGCCACCAGCCGCCACAGCGCCTCGGGCGAGCCGACCCCGCCGGGGAAACGGCAGGCGATGCCGACCACGGCCACCGGCTCGGCGTGCCGCTCCTCCGCCTCGCGCAGGCGCCGGCGCGTCTCGTGCAGGTCGGCGGCGGTGCGCTTGAGGTAGTCGACCAGCTTCTCTTCATTCGCCATGGCGCATTCCCCTTCAGGAAACTCCCAGCTCGTTGTCGATGAAGTCGAGGACCTGCTCGGCGGAGGCCGCGCGCAGCCGGTCCACCGCGCCGCCCTCGTCCTCGGACCCGGGGGCCTGCTTCCACTTCGCCAGGAGCTCCTCCAGACGTGCCGTCACCGCGCCGCGTTCGCCGTCCCCGACGTCGGCACCTGCCAGGGCGGTCTCCAGCCGCGCCACCTCGGTGAGGAGCGGTTCCGCCGCGTCCCGCCCCGCGGGCGCCTCCCCGCCGCCGGGGGCGAGGCGGCGCAGCAGCTCGGCGGCGACGTCCTGCGGTGTCGGATGCCGGAAGACCAGTGCCGTGGGAAGGCGGAGCCCGGTGGCCGTGGCGAGCCGGCCGCGCAGCTCCACCGCCGTCACCGAGCCGAGGCCGAGGTCCTTGAAGGTCGCGTCGGGACGGATCGCGGCCGCGTCGGCGTGCCCCAGCACGGCGGCGGAGTGGCCGCGGACGAGGTCCATGACCGTCCGCCGCCGCTCGTCCGGGGCGAGCCCGGCCAGCCCCGCCGCCCAGTCCCCCTGTCCTCCGTCGGCTCCGCCCCCGGCACGCCGGCGCCGGGTGGACCCGTTCGACCGGACGGAACCGTCCCGTGCGCCGCGTGACGGATCCGCCGCTCGCGTGCCCGCCTCCCGCAGCCGATCGGCGGGGACCGGCCGCAGCACCACCGACTCAGCGGTCAGGACCGGAGCGCCCAGCGCGTCCGCCATCACCGCCTCCAGCACGCCCTCCCCCTGGATGGACAGCCGGACCCGCGCCGTCGTTGCCTCTCCGGCCCACAGCGACACCCCGGCCCAGGTGAACGGCACCCACACATGCCCGTCGGGGGGTGTGAACCGGTCGTCGAGCAGCGCCGGGTGCAGCGCCGCGTCCAGCAGCACCGGGTGGATGCCGTACGCCGCAGGGGCCTCCGCGTCTCCGGGCAGCGCGACCTCGGCCAGCAGGTCGTCCCCGTGCCGCCACAGCGCCCGGAGCCCCCGTGACGCCGGGCCGTACGCGTACCCCGCCGCCTCGGCGCGCTCGTAGAAGTCGCCTAACTCCACCGGCTCCGCGCCCGCTGGAGGCCACGCGCCGTCGAGCGTGCCCGGCTCGTCCTCCGCATGCGGACCGAGGACGCCCACGGCGTGGCAGGTCCACGCTGAGTCCTCACCGGCCGGACGGGAGTGGATCCGCACCTCACGCTCGTCCCCGGGCCCGGCGGTGTCCACGGCGACGCGGATCAGCAGAGCGCCGGACCCGGGCAGGACGAGAGGCTCCTGGAACATCAGCTCCCGGACCGCTTCGGATCCGCACTCGTCGGCGGCGCGCAGAGCCCATTCCACCAGCACAGACCCGGGTACCAGCGACGTGCCCGCCACCGAGTGCGCGAGACAGGGCCCCGAATCCGCCGAGATCCGTCCGGTCAGGGTCAGCTCGCCGTCCGCCAGGTCGATCGCCGCGGGGAGGAGGGGGTGCCCGGTCGGGCGCAAACCCGACGCGCCCATGTCACTGCCGCCATCGGACCCGGTGAGCCAGAACCGCTGGCGTTGGAAGGCGTAGGTGGGAAGATCGACCGTCTCGGGGCGCGGGTCGGCGGGGAACCAGGGCCGCCAGTCCACATCGGCGCCCGCCACGAACGCCTCGGCCAGCGACAACCCCACCCGGGTCAGATCACCCTCGTCGCGGCGCAGCGTGGGCACGGCGGCCGCGGTCACCCCGGCCCGCTCGAAGCACTCGCTCATGCCGACCGTGAGCACCGGGTGTGGGCTGGATTCAATGAACACCCGGTGCCCCTCGGCCAGCAGAGCCTCGATCGCCTCGGCGAACCGAACCGGCTCGCGAAGGTTGCTCACCCAATAACCCGCATCCAAACCACCGGGATCAAAACGGCCACCGGTAACCGACGAGAAGAACGCCACCCCTCCGTCCACCGGCTCCACCCCAGCCAGGTCCCGCAGCAGCTCACCGGTGATCTCATCCACCTGCGGACCATGCGAGGCATAATCCACATCCACCAGCCGCGCCCGCCAGCCCCCGCCACGTACAGCCGCCACCACCGACCGCACCTCATCCGGCGGCCCCGACACCACCGTCGACGACGGCCCGTTCACCGCCGCCACCACCACGCCCTCGGCACCCTCCGCCAGCCGCTCGGCCTCTGCGGCACTCACACCCAGCGACGCCATCGCCCCGCGCCCTGACAGCCGCCGCAACGCCCGCGCCCGCACCGCGACGATCCTGGCCGCGTCCTCCAACGTCAGCGCACCCGCCACGCACGCCGCCGCGATCTCACCCTGGCTATGACCCACCACCGCCGCAGGCCGCACCCCGAACCCCTCCCACACCGCAGCCAACGACACCATCACCGCCCACAACACCGGCTGCACCACATCCACCCGCCCCAGATCGGCCGCACTCACCCCACCCCGCAACACCTCCGACAACGACCAATCCACGTACGGCGCCAACGCCCGCTCACACTCACCCACACGCCCCGCAAACACCGCCGACGACCCCAGCAACCCCGCGCCCATCCCCACCCACTGCGAACCCTGACCCCCAAACACCAACACCACACCACCACCACCGCTGCCGCTGCCGCCGCCCAGCACACGACCCGACACCACCGAACCCCCCACACCACCCCCACCCAACCCAGCAACACCCCCGCACAACACATCCCACCCACCCACCACCACCGCACGATGCTCAAACACCGAACGCGCCGACACCAACGACCACCCGATCTCCTCCGGGGACGGCTCGGGGGCGGACTCCACGTACTGGGCCAGTGCACGCGCCTGCCCGCGAAGGGCTTGTTCGCTGCGCGCCGAGAGCACCCACGGCACCACGGACGCTTCGGCGACCGGGCGGAGCTTCTCGGATGGCGCCGGGGCTTCCTCGACGATGAGATGGGCGTTCGTCCCGGAGATACCGAACGAGGAGACGCCCGCGCGGCGGGGACGGCCCTCCCCGCTCCACTCCACGGACTCGGTCAGCAACCGCACGGCACCGGCGTCCCAGTCCACATGCGGAGTCGGCTCATCGATGTGCAGCGACGCGGGCAGCATGCCGTGCCGCATCGCCATCACCATCTTGATCACACCCGCCACACCCGCAGCAGCCTGCGCATGCCCGATGTTGGACTTCACCGACCCCAGCCACAACGGGCCACCATCCCCGCGGCCCTGTCCATAGGCCGCCAGCAACGCCTGCGCCTCGATCGGATCACCCAGCCTCGTCCCCGTGCCATGCGCCTCCACCGCATCCACGTCGGAAGCCGACAGGCGGGCGTCGGCCAGCGCCTGGCCGATCACGCGCTGCTGCGAGGGGCCGTTGGGTGCCGACAGGCCGTTCGACGCGCCGTCCTGGTTGACCGCCGAGCCGCGGACGACCGCCAGCACCCGGCGACCGTTGCGACGCGCGTCCGACAACCGCTCCAGCAACACCAGACCCACACCCTCCGACCACCCCGTCCCATCCGCACCCGCCGCGAACGCCTTGCACCGCCCATCCACCGCCAACCCGCCCTGACGCGAGAACTCGGTGAACATGCCGGGGGTGGCGAGGACGGTGGCGCCGCCCGCCAGCGCCAGTGCGGACTCGCCCTGCCGCAGCGACCGGCACGCCAGATGGATCGCCACCAGCGACGACGAACACGCCGTGTCCACCGTCAACGCCGGACCCTCCAGACCGAACGTGAACGCGACGCGGCCGGCCGCGACGCTGGGGGTCGTGCCCGTCAGCAGGTGGCCGTCGAGGCCGTCGGGCGCCTCGTGCAGGCGCGGGCCGTAGTCCTGGGCGGTCGCGCCGACGAAGACGCCGGTCAGGCTGCGCCGCAGGGCCGTGGCGCCTATGCCCGCGCGTTCGAACGCCTCCCAGGCGGTCTCCAGCAGCAGCCGCTGCTGCGGATCCATCGCCAGCGCCTCACGCGGGCTGATCCCGAAGAACCCCGCATCGAACCGGTCGGCGTCGTACAGGAAACCGCCCTCGCGGGTGTGGCTGGTGCCGGTCGCGCCGGGGGCGCCGGAGAACAGGCCCGCCAGGTCCCAGCCACGGTCGCGCGGGAACTCCCCCACCGCGTCGATGCCGCCGCTGACGAGGTCCCACAGGTCCTCGGGCGAGGCGACACCGCCCGGATAACGGCAGGCCATCCCGACGATGGCGATCGGCTCGTCGGCGTCGGCAGCGGTGCGCGGCCGGTCGAGAGGGGCGGGCGGTGCCGCCGGATCGTCATCGAGGAGCAGTGCGCGCAGGTGGTCGGTGACGGCGGCGGGCGTCGGATGGTCGAACGTCAGGGTGGCGGCCAGGGGCAGGCCGGTCGCGGCGCCGAGGCGCTCGCTCAGCTCCGCCGCGGCGACCGAGTCGAAACCGAGGGCCTTGAAGGACGTGCCGGGGTCGATGGCGTCGGCGCCCGCGTGGCCGAGGACGAGGGCCGTCTGCTTCCGCACGGTGTCGGCGAGGACCCGGCGCCGCTCGGCGTCACCGAGCCCGGCGGGAAGCAGCACCGGCCGCGCGGCGGGGATCGCGGACTCCGGGGCCGCCGGTTCCGTGCCGGCCACGTCCGCCGGTTCACCGGCCCAGTGGCGCCGCCGCTGGAAGGCGTAGGTCGGCAGGGGGACGCGCCGCCGCGGGCCGGCGCCGAAGGCGTGCTCCCAGCCGAGGGCGGCTCCGCGCACGTGCACCCCGGCCATGGCGGTTACGAAGGTCTCCGCCTCGTGACGGTCGCGGCGCAGGACCGCCAGCACCGCGGGGCGAGGGCCGCCCTCGTCGTGCGTCTCCGCGAGGCACTCGCGGGCCATGGCGGTCAGGACGGCGTCGGGCCCCAGCTCGACGAACGTGGAGACGCCCTCCCCGCGCATCCACCGCACGCCGTCCATGAACCGCACGGCCCTGCGGGCGTGCTCGGCCCAGTAGCCGGGGTCGGCGAGTTCCCCGGCGGTCAGCGGCCGGCCGGTCACGTTGGAGATGACGGGGATCCGCGGCGCGGCGAAGGGGAGCCCGGCGGCGACGTCCCTCAGCGCGTCGAGCACGCCGTCCATGTGCGGCGAGTGGAACGCGTGGCTGGTGCGCAGCAGCCTGGTCCGCCGCCCGCCGTCCCGCCAGGCGCGGGTCGCCTCGCGGACGGCGTCGCGGTCACCGGACACCACCACCGCGGAGGGCCCGTTGACCGCGGCGATCCCGACCCGCCCGCCCGTGCCCGCGACGGCCTCGGCGGCCTCCTCCTCGGTGGCCTGCCAGGCGGCCATCGCACCGGCGGCGGTGACCGCCTGCATGAGGCGGCCCCGCGCGGCGGCCAGCGTGGCGGCGTCCGAGAGGCCGAGGGCCCCGGAGACGTGGACGGCGGCGATCTCGCCCACCGAATGGCCCATCAGGTGGCCGGGGCGCAGGCCCCACCGCTCGGCCAGCCGGTACAGGGCCACCTCGATCGCGAACAGCGCGGGCTGGGTGTACGCCGTCTGGTCCAGCGGCGCGGTGCGGTCCGACGGCGCGGTGTGGTCCGACGGCACGGCGAACATCATCGGGCGCAGCGGCCGGTCCAGGTGGGGGTCGAGCGCGGCGCACGCCTCGTCGAGGGCGTCGGCGAAGGCGGGGTAGGCGGCGTGCAGTTCGCGTCCCATTCCCGGGCGCTGGCTCCCCTGGCCGCTGAAGAGGACGGCGACGCCGCCGCCGGTCGCCTCGCCCCGGATCACCCCGGGCTCCTCGTCGTCCCGCGCGACCGCGTCCAGCCGGCCGAGCAGGGTCGCGCGGCCGCCTCCCAGGACGACCGCGCGGTGGGCGTGCGCAGTGCGGGTCGTGGCCAGCGCGTGCCCGACGTCCGCGAGGTCGGCGTCCGGGTCCGCCGTCACGTGCGCGTGGAGCCGTCCTGCCTGGGCGCGCAGGGCGTCCGGGGTCGCCCCCGAGATGGTCCACGGGACGATCGGCGGCGCGTCCGGCGACGCTTCGGGTGGCACCTGTGCGGGCGCCTCGGTGAGGACGAGGTGGCAGTTCGTGCCGCCCATCCCGAAGGCGCTGACCCCGGCGACGAGGGGACGTCCCGGATCCGGCCAGCCGGTCGTCTCCCGCTGCACCCGCAGCCCCAGTCGCCCTAGCGGGATGCGCGGGTTCGGTGTGGTGAAGTTGAGACTCGGCGGGAGGCGCCGGTGCGCCATGCTGAGGATCACCTTGAGGAGGCCGGTGATCCCCGCCGCGCCCTCCAGATGCCCGACGTTGGTCTTGACGGACCCGACGCGCGTGGGGTCCGAGCCTGGGCCGGGCCTGCCCAGCACCTCGCCGAGCGCCGCCGCCTCCACGGGGTCGCCGACCGGCGTCCCGGTGCCGTGCAGTTCGACGTACTGCACCTCGGCTGGCGGCACGCCCGCGTTCCGGTAGGCGAGCCGGAGCACCTCTTCCTGCGCCCGCCGCCCGGGGGCGGTCAGCCCGTCGGTCGCGCCGTCGTTGTTGACGGCGCCGCCGCGGATCACGCAGTACACCCGGTCGCCGTCGCGGAGGGCGGTGTCCAGGCGTTTGAGCAGCACCGCGCCGCCGCCCTCGCCGCGGACGAACCCGTTGGCCCGGGCGTCGAAGGTGTGGCAGCGCCCGTCCGGGGACAGGCCGCCGAACTGGGCGGCCGCGGCGTCCATGCTGTCCTCGCCCAGGATCAGGTTGACCCCGCCGGCGAGGGCCGCGTCGCACTCCCCGCGCCGCAGGCTCTCGCATGCGGTGTGCACGGCCACCAGCGACGACGACTGCGCCGTGTCCACCGTCAGGCTGGGCCCGCGCAGCCCGAGGGTGTAGGAGACGCGGTTGGCGATGATGCTGCGGTGCACGCCGGTCATCGCGTACCGGTTCCCGGCGGCCGTGCCGTTCCGGAGCAGGATCGAGGCGTACTCGTCCCAGATCGCGGCGGCGAAGACGCCCGTCCGGCTCCCGGCGAGCGCGTCCGGGCGGATCCCGGCGTCCTCCAGCGCCTCCCAGGCCAGTTCCAGCATGAGGCGCTGCTGCGGGTCCATGGCGGCCGCCTCGCGCGGGGTGATGCCGAAGAACGCGGCGTCGAACGTGTCGACCGAGTCGAGGAACCCGCCCCGCGGGGGCGGCCCTGAGCGGCCCGCGCGCCGCCGGTCGGACGGCATCGGCCCGATCGCGTCGCGGCCCTCGCCGAGCAGCCGCCAGAACGCGTCGGGATCCGCGGCGCCCGGCAGCCTGCACGACAATCCCACGACCGCGATGGAAATACCCGCCATCACACTCCACGCCATTCAAGAGGAACAGGGTCCGGCCACCGAAGGCACTGTCTTCGCCCAGATCAGGCGCTCGGCCTCGCCATCCTCGAAGAGAGGTCTAAAGTGCCGTCAAAGCGGCCCGGGACGGCACCGGGCGATTTTTTCCAGCTGAATTCAGGCAGCACGAAATCACTTTCACGCCTCGTACCGTGGTCCTCGCTCCTTCCCGCCCCCGGGGCGGCGCCTACGAGGCCGCGAGGAGGTCGAGGCGCTCGTCCGCCGTCAGGATCGCCCGCTGGAGGTCGCGCAGCGCCCGGCAGGGCTCCAGCCCCAGTTCCTCCCTCAGCGTGGAGCGCGCGGACTGGTACACCTTCAGCGCGTCGGCCTGCCGGTCGGAGCGGTACAGCGCCAGCATCAGCTGGTGGTAGTAGGACTCCCGCAGCGGGTTCTCGGTGACCAGCGAGTACAGCCGTCCGATCACCTCGCGGTGCCGGCCGAGCCGCAGGTGGGCGTCCGCGAGCAGTTCCAGGCACTCCAGCCGCGACTCCGTCATCCACGTCACGAAGCCCTCGATGATCGGGCCGCTGCGCAGGTCGCCCAGCACCGGGCCGCGCCACATGCCGAGGGCGTCCTCCAGCGCGTCCGCCGCCTCCTCGTGCAGGCCCTCCCGCATCAGGGCACGCCCCCGCCCCACGGCGTCGAAGAAAAGGTGGAAGTCGATATCGTCGGGGCCCTTGCGCAGCAGGTATCCGGGGGGCCGCGTCACGACCGGGCTCTCCGCGTGCCAGGGCCGGTTCAGGAACTTGCGGACCTGGGAGATGTAGACGTGCAGCCCGGCCATCGCGCGGCGCGGAGGCGCGTCCCCCCAGATCTCGGTGATGAGCTGGTCCAGCGCCACCACCTGGTCCGACCGGATGAGCAGCACGGTCAGGACGGTCTCGATCTTGCGTGCGCTGATGGCGGCGCACCCGTCGCCGTCGACGACGCGCAGCGGCCCCAGGACCTCGTATCTCACGATGCTCTCCCCTCAAGCGGGCCGCGGCCGCACGGCCGTGGCCCTCGTCCCACGCGGCGGCCCGGTGGTGCGCGCGCACCGGCCCGGCGGAAGCCCGGCTGCCCGACCCCGGCGCGTCGCGCACCCGGAGGCCCGCGGCGCCCGGTGGATCCTGGAAGCGGGTCCCGCAGGAGGTCAGGACACCTCTCAGATCATGTGACGGCGGAACGCCGAGTGGTACCCGTAAAACACAGCCCCTACGACGAGGCCCCCGGAAGAGGGCGCGCCCCCCTCCGACGCGCGCCACACCCCTATCGCGGTGTTAAAGCCACACCAAACCGCCCTTACCGCACCGGCGTGCCGTGAACGCGTCCTCCCGGGCGTGTCGCCCTCGGCCGACGCGGCGGTCTCTGTGGGTGCCGGTACAGTGCGCGGCCGCCGCACCCGCCGCAGGGCGGCGCGGATAATTCACTTCGCCGTGAATTAATGGGCGGGACGGTGAATTCCGTTAATAACGGGGAGGTCACATGGGGCCGCGGACGGCCGGCGCCTCTTCTCGGGCGACCGGTCGGACAACAGGGGCGGCCAGTGGCCCTTGCATTCCTTCTCCGAGGATGCCCCCGAGGGCCGCGAAGAGGCCGGGACCAGCCTGCACTCACGCACCCGGAGGGGCAATGTCGACTTCGCGTCCGGTCCGGCACGCAGAGAAGTCACCCCTGGTCAGAGAAGCGTCTGGTATCACCTTTCGGGTACTTTAGGGGTCCCCCTACCGGACCACCACGGACAGGGGGAGGAGGCCCGAGGCGTCCGCCGGGACGACCGGGCGCGGGAGGGCGGGCCACCGGCCGACCGCGCACTGTACAGGCGATCTGTGATCTTGAAGAGGCTTCATACGTCCGGCCCGGGGAGGAAATCCATAGGCGGCGCCTCCCTATCGTCCGACCCTTGAACGCGGCCCTACATTATCCCCCGTCCGGCCGAAACTTACCTAAAGTCTACATTCGCCTGACCTGTGTGGCACACATGCCGAAAGTGCCTATCACTGCACCTCTCACAAGCCCGGAATCGATCGCCCAAGGTGACCGGTTGCCGCATGAGAGGAGAATCGGTAGATTTACTTCGGGCGCGTTCCTTCGGCCATGTGACGGCGACCGCGGGGCCTGGCGACACGGCCTGACATTCGGAAGAACGGGCAGTCGGGGGAGAGTTCGTGAGTCCGGTGAAACGGAACGAAGAAGTCGCCGTTCTCGAAGAATTGCTGACGGATTCACTGCTGGTGCGCAGCAGGGTGGCGGTCATCAGCGGCGGCGTCGCCACGGGCAAGAGCTCGCTCCTGTGCTCCCTGGAGAGAAGGGCGCGCGAGTCCGGCGCCATCGTCCTCGGCGCCGTCGCCTCGCCCCTGGAGACCGGCCTGCCGGTGGGGGTGCTGGAGCAGCTCTTCAGCAGTCCCGAGCTCCCCGACGCGATGGCCGAGCGCGCGACACGGCTGCTGAACTCGCACCGGCTGCCCCTGCTGGTGTGGTTCCGCGGGATGTGGGACCTGCTGCGCGGCCTGACCGAGCACCGGCCCGTCGTGATCGGCGTCGACGACGTCCACCACGCCGACGAGACCTCGCTGCGGTGCCTGCTGTACCTCGTCCGCCGCCTGCGCTCCGCGCGGCTGCTCACAGTGCTCACCGAGCGGACGCGGCCCCACACCGCGAAGGCCCCGCTGCACACCGAGTTCCTCCACGAGCCCCACTCCCGCCTGATCGAGCTCGGCCCGATGTCGGCCGCCGACGTGGCGGACCTCCTGCGCAGCCGCTTCGACGCGGGCACGGCCCGGCGCCTGGCGCCCGCCCTGCACGAGACGAGCGCCGGCAACCCGGCGCTCGTGGAGGCGCTCCTGGAGGACTACGCGGCCGGGCCCCAGCCGCTCGTCCCCGAGGGCCTCGCGGGCCGGGCCTTCGGCCGCGCGGTCGTCGGCTTCCTGCGGCGCCACGAGTTCCCCGTCCTGGACGCGGCCCGCGCGCTGGCCGTCCTGAACAAGCCGCTGCCGCCGAGGCTGCTCGGGATGCTGCTCGACATCGACGCCGAGTCGGCCGCACGGGCCGTCGCCACGCTCGCCTCGGCGGGCGTCCTGCACGGCGGCCGCTTCCGCCACGGGGTGGCGCAGGCCGCCGTCGCCGACGGCATGCCCGCCGGGGAACGGCGGGACCTGCACCTGCGGGCGGCCCAGCTGCTGCACTCCGAGGGCGCGGCGGCCGCGGAGGTGGCCGAGCACATCGTCGCGTCCAACCACGGCGAGCCGCCCTGGGCCCTGCCCACGCTGCGGGAGGCCGCCGAGCAGGCGCTGATCCGCGACGACCTCGACACCGGCATCCGCTACCTCAGGGCCGCCCACCAGATGTGCGGCGACGAGCGGCGGCGCGCGGTCATCGCCGCCGTGCTCGCCGACGCCGAATGGCGCGTCGACCCCACGATGGTGCTGCGGCGGCTGCCGGAATGCGACCTCGCCATCCGCGAGAACCTGCTCGACGAGCGGTACGCGACGGCCCCGCTCACCTCGCTGATGTGGCAGGGACGGCTGTCGGAGGCGCTGCGGACCGTCGGCACGATGCTGCGGAACGGGCTCGGCGCGCAGAGCGACGAGCACCCGGCCGTCCTCGACCTCATCCCCCTCCAGCACTGGCCGTCCTACCTGTACCCCGAGCTGCTGCCCCCCGCGTGGCCGGGGGACGCCGTGCAGCCCGGCAACCCCGTGCAGCCCGGGACCACCGTGCGGCACGGCCCCCTACCGCACGGTCCCGCGCGCCCCGGGACGATCGCCCGGCCCGCACCACCCTCGGCCGCGGCGCCCCCGTCCGACGGCGGGGACCACGCGGAGCCCCTGCTCGTGACCAGGCTCCGCCGAGGCGACATCGACGGGGCGCTGGGCGCGGCCGAGCGCATCCTGGAACGCTCTCGCCTCAGCGAGCAGACGTTCGTGCCGCTGTCGATCGCGCTGGGCACGCTCGTCTACGGCGCCCGCCCGGCCAGGTCCGCGCCGTGGTGCGACCTCCTCGTCGAGGAGGCGGCGACCCGCCGCAGCCCGACGTGGCTCGCGCTGTTCACGGCGCTGCGGTCACTGATCGACCTCCGGCAGGGAGACCTCGCCGGCGCCGGGGAGCGGGCCGAGACGGCGTGGAACCTGATCCCCCGCAAAGGCTGGGGCGTCGTCGCCGGGCTGCCGCTCTCCTGCATGATCCAGGTCTGGACCTCCACCGGACGGCACGACGACGCGGCCGCCCTCCTGGAGACCTCGGTGCCCGAGGCCATGTTCCGGACCCCGATGGGCCAGCACTACTACTACGCCCGCGGACGCCACCACCTGGCGGCGAAGCGGTACCACGCCGCCCTGTACGACTTCCGCGCGTGCGGATCGATGCGGGCCGACGCGTCCATCGAGCCGTGGCGGCTCGGCGCCGCCCAGACGCTCCTCGCGCTGGGGCGGGAACCACGCGAGGCGAGGAGGCTCGCCGACGAGCAGCTGGCCCTCGTGTCACCGATCCATCTGCGGACCCGCGGCATGTCGCTGCGCGTGAAGGCCGCCACCCTCGGCCTCCCCGACCGGCGGCCGCTGCTCGAACGGTCGGCCGAGCTGCTCGAACGCTACGGCGACCGGCTGGAGCTGGCGCACACGCTGCGCGACCTCGGCGACCTCCACTCCCGCACCGGCGGGCACGAACGCGCCCGGGAACTGGGCGCCAAGGCCGACGCCCTCGCCCGGCAGTGCGGGATCCCATGCAGGGCCGCCCCTCCGGACGGCGACGAGGGCCCCGGCGTCCCCGGTCTCAGGCTCAGCGACGCCGAGCGGAGGGTGGCGTCCCTGGCCGCGGACGGCTACACCAACCGCGAGATCTCGAAGAAGCTCTACATCACGATCAGCACGGTGGAGCAGCACCTGACCAACACCTACCGCAAGCTCAACGTGAAACGCTTCGATCTCAAGGGCGCCCTGCAGGCCGGAGAAATCGTGCTGCCGCCGTCCGGCCCCGCGCTGGGGACGGGGGGCCGGCACGTCCGCGACGCGGACGTCCGGCACTGACGCGGACCTCCGGCACTGCCGTCACGGGCGCGGAAGTCCGATGTGCGGCCGCCTCACCGGCGGGCGGGCCGCCTCACCCGCAGCCGTTGCACGCGGCGACGCTCCGGTTTGCCGGCCACAGCTTGCGGCCGCCGCCCTGCTGCGGCCGGGGCTCGTCCCCCACGAGGCGGACCTTCCCGTCCTCGCGCGGGACGCCGGGAGCCGGATCGTCCGCCATGTCGGCACCGGACCGCTGGAGGGCGGACCGCAGGTCGAAGCGCTTCACGTTGAGCTTGCGGTAGATCTTGGTCAGGTGCTGCTCCACCGTGCTGATCGTGATGTACAGGCGCTCGGAGATCTCCCGGTTGGTGTAGCCGTCCGCGGCCAGGGCCGCGACCCGCTGCTCGGCGTCGCTCAGCTCCGTCGCCCGGCCCGCGTCGGGGTCGGCCTCCGCGGGCTCGGCGGCGTCCCCCCGGTCCGGCAGGTCGATCCCGCACGTGCGGGCGAGGTCGCAGGCCCGGCGGGCCAGCGCGCGGGCGTCCCGGGCCTCGCCCCGCGCCCTGCACGCATCGCCCAGGTCGGCCAGCGCGTAGGCCAGCTCCAGCTGGTCGCCGCCGCGTTCCAGGACGGCCACGGCCTCGCGCAGCAGCGCGGGACGGGCGTCGACGTCACGGGTCGCGGCCTGGACGCGCAGCGAGATCCCGCGCGTGCGCAGGTGCGCGGGCGACAGCAGCGCGAGCTGGCCGTCGATGAGCCGCCTGGCCTCCAGCTCCTCCCCGAGCAGCAGGTGGGCCTGGGCCGCCCCGGCGCGCCACGGCTCGACGGCGGGCAGGTCGATGCCCCATCCCGCCATCAGCTTCCCGCAGGCCCGGAAGTCGGACAGGGCGGCGTGGGGACGGCCCGCCTCCAGATGGTGGCGGCCACGCGCGCACAGGTAGTGCAGGCCCATCCGGGTCTGGAACATCGCCTCGCGGACGGGGACGTCGAGGTAGGTCGCCGCGTCCTCGACGTCGCCCATGGCCGTCGCGGCGTGGACCATCGCCGCGAGCGGCAGCCCGACCGCGACGCCCCAGCTCGCCGGGGGGATCAGGCGCAGCGCGAAGTCGGCGTACCGCCGGGCGGCGGCCAGGTCGCCCCGCCGGACCGCGATCAGCGCGCGCTCGGCCGAGAACAGCGCGTGCCAGGTGGGGCTGGACCGGGCGGCGGCCTCTTCCAGCAGGGAGTCGCACCAGGCCGCCGCCTGGTCGAGCCGGTCGTTGTAGATCAGGAGGGCGAGCGCGCTCGTGAGCGGCGCGAACGTCCGGTGGTTCAGGCGGGAGCGCTGGAGTATCCCCTCCGCGGTGTCCAGGATGCCGTTCGCGCTGCCGTGGACCAGCCCGGACGCCAGCATCGCGGCGCCCTGCAGCTCCGGGTTCGGCGCCGCCGCCCACCCCGCCCCGTGCGCCGTGGGGCCGGGGTGCTCGGCGAAGTGGTCCCGCAGCAGGCCGGGGTACAGGTAGGCGGCCCAGAGCCGCGGGGTCTCCAGATCGGCCGCGGACGGCACGCCGTCACGGTCGTGGGGGGAGGTGCCGACGATGTCGAGGGCCTCGGCCATGCGGCCGTGCCAGAGCAGGTACGTCACCGGCGTGAAGCCGTCGTAGCCGTCCATCCCGTCCAGGGGGTGGCCGTTCGCGGCGGGGTTGATCTCGTGCAGGTGGCGCAGCACCCGGGCGGGGTCGACGCGCCACTCGGCGTCGGCGAGGGCGGAGGCGATCGCCGGCCGCTGGCGCTCGTCGTCGCACAGCTGGTACGCGGCCCGCAGGTAGTGCAGGCTCGTGAGCACGTTGTCGTTCGCGAGGGCGTGCTCGGCGGCCTCGCGCAGGATCGGGATCACCCAGGGCGCCTCGATGTGGTCGGCCGCCACGATGTGCGCGGCCACCTCCGCCGCCGCGACGCCCTCGTTGTTGAGCAGCTCGGCGGCCCGGCCGTGCGTGACCATGCGCGCGGTCGGCGGGGTGCCGTCCAGGATCGCCGCGGGCAGGGCCGCGTGGCGGAAGCGGCCGTCCGCCCAGATGCCCGCGCCCGTGAGCGTGTTGAGGGCCTGCGCCACCGACCCGGCGTCGATGTCGAGGATGCGGCCCAGCAGCTTCACCGACGCGTGCTCGCCCAGGATGGCGGTGGCGCGCGCGACCTCCATCACCGGGGGCTCGTAGCGGTAGAGCAGGTTCAGCACCGCCCGGCCGAACGCGTCGCCGCCGGCGGGCGCCGCCGCCGCCATCCCCGGGTCCGCGCGATGGTCCTCGATCAGCGCCTGGACGAGCGGCGGGTAGCCGGCGCTCGCCTCGTGGAAGGCGGGGGCGAGGTCCCGGGCGTCCTGCGTGCCGAGACGCGCCGCGACCATGTCCGCGACGCCCTCCCTCGACAGCGGCTCCAGCCGTATCCGGCACAGCGACGGGTCGCGCAGGACCTCGCTGTGCAGCAGCGCGTTCGCGGCGGCCAGGTGGGTGCACTCGCTGAAGACCAGGTGGAGCCGCGCCGACCGCAGCCGGCGCAGCAGGTAGAACAGGCACCCCAGCGACGTCTCGTCGGCGTAGTGGGCGTCGTCCACGCCGATCACCACGGGCCGGCCGTCGGTCAGGCCGCGCAGGACGTCGCACAGCCCGCGCAGGACGGGCGAGCTCAGCCGGCCGGCGTCGGCGGCGGGTCCCGTCCCGTCCGGGGACGCGCCGCGCACACCGGCGTCCAGCCACCGCATCGCCGCCTCCGCGCTGGCGTCGGGCAGGTCCGGGCTCCGGAAGAGCTGCTCCAGGACGCCGAAGGGGACGTTGCGCTCAAGGCGGGACGCGACCGCGCCGAGGTAGAGTGCCCCGCGGCCCGCCGCACGCTCCGCGAAGGTCCGCAGCAGCACGGTCTTGCCGGTGGCGATCCCGCCGCTCACCAGCACCACCGAGCCGCGCGTCCGTGTGAACCCGGCGAGCAGCCCGTCCAGCGCCGCGAGTTCCTCGTCCCGTTCGACCAGTTTCACAGGGTCCCCCTGTGTGGTGATCACCTTTCTCCTCACCCGCATATCGCGACGATGGCCGGAACACGGCGGCACCATTGGCGAGCTACCGGATGGAAAGGATACTGACACCGGCCCGCTCTCCTGGCAACGAACGTCGAGTCGGCCCCTGACTTCAGAACGTGAGAACTCCGGTCCTGACCTGTGCCGTCTGATCAGCGAGATTCATGGATGCGCCCCCTGGTCACCCGTCTCCGGCGACTCGGCGACAAAAGCGGTCAGCAGATAATCGAATGCCCGTCACGGTCGCCGGTAATACGCGAGGAGAAGCCCGTGCCGGCGTCTGCCGCGTACGGCCGGACGGCCGGGCGGCGCCCTCGGCACCGGCGCGCCGCGCCCGGGGGCGGCGCACCACCCCATGGGCCCGGCGGCGCATTCCCGATACGCCGGTCCAGGGCCGAATGCCCGCCCTACTCCAGACGCCTGCCGACATGGGAGGGATCCCCGGTATCCACGATGCCAATTCCGTCTGTATTCGCGGTTGCCGCCCGGCGGCGGCCGCCCGTACTCCGCCGCCCGGTTACCCGGCGCCGCCCCGATCTCAACATCCCAGCGTCCACTAAAGCGTGACTAAAGACCCCAAGACAAGGCCCTCGGACAGTTTGGTGGGACTTGCTTAGGGTAAACTTGACCGGAACTATACGGGAATTACCGGGCTGTTCGGCGGGGCGATGCGGGCCGGGGTGATCCGGTCCCCCGCCCGGCCGCGTCAGGAGAGCGTGGCGGCCAGCGCCTTCTTGCTGATCTTGCCCACGGGCGTGCGGGGGAAGCCCTCCACGGTCTCGACGCGGTCGGGGTACTTGTAGGCGGCCACGCCGCGGGCGCGCAGGAAGTCCTTGAGCTCGCGCAGGGTGGGCGCGGTGTGCCGGACCACCAGGAACGCGCAGGTCCGCTCCCCCATCAGCGGGTCGGGGACGCCGACCACCGCGGCGTCGTGGACCGCCGGGTGGGCCAGCAGGTGGTTCTCCAGCTCCTCGGCGGAGATCTTGTCGCCGCCGCGGTTGATCTGGTCCTTCTCGCGGCCCTCGACGACGAGGTGCCCGGACGGGAGCTCGCGGACGAGGTCGCCGGTGCGGTAGAAGCCGTCGGGGGTGAAGGAGCGGGCGTTGTGCTCGGGCGCGCGGTAGTAGCCGCGGAGGGTGTAGGGGCCCCGGGTGAGGAGCTCGCCCACCTCCCCCGGCGCGACCGGCGCGCCGTCCTCGCCGACGACGCGGATCTCGTCGGCGGGTGACAGCGGGCGGCCCTGGGTCCGCTCGACCAGCTCGGGCGGGTCGTCCAGGCGCGTGTAGTTGAGGAGGCCCTCGGCCATCCCGAAGACCTGCTGCACCTTGCAGCCGAGGTCGGAGGGGACCTCGGCGGCGCGTTCGGCGGCGAACTTGGCGCCGCCGACCTGGAGGAGCTCCAGGGACGACAGGTCCTCGCCCGACCAGCTCGCCGCGTCCAGCCAGAGCAGGGCTATCGGCGGGACGACCGCGCAGACCGTCGCGCGCTCGCGCTCGATGAGGGGGAACGCGTCGTCGGGGGATCCGGAGGGCGCGAGCACGACCGTGCCGCCCGTCGCGAACACGCCGAGGATGCCGGGGCAGGCCAGCGCGAAGTTGTGCGCGGCGGGGAGGACGACGAGGTAGACGGTCTCCGGCCCGAAGCCGCACACCCCGGCGCTGGCCTCCAGGTTGTAGACGTAGTCGCGGTGGGTCCGGGGGATCAGCTTCGGCAGGCCGGTGGTGCCGCCGGAGAGGAGGAAGACGCCGACGTCGGACGGCTCGGGACGGGGCGCCTCGACGGGGTCGGCGTCGACGCCGGCGAGGGCGGTGAACTCCTGGGGGTCGCCGTCGACGATGACCTGCTCGACCGGGAGGGCCCGCGCCATCTCGCGGTAGTCGAAGTCGCCGTCGTTCTCGGCGCAGACGTAGGCGCGGGCCTCCGACAGCTCGCACAGGTAGCGGATCTCGCTCTCGCGGTGCGCGGGGAGGGCGAGGACGGGCGCGGCGCCGACGCGGACGAGGGCGAGGAACGTCACGACGAAGCCCGCGGTGTTCGGCAGCTGCAGGACGACGCGGTCCCCCCGGCGGATGCCGAGCCGCAGCAGGCCGGCGGCGGTGCGGTCGGCGCGGCGGTCCAGCTCGGCGTAGGTGAGGCGGTCGTCGCCGGCGACCAGGGCCAGGCCCGCGGGCTCTCCCCGCAGGACGTCGCCGAGCAGGGAAGCGCCCCAGTAGCCCTCGGCCACGTACCTGGCCTCCAGGTCCGGCGGCCAGGGGGTGAAGCCCTCCACCGTCACCTCCCGGCCAGCTGGGCGGGGGCGCCCGGGACGGGCTCGGCCGGGTCGGAGCCGAGGGCGACGACGCGGTTGCCGCCGTCCACGTGGACGACGCGGGGGCGGTGCCCGCGCCGCTCCTCCTCGTCCAGCGACGCGTAGGTGATGATGATGACGAGGTCGCCGGGCCGCACCTGGTGGGCGGCGGCGCCGTTGACGCCGATGACGCCGCTGCCGCGCTCGCCGGTGATGGCGTAGGTGACCAGGCGCGCGCCGTTGGTGATGTCGACGACGTGGACCTGCTCGCCCTCCACGATGTCGGCCGCCTCCATCAGGCCGGCGTCGATCGTGAGCGAGCCCACGTAGTGCAGGTCCGCCTGCGTGACGGTCGCACGATGGATCTTTCCGTTCATCAGCGTTCGCTGCACCGGTCCATCCTCTTCTTTTCAACCTACTAAGGCTAGGCTTACCTTAGCCATGCCCCCAGGCGGAGGAGAACCCCCCACCATGCTCAGGCGCCTCGCGATGGACATCGGCCCGCTGCGCACCAGCAGGCCGTTCCGCAACGTCTTCATCGCGCGCACGGTCTCGGTCTTCGGGATCGGGATGCTGATGGTGGCGGTCCCCGTCCAGGTGTACGACCTGACCGGGTCGACGGTGCACGTCGGCGCGGTGTCGGCGGCCGAGGGGTTCGCGCTCCTGGCGGGCTTCCTGTGGGGCGGGGTGCTGGCCGACGCGCACGACCGGCGGCGGCTGATGCTGCTCGCGCGGACCGCCGCGGGGGCCGGCTTCGCGCTGCTGACCGTCAACGCGTTCCTGCCGTCCCCGTCGGCGGCGGCGCTGTACGTGCTGGCGGCCTGGGACGGGCTCGCGACGGGCGTCAGCGTGACGGCGCTGCTCGCCGCGACGCCCGCGCTGGTCGGGCCGGACAAGCTCGTCGCGGCGGGCGCGCTCAACGCGCTGACCGTCCGGCTCGGGTCGATGCTCTCCCCCGCCCTCGGCGGCCTGGTCGTGTCCGCGTTCGGCGTCGGCTGGAACTACGCCGCCGCGGCGGCCGGGACGTTCGGGACGCTCGGCCTGCTCACCGGCCTGCCGCCGCTCAGGCCGGGCGGGCAGGAGCCCCCGGGCCGTCCGCTGAAGGCGATCGGCGCCGGGTTCCGCTTCGTGGCGTCCCACCGCGTCGTGGGCTCGCTCATGCTGCTCGGGCTGCTGTTCATGGTCGCGGGCGGGATCCCGGTGCTGATGCCCGCGTTCGCGACGCGCAGCCTGGACGGCGGGCCCGCCACGGTCGGCCTCCTGTACGCCGCCCCGGCGTGCGGCGCGGTGCTGGCGTCGGTGACCAGCGGGTGGGCCGGGTCGCTCAGGACGCCGGGCCGGGCGCTGCTCATCGCGTCCGTCGGCGGGTTCGCCGCGCTCGCGTGCCTGGGCCTCACGCGCCACCCCGCCACCGCCGTCGCGGTGCTGCTCGTGTACGGGTTCGTCGCGTCCATCGAGGAGATCCTGCGGTACGGCCTCATCCAGTCGCACACCCCCGACTCCCATCTCGGGCGGGTGAACGCCCTCTGGGCCGCGCAGGAGACCGGAGGCGGCGCGGTCGGCGCGCTGGGCGCCGGGGCGCTCGGCCGCTACCTGTCCCCCAGCACCGCCATCGTCGTGTACGGGACGGTCAGCGCCGCGCTGGCCCTGGCGCTCGCGGTCACCCTCACCGGCCTGCGCACCGCCATCCTGCGTCCCGCAGAGGACACCGGCCCGGAGGACGTCCGCCAGGAGGACACCGGCCCGTCCCTGGACGCGGCGACGGGGCACAGCCCGGAGCCGGAGCCCTCAGCCGGTGGTTAGCCGGGCCGCGACCTGCTCCTCGGTCATGGACTCGACCTCCAGCCAGATCTCGGCCACCGCCTCCAGGCGGCCCGGTACCTCCTGCATCTCGGTGAAGCGGCGGCAGGTGCGGGCGATCGTCCGCTCGGCGAACAGCACGCGGACGGGCAGCGCGGCGGTGTCGAGCGCCTCGCGCAGCCGCGCGATCACGGTCGTCGCGAGAACGGAGTCGCCGCCGAGGGCGAAGAAGTCGGCGTCCGCGCCAACGTCGTCCACCTCCAGCACCTCGGCGGCGATCCGGCTCAGGACCCTCTCCAGGGGCGTGCTCGGCTCGGCGGCGGGCGCGCGCCCGCCCGTCTCGGCCGTGGCGAGGGCGGTGAGCGCCTTGCGGTCCACCTTCGCGTTGGGCGTCAGCGGCAGCGCTGTCAGGGGGATCAGCAGCTCCGGGACCATGTGCGGGGGCAGCAGGCCGCGGGCGTGGCCGAGGATCGCCTCCCGGTCGGGCTCGGCGTCCGCCGTGACGATCGCGGCGGCCAGGCGGTTGCCGGCGAGGAGCGCCACGGCCCGCGTCACCGCGGGGTGGCCGCTCAGGGCGGCCTCGATCTCGCCGAGCTCGACACGGAATCCGCGCACCTTGACCTGGTGGTCGCGGCGGCCGAGGAACTCCAGGGTGCCGTCCGGGCGGTAGCGGGCCAGGTCGCCCGTCCGGTACCAGCGGACGCCCTCGTGGACGACGAAGCGGTCGGCGGTGCGGCCGGGGTCGCCGGTGTAGCCGTCGGCGACGCCTCCGCCGCCGATCCACAGCTCGCCGGGCACCCAGTCGGGGCGGTCGCGGCCCTGCTCGTCCACGACGCGGCAGGCGACCCCGCCGAGCGGCACGCCGTACGGGACGGCCCGCCAGTCGGCCGGGACGTCCCCGGCGACCTCCTGCACGGTGGAGTGGATAGCCGTCTCGGTGGTGCCGCCCAGTGCCACGAAGCGGGCGCCCGGCGCGCGCTCCTCCAGCAGGGCGGGCAGGTGCGTGCCGACCCAGTCGCCGCCCAGCAGCACCAGCCGCAGGCTCTCCGCCGGGCCCGAGCGCAGCAGCATCTCCAGGACGGACGGGACGCAGTTGAGCACGGTCACCGACCAGCGCCGGGCCAGCTCGGCCCAGCGGGCGGCGTCGCGCCGCTCGTCCTCCTCCGGGATCACGACGGCGCCACCGGCCGACCAGGGCGCGAACAGGTCGTAGACCGACAGGTCGAAGTCGAGCGCCGACACCGCGAGCGTGACGTCGCCCGGCCCGAGCGCGTACCGCGCGTTCAGGTCGCCGATGGTGTTCATGGCCGCGCCGTGCGAGACCTCGACGCCCTTCGGCTCGCCGGTGGAGCCGGACGTGAACAGCACGTAGGCGACCTGGTCGGGGCGCACCTCGGCCGGGGCATCCAGGGGACCGGCGGGCGGCTCCCCGCCGGCGACGCCGTCCGGGGTGATCGAGGCGGCGACGGCGGCGCCCGCGCGGATCCGCGCGCGCCGGGCCTCGGGCTGCTCGACGCCGATCGGGACGTAGGCGGCGCCGGCCGCGAGGACGCCGAGGACCGCGGCGGCCTGGCCCGGTCCCTTCGGCAGCTCGACCGACACGCGGTCGCCGGGGCGCACGCCTTGCGCGGTGAGCGCCGCGGCCGTGCGCAGGGCGCGGCCTGCCAGTTCCCCGTACGTCATCGTGCCGTCGTCGCCCCAGTGCAGTGCCGGGGCGTCGGGGGTGCGGCGGGCGTGGCCGAAGAAGCCCTCGGACAGGGTGCGCGGTGGCGGCGGCGGGGTGGAGTTGAGCGCGGCCCGGACGCGGAGCTGCTCCGGCGGCGCGGCGACCCCGAGCGGCACGTCCCAGTCCGCGCCGGGCGCCCCGAGCCGCGTGATCGCGGCGGTGTAGGCGCCGAACATCGCCTCGGCGACGCCGTCGGGGAACGCGGGACGGCGCACGTCCCAGTTCAGCAGCAGCCCGCCGGACACCTCCGTCACCTGCGCGTCCAGCAGCACCTGCGGGCCCTGCGAGATGATCCACCCGGGTTCGCCGAACCGCTCGCGGACGGCCTCGCCGAACAGCTCGCCGAGGTTCAGGGCGCTGGTGTAGACGATCGGCGCGAGGATCTGCTCGCCGCGCAGCCGGGACAGGTCGCGCAGCACCTCAAGGCCCGAGTAGTCGCTGTGCGCGCCCGCGGTGTGCAGCGCCGCCTGGATCGCGCGGGCGCGCGCGGTGAACGGGAGCCCGGCCGTGAGGTCGGCCTCCAGCATGATGGAGCCGGTGAAGTCCCCGACGATCGCGTCGACGTCGGGGTGCACCGGCTCGCGGTGGAACAGCGGCAGGTTCAGCAGGAACCGGGGCGTCGCCGACCACGCGCCGATCACCTCGGCGAACACCGCGGCGAGGGCCATCGCGGGGGTGACGCCCTCGGCGTGGGCGCGGGCGATGAAGCGGTGCTTGTCCTCCGGCGACAGCCAGTGGTGCTTGCGCTCGACCCGGTCCCCCGGCTCGGCCACGACGGGCAGCTCGGGCGGGCCGGGCAGGTCGGGCAGCCGCCCGGCCCACCACAGCCGGTCCTTCTCCCGCGCCTCGGCGCGCGGGTCGTCGGCGAGGTAGCGGGCGTACCCGTACCGGATGGGCGCGAGGCTCTCCCCCTCGTACAGCGCGGCGAGGTCGGCCAGCATGACGCGGTAGCTCATCGCGTCGGCGGCGACCATGTCCACGTCCAGGTGGAGACGTGCGGTCCCGGCGGGCAGCAGGCTCAGCCGGGCGTCGAAGACACGCCCCTCCTCGATGGGGAGCCGCTGCTCGGACATCTCCGCGCGGATCCGCTCCAGCTCCGCGCCGGGGAGGGCGACCCCGCGCAGGTCGTGGACCGTCACCGCGGGCCCGGGACGCTCGGGCAGGACGCGCTGGGTGCCGTCGTCCAGGACGGCGACGCGGAGCATCGGGTGCCGGCGGACGAGCGCCCTGACGGCCGCCTCGAAACGCTCGGGGTCGATGGCGCGCCCGTCCAGCTCGACGTACAGGTGCGCGGCGACGGAGCCGAGCGACTGCCCGGAGTCGCGCCCGATCCAGTAGGCGTGCTGCATCAGCGCCAGCGGGAACGGCTCGGACGCCTCGGGCCCGGTGTCGGGCGCTGCGGCGCCGGACGGGACGGGCCCGGCCGACGCCTCGACCTGCCCGCGCCCGGCGAGGAGGTCCCACCACCCGGCGAGGGTGGGGCGCTCGGCCAGCTCGGCGAAGCGGACCTCGATGCCGCGGCGGCGCAGCCGGCCGGTGAGCTGCATCAGCCGGATGGAGTCCATCCCGAGCTCGATGAGGTTGTCGTCCGGAGCGGCGTGGCCGCCCGGCGCGTCGGGCAGGACGTCGGGCAGCACCCCGGCCAGCTCGGTCTGCAGCTCTTCCCAGGTCAGCACGGAACCCCTTCCGAATTAGGCAAGGCTAACCTAATTCACAGGGTCTTTCGGCGTCAACGCCCGCCGCCGGTCCGCCGGGACGATGAGCGGCGTGCCGGTCTCCGGGTCGTCGATGACGCGGCACGGGAGGCCGAACACGCGCTCGACGAGGTCCGCCGTGACGATCTCCTCCGGCGGTCCCTGGGCGACGATCTCGCCGCCGCGCATCGCGATGAGGTGCGTGGCGTACCGGCAGGCGTGGTTGAGGTCGTGCAGCACGGCGACGAGGGTGCGGCCCTCCTCGTGCAGGCGCGAGCACAGGTCCAGCACCTCGATCTGGTGCGCGATGTCCAGGTAGGTCGTCGGCTCGTCCAGCAGCAGGATCCCGGTCCGCTGCGCCAGGACGAGCGCGAGCCACACCCGCTGCCGCTGGCCGCCCGACAGCTCGTCGACGACGCGGTCGGCCAGGTCGGCGACGCCCACCGCGGCGAGCGCGTCGCCGACCACGCGCTCGTCCTCGCGCGACCACTGGCGCAGCAGGCCCTGGTAGGGGTAGCGGCCGCGCGCCACCAGATCGGCGACGGTGATGCCGTCGGGGGTGAGCGGCGACTGCGGCAGCAGCCCGAGCCGCCGCGCGAGGCGCTTGGACGGCAGGGCGGTGATCGGCGCGCCGTCGAGGTGGACGGCGCCCTCGCGCGGCCGCAGCAGCCTCGCCAGCGCGCGCAGCAGCGTCGACTTGCCGCAGGCGTTGGGGCCGACGATGACCGTGAACGACTCGTCGGGGATCTCCACGCCGAGCCCCTCGGCGACGACCCTGCGTTCGTAGGCGAGCGTGAGACCCTCCGCGCGCAGCCTCGTCATACCATCCCCTTCCGTCCCGTGATCGACAGCAGCCACGCCAGGTACGCGCCGCCGAGCACACCCGTCACCACGCCGACCGGCAGCGCGACCGGCAGGTGCAGTGAGATCAGGTCGCCGCACGCCAGCAGCGCGGCGCCGGTCAGCGCGGCGGGCAGCAGCTGCGCGCCGGCGCGGCGGGTCAGCCGCCGGGCGAGCTGCGGTGCCGCGAGCGCGACGAACGGCACCGGCCCGGCCGCGGCGGTCGCCGCGGCGACCAGCCCCACGCCGACGGCCACGAGCATCGCCCGCGTCCGCTGGACGGGCACGCCGAGCGCCTGCGCCGCGTCGTCGCCGAGCTCCCCCATGCCGAGGCGCCCGCCGAGCGCGAGCGCCGCCGGGACGAGCACGGCCAGCGCGATCCCCAGCGGGACGGCCTGGTCCCAGCCGCGCCCGTTCAGGCTCCCGGTGAGCCAGAAGGCCGCCTCGTACGCCTCGCGCAGCTCGGCGCGGGTGATGAGGTAGGAGTTGAGGGCCTCCAGCATGGCCGCCGCGCCGACGCCCACCAGCACCAGCCGGACGCCGTGCACGCCGCCGCCGGGGCGGTAGGCCACCAGGTAGACGGCCAGCGCGGTGAGGACGGCGCCCGCCGCCGAGCTGACCGTGATGGCGACCGCTCCTCCGCCGAACACCAGGATCTGCAGCAGCGCGCCGGTCGCCGAGCCGGTGGTGAACCCGATGAGATCGGGGCTGCCGAGCGGGTTGCGGGACATGCTCTGGAAGATGGCGCCGCTGAGCCCCAGGGCGAGCCCGGCGAGCAGCCCGGTGACGGCCCGGGGCAGCCGCAGTGTCGTGACGATGAACTCCGTCGCCCGGTCGCCCTGCCCGAGGAGCGCCTTCACGACGTCCGGCGCGGGAATCGGGAACTCGCCGGAGCCGACGACGAACACCGCCGCGCCGGCCGCGACCAGCGCCAGCACGCCGCACACCAGCGCGGAACGCGGCTCCCACCGCAGCGACAGCGAACCCGCGCGCAGGGACCGGCTCACAGGTCGCGTGTCCTTCCCCGGCGGACCATCAGCATGAACAGCGGCGCTCCGAGGAAGGCGGTGACGATGCCGGTCTCCAGTTCTCCGGGGGCGACGACGCGCCCGGCGATGTCGGCGCCGAGCAGCAGGACGGGGGCGAGGACCAGCGAGTAGGGCAGCACCCACCGCTGGTCCGGCCCGACGGCCGCGCGGACGATGAAGGGCACGGCCAGGCCGAGGAACGCGATGGGCCCCGCGGCGGCCGTGGCGGACCCGCACAGCAGCACCACCGCGGCGGCGCCGAGGGCGCGGGCGCGGGCGGGGCTCGCGCCGAGGGACCGCCCGGCGTCCTCGCCGAGGCCGAGCGCGTTCAGCGGGCGCGCCAGCAGCAGCGCCAGCACCGCGCCGACGGCGATGAACGGGAGCACGCGGGCCAGGACGCCCAGGTCGCGGCCGCCGAGGGTGCCCACCTGCCAGAACCGGAAGCCGTTGAAGGTGCGGGGGGTGAGCAGCATCAGGCCCGCCGTCAGCGCGACGAAGACGGCGTTGACGGCGGCGCCCGCCAGCACCAGCCGGGCCGGGGACGCGCCGCCCCGGCCGCGCGCGCCGATCAGGTGGACCAGGACGGCCGCGCCCGCCGCGCCCGCGAACGCCGCCCACACGTAGACGAGGACCTCGTCCACGCGGAACGCGGCGATGACGGCGACGACCGCGAGCGAGGCGCCGCCGTTCACGCCGAGCAGCCCCGGCTCGGCGAGGGGGTTGCGGGTGAGGGCCTGCATCACGGCGCCCGCCAGCCCGAGCGCGGCGCCGACGGCGATGCCGAGCAGGGTGCGGGGCAGCCGCAGTTCCTGGACGATCAGCGCGTCCTGGGAGCCGTCCGGGGAGAACAGGCCGGACCACACCCGCGCGGGCGGGATGTCCTCGGCCCCGATGGCGAGGCTCGCCACGACCGTCAGCAGAAGCGCGCCGGCGAGCAGGACCAGCCCGCCCCACCGGAGGCGGCGGCGCGGGACGTCCGCCGGTACCGGGGTGCGGAGGGGGGTTCTTCGCGCGGACGACAGCACGAGTTAAGGCTAGCCTAAGCTAACTAACTTGGTGAAGGGGCCCTGTCGCGCGGCGCAACAATACGTGTGTATGGTATACGTGCATATTGGAAGCCATACGAATGTATTGGACGTGGCCATGGCACCGGACGGCCGGGGCAGGGCCCCCGCACCCGAGGACCTGACGGCGCGTTCGCGCATCAGGGACGCGGCGCTCCTCCAGTTCGCCCGGCACGGGACGAAGGGCGCGACCTTCCGGGGGATCGCCGAGGCCGCCGGGGTGTCGGTCGGCCTCGTCCAGCACCACTTCGGGTCCAAGGACGCGCTGCGCCAGGCGTGCGACGCCTACGCGCTCGACGTCGTCCGCGCCAACGGCGCCCGGTCGACGAGCGACGAGGCGGGCGACCCGGGGTTCCTCGCGGCGGCCATGCGCGCGGACCTGCCCGTCCGCCGCTATCTCGCCCGCGCGCTCGTCGACGGCTCGCCCGCCGCCGCACGGCTGTTCGACGACATGGTGGACCTGACGGAGCGCTACCTCCGCGCCCCGCCGCCCGGCGTCTCCGAGCCGGACACGCGCGACCTGCGCGCCTACTGCGCGGCGATGGCGGCGATGACCGCCGGAGTCGTGGTGCTGCACGAGCACCTGTCGCGGGTGCTCGGCACCGACACGCTCACCGCCGAGGGGGCGCCGCGGCTCCGCCGCGCCGTCCTGGAGGTGTTCGACGACCGGCTGCTGAGCCGGGAGATCGTGGCCCGGGCCCACGCCGGGCTGGACGAGTACGAGGCGGCCCCCGCCGCCGAGGGAGATGACGATGACTGAGGCGATCCAGGTCACCGGCCTGGTCAAGACCTTCGGCCCCACGCGCGCGCTCGACGGCCTGGACCTCACGGTCCGGACCGGCGAGGTGCACGGGTTCCTGGGTCCCAACGGGGCCGGGAAGTCCACCACCATGCGCGTCCTGCTCGGGCTCATGCGCGCGGACGCCGGCACCGCGCGGCTCCTCGGCGGAGACCCCTGGCACGACGCGACGGCCCTGCACCGGCGGCTGGCGTACGTCCCCGGCGACGTCACCCTGTGGCCGAACCTGTCCGGCGGGGAGGTCATCGACCTGCTCGGGCGGCTGCGCGGCGGCCTCGACGAGAACCGGCGCGAGGAGCTGCTGGAACGTTTCGAGCTCGACCCGAGGAAGAAGGGCCGCGCCTACTCCAAGGGCAACCGCCAGAAGGTCGCGCTCGTCGCCGCGTTCGCCTCCGACGCCGAGCTGCTCATCCTCGACGAGCCCACCTCCGGCCTGGACCCGCTCATGGAGGAGATGTTCCGCGAGTGCGTCGGCGAGGAGCGGCGCGCCGGGCGGACGGTGCTGCTGTCCAGCCACATCCTCAGCGAGGTCGAGGCGCTCTGCGACCGCGTCACCATCATCCGCAAGGGGCGGACCGCCGAGACCGGCACCCTCGACGAGCTGCGGCACCTGACCCGCACGGCGGTCACCGCCGAGCTGGCCGCCGACCCCGGCGGCCTGGACCGGCTGCCCGGCGTCCAGGACCTGGACGTCCGTCACCTGGACGGTCAGGGCGTGCAGATCCGCTGCGAGGTCGACACCGACCGGCTCGGGACGCTGCTGGAGCGGCTCACCCCGGCGGGCGTGCGGAGCATGACCAGCCGCCCGCCCACCCTCGAAGAGCTGTTCCTGCGCCACTACCAGGACGACCTCACCGGCGCGGAGGCGTCATGACCGCCGTCACGGCCACGCCGCTCCCGGTCGCGCGTCCCGGCCGGCTGGCCGGGACCGGGCTGCTGCTGAAGATCTGGCTGCGCCGCGACCGGATCATGATGCCGGCCTGGATCTACGCGCTCACCGCCCTGGTCTCCAGCACCGTCTACGGCTTCAAGACCGGCTACGACGAGCCGGGCGCGCTGGAGAAGTTCGCGCGCGGCATCAACGACAACCCCTCCGCCAGGGCTCTGTACGGGCCGGTGCTCAACGACCACAGCGCCCCGGCGATGGCGGCCTGGCGCGTCGGCGCGACCGGCACCGCGATGGTCGCCATCATGTGCGTCCTGCTCGTCGTGCGGCACTCCCGGGCCGAGGAGGAGAGCGGGCGGCTGGAGCTGGTCGGCGCCGGCGTCCTCGGCCGCCGTGCGCCGCTGACCGCCGCGCTGCTCGTGGCCGGGTCGGCGGCCGCCTCGCTCGCCGTCCTGGCGGCGCTCGTGATGATCGTCTTCGGTGCGCCGGTGGACGGCGCGGTCGCGTTCGCCCTGTCCTGGCTCGGCGCGGGCCTGGTGTTCTCGGGCGTCGCGGCCGTCACCGCGCAGCTCGCCGAGACGTCCCGGCTGGCCAACGGGCTGGCGCTGGCCGTCCTCGCGGCGAGCTTCCTGGTGCGCGCGGTCGGCGACGTCGGCTCGGCGGGCTGGGTGTCGTGGCTGTCGCCCATCGGATGGGCCCAGCGGGTGCGGCCGTTCGCGGGCGACCACTGGGCCGTGCTGCTCCTGCCGCTGCTGGCCTTCGCGCTGCTGGCCACCGCCGCGTACGCGCTGACCGAGCGCCGCGACCTCGGCGCGGGCGTCCTCGCCGCGTCCCTCGGCCCGGACCGCGCGGCCCCGTCCCTGCGCGGCCCCCTCGCGCTGGCGTGGCGGCTGCAGCGCGGCACCCTCGCCGCCTGGGCGGCCGGCTTCTTCGTCTACGGCCTGGCCATCGGCGGCGTCGCGGACGGCGTGGGCGACCTCGTCGGCGACAGCGACTCCGCCGCCAAGAGCATCCGCGAGATGGGCGGCCAGCAGAACCTCACCGACGCGTTCCTCACCACGGCCATGGGCCTCATGGCGCTGCTCGCCGCCGCCTACGCCGTCCAGGGCGTGCTCAGGCTGCGCGCCGAGGAGTCGGCGCAGCGGCTGGAGCCGCTGCTGGCCACGGCGGTCGGGCGGCTGCGCTGGGCGCTGGCCCAGCTCGCCGTGACCGTCGCGGGCACCGCCGCCCTGCTCGCCCTCACCGGCGTCGCCGTCGGGCTCGTGCACGGCACGCGGTCGGGTGACCTGGGCGGGCAGCTCCCCCGCGTGACCGCCGCGGCGCTCGCGCAGCTCCCGGCCGTGTGGGTGATCACGGCGATGACCGTGCTGCTGTTCGGCCTGCTCCCCCGCTTCACGAGCGGCGGCTGGGGCGTGCTCACCGTCTGCGTGATGCTCGGCCAGGTGGGCCCGGTGCTGAACCTGCCGCAGGCCGTCCTGGACGTCTCGCCGTTCACCCACACGCCGAAGCTCCCGGGCGGCGGGTTCTCCGCGCTGCCCCTCGTCTCCCTCACCGCCGTGGCAATGGCCGCCGCCGCGGCCGGTCTCCTCGCCTTCCGCCGCCGCGACATCGGCTGATCCGCCCTGCTCCGGCGCGGCGCCGCCCGCCGCCCTCCCGGCCTGGTCACCCGTCCGGGAGGGTGATGGTCAGCGTCGTGCCGGTCGCGGGCCTGCTCGTGATGTCCACGTGGCCGCGGAGCGCGCGGACGCGGTCGGTGAGCCCCGCGCGCTGCGCGACACGGCCGGCGCGCTGCCGTCACGACGCCGGACCCCCGCCCACAGCGCCGCCAGGAGAGGGGCCCGGGCGCTTCGGTGACGGCCGCGGGCTCCCCGCTGCGGCGGTGCGGGACGGGGGTCCAGGACAGGGACGGGGGTCCGGGGACAGGGGCCTACGGGCCCTCGGGGTCCACGATCCCGCGGTCGACCCAGAACGGCTCCATCAGGGAGCGCAGCCGCTCGGCGCCGACGCGCTCCAGGACGTCCAGCGCCTCGATGTTGCCGGTCAGCTGCTCCAGGCTGGTCGACCCGAACAGCACCGTGCTCGTGGACGGGTGCGTGAGGGTGAACGCGATGCACAGCTGCGCGGGCGTCGCGTCCAGCTCCTTCGCCAGGTCCGCGATGCCCTTGGCGGCCTCCTGGATGCGGGGGCGGATCTCGCCCGGGTCGCGGCCGATCTGCCGGGACGCGCCGGACTTGCCGGCGAGGATGCCGCCCTCCAGGACGTCGGACGCCTGCATCGACACGCCCGCCGCGAAGACGTCCGCGAACGGCTCGCCGTCGGGGATGGAACGGCGGCACGGGCTGTACTTGAGCTGCGCGAGCTGCGGGCCGGGGGAACCGGCGGCCAGGGCGTGCTCGCGGATCTCCCGGATCGTGGTCGCCGACCAGTTGTTGACGCCCCAGCAGCCGAGCAGCCCCTCCCGCTCCAGCTCCGCGAGCTCCTCGGCGAGGCCGCGCAGGTCGAGGTCGTCGCTGCGGATGTCGCCGAGGACGGCGACGTCGGCGTGGTCGGCGCCGGCGCGGAACAGCGCGTTGGCGAGCTGGTCGCGCATGGGGATCCCGGGATACCCCTCCAGCCACAGCTTGGTGGACAGCAGGTAGTCCTCCCGGGCGATCCCGGCGGCCCGCACCATCGCCGAGAACAGCACGTCGGTGAAGACCGGCGGGTGGCCGGGCATGCCGTAGACGGCGACGTCGAACAGGTTGATCCCGGCGTCGACGGCGTGGCGGAGCATCGCGACGGCGTCGCCGAAGTCCATCCGGTCGTAGGTGTGCCAGGACCCGAGGGACAGGACCGACGTCTCGGGACCGGCCGTGCCGAGACGGCGGCGGGGAATGCGGTTGGACACGGTGTTCCTCATCGGTGTGGGTGGATGACGGCCTTGACCTGCTCGAGCCGGGACATGGCGGCGAGGGCCGAGGAGGCCCCCTCCAGGCCGTCCGGCGCGCTGAAGAGGTCGTCCCAGACGAAACGGTCCTGGAACGTCCGCAGGAACTCGACCGACCGGTGGTAGTCGCCGACGTCGCCGTTCAGCGAGCCGAGCACGTTCAGCTCCTTGCCCATGATCGCGCCGAGCGCGAGCTGCTCCGGCTGCGGGCCGGTGCTGCCGACGATGACGAACCGGCCGCCGAACGCGGCCATGCCGACGGCCTCGGCGCCGACGCCCGGCGCGCCGGCGAGGTCGAGGACGAGCTCGGCGCCGCGGCCGCCGGTGGCCTCCATGACCTCGGCGTTGCGCGACTCGGCGTCCCCGTCCAGGCCGATGGTCACGTCGGCGCCGAACGCGCGGGCGAGCTCCAGCCGCTCGTCCGGCGCGCCGACGGTGATGACCTTGCCGGCGCCGGAGACGCTGGCGACGGCGGTGGCGACCATGCCGAGCGCGCCCGCGCCCTGCACCACCACGGACGATCCCGGGCGCACCCCCCCGGCCCGGTCGAAGGCGTGCAGGACGGTCTTGACCGCGCATCCCGCGGCCGCCGCCCAGGTGTCCTTCACGTCGTCGGGCAGCACGACCTTCAGCGCGCCCGGCGTCACGTAGTTGTGCCCGGCGAGGCCGCCCGTGGCGTACGGGGGGCGGTCGGCGCGCTGCAGGAACCCGTAGCCGCGCTCGGCGCAGGCGACGGGGTTGCGCAGCACGGTGCAGCCGTAGCAGTGCCCGCACACCGACTCAGACCACCCGATGCGGTCGCCCACCTTGACGGTGCGGCCGAGCGCGTCGCGCGTCCCCGGGCCCACGGCGCACACCGTGCCCATCATCTCGTGCCCGAGGACGATCGGCAGCATGTCGGGGAACGACATGTGCCCGGCCCACAGGTGCACGTCCGTCGCGCACAGCGTCGCGCAGTCGACGCGGACGACGGCCGCGCCCGGCTCGACCTCGGCCGGCAGCGGGAGCTCCTCGATGCTCAGGGCGGCGCCGTGCTCGCGCAGCACCGCCGCCCTGGTCGACGTCAGATCGGGCATGGGTCGTCTCCTCGATTCGTCATCTGCTGTGGGCGGTGTCCCAGACCTCGCGGCGGCTGCGCCACCACAGGAGCACGAGGATCACCAGGAAGGGCACGACACCCTGGTACTTCTGGATGGAGTCCACGGAGGACGACAGGCCCTCCAGGCATCCGAGGATCAGCCCGCCGACGAGGGTCAGCGGCAGGCTGCGGAACGCGCCGACCATCGCGACGGCCAGCGCGGTGCTGATCAGCCCGGACAGGGCGCCGAAGTCGCCGCCGAGCCGGGGCGCGACCAGCACGATCACCAGCATCGTGATGGCGCCGACGCCCGCCCACACGCCCACGGCGAGGCGGGGCGCGGGGATCCCGACGACCTCGGCGGTGCTGGGCCGCTCCGACAGCGCCTGCAGCTTCAGCCCGATCCGCGTGCGGGTGAGCAGCAGGCCGACCGCGAGCGTGATGAGCAGCGCGAACGCCAGCGACACGAGCACCGACTGCGGGACGACGACGCCGCCCACGGTGAAGACGGGGTCGCCGAACGGGTTCGGGAACTGGTGCGCGCCGGTGGAGTTGCTTCCGAACAGCCGCAGGCCGATCGCGCTGAGCGCCACGAATAGCGCGACCGTGACGGCGGCCTTCGTCCGCTCCCGGTGCCCGGAGAACCAGCGGACCAGCGCCGCGCCGAGCAGCCCGGACAGCAGGGCCGCCGACAGGGCCCCGATCGGCAGGGCGAGCCAGACGTTCATCCCGTCGTCGGTCAGCGAGACCATCACGAACGCGCCCATCGCGCCGACCGCCGTCATCGCGAAGTTGACGACGGCGACCAGCCGGTAGGTCAGGACGACGCACAGGCCGAGCAGGGCGTAACCGCCGCCGCTGGTCAGCCCGGCGATCACAGAGTTCACCATAGGGTTCCTCCGGGTGGGGCCGGGCGCGCGCGGAGGCCGCGCGCGCCCGGACGAACGAGGCTCAGTTCTTGCCCGGGACGGTGAAGCCGCCGGGCAGGACCTTCCAGCCGCCCTTGTCGGCCTTGACGAACCGGCTGCCCTGGATCGGGTTGTGCTCGTTGCCCGGCCCGAACACGTACGGGGTGCCGACCATCGGGTAGTTGATCGGCTTCATCTCCTTGAACGCCTTGGTCACCGACTCGCGGGTGATGTCGCCCTTGATGGTCTTGAGCACCTGGACGAAGATGTCCGCCGCCATGACCGCGCCCTGGCTGAACGCCGTCTTCTGGATGCCGTTGCTCTCGACGATCTTCGCCCAGCGGTCGTTGCCCGGCAGGGTCGGGTCGGTGTAGGGCTGCCACTCGGTGCCCGCCCAGGCGGTCATGTCCGCGGGGATCGTCTTGGCGTTGGCGTCGGTGTAGCTGTTGGCCGCCAGGATGAAGTCGACCTTCTGCATGCCCTGGGTCTTGGCCTGCGCGAACCACGGGCCGACGGTGGCGTTGTAGAGCACGGCCTGGCAGCCGGCGTTCTTGTCCGCGACGAGGTAGCGGGTGGGGTCGCCCTGGCCGACGGCGAGGTTCTTGTGGGTGAGGGTCTTGCCGGTGATCTCGGTCCACTTCTTGATGGCGCCCTCGATGCCGCCGCCGCTGCCGGGCAGGACGGTGTAGTCGAGGCAGACCTTGTCCCGCTTGAGCGTCTCGGACGCGTAGTACAGCATCGCCGTGGTCAGCGCGTACGGGCCGGGGTTGACCGGCGCGATGTTCGGGCTGGTGAAGCAGGCCGGGTCGACGCCGATCGCCGGGACCGAGACGATCTTCTCCTTGCTGTAGGTGGCGCGGTTCAGGCCGCAGTCCACGGCGCTGGACGAGCCGGCGAGCGCGACGACGCCGTTGGACTGGATCAGCTCGCGGGCGGCCTGCCCGGACCGGGACGGGTCCATGGCGTCGTCCTTGCTGATCAGCTCCAGCTTGCGGCCGTTGATGCCGCCGGCGGCGTTGACCTCCTCGAAGACCGCCTTGACGGCCTTCGGGACCTCGGGCGTCTGGAACAGCCCGGTGATGCCGTTGATGGAACCGACCTTGATCGGCCCGTCGGAGCCGCCGTCGGAGGAGTTACAGGCGGAGGTGAGGGACACGGCGAGCACTGTGGCGGCCGCGGCGGACAGGTATGTGAGTTTCTTCATGGCTGAGGCCCTTGTTTCGCGGGGGTGGGATGGCTGGCGGGGTCTTTGTCAGGACGCCGGGACGTCCGCGGCACCGAGGTAGGCGGCCCGGACCGCGGGATCCGCGAGGACCTCGCCGGTGGGACCGGAGGCGATCACGTGCCCGAAGTCCAGGACGGTGACCTGCTCGCAGGTGGCCTGCACGAGCTCCATGTCGTGCTCGACCAGCAGGATCGACACCCCGAAGCGCCCGGGCACCTCGGTGAGCCTGGAGCCGAGCCGCAGCGACTCGGCGGCCGACTGCCCGGCGGCCGGCTCGTCCAGCAGGGCGACCTTGGGCCGGGCCGCGATGGCCGCGGCCACGTCCAGGAGACGCCGGGTGCCGGCGTCGACGATGGACACCGGGACCTCCCCGGGCGGACAGCCGAAGAACTCCAGCAGCTCGTCCGCCTCGGCCTGGGGCAGCCTGCGCCCGGCGCCGATCGCCAGGTACTCGTACTGGGTGAGTTCCGGGGCGATGGCCGTCGTCTGGAAGGTGCGACGCAGGCCGCGCTTGGCCCGCGTACTGGGATCAATCTTGTCAAGTGCCTGACCAGCGAGTTCCACCTTACCTTCGTAGCCGGTGACGAAGCCGGTCACGGCGGAGATGAAGGTGGACTTGCCCGCGCCGTTGGGCCCGATCAGCCCCACGACGGCACCCTCCGGGACGGTCAGGTCGACCGCGTCGAGCGCGACGACCTCCCCGAACCGGACGGTCAGGCCCGTCACCGACAGGCACGGCTTCCGGTCGCCCGGGTCGCGCGGCGGCGTGAGCACCGGCGCGGCCTCGGCCCCCTTCTCCGTCCCGGCCTCCTCGGTCTCCTTCATCAGCTTGCGCGCCGAGCGCTCGCGCTTGCGCATCCGGGTGAGGTCGGTCTGGCTGAGCCCGCTGCGCAGCGCCAGCAGGGCGCCGACGCCGAACAGCACGCCGCCGAAGTCCTGCGGCAGCGAGACCTTGTCCATGATCGTCGGCATGATCGCGCCGAAGATCCCGCCCATCACCGCGCCCTCCGGGTGGTGGGGGCCGATCATGATGGCGACGGCGAACAGCGCCAGGGACTGGCCCATCGCGAAGTTGCTCGGCACCACCAGGCTCAGCTGCCCGGCCAGCAGGCCGCCGCCGATCCCGGCGATGAACGCGCTGATCGCGAACGCGGCGAGCTTGCTGCGCGCCACCGAGATGCCGTGCGAGGCGGCGGAGCGCTCGGAGTGCCGCAGCTCGTACCACGACAGGCCGAGCCGCGTCTTGCCGATCACGCCGAGGATGACGGCGAGCACGGTGAAGACGATCACCACGAACACGAAGTACGCGCCGTCGGTGACGAACGGCTCCGGCCGGTCGAGCATCTTCAGGTCCTTGGCACCGGGGAACGGGTTGGCGTTCCACACGATGTCCGCCGAGACGGCGAACCCGAAGGTGACGACGGCGAGGTTGACGCCGCGGATCCGCAGCGCCGGCAGGCCGATCGCGACGCCGACGGGCACCGCCGCCAGGCCGCCGAGGAGCAGCCAGACGAAGAACCCGCCCGGCGCCTCCGCCACGTTCAGCCGCAGCACGACCCACGCGCCGATCGCCGCGAAGGACATCTGGCACAGCGACATGATGCCGACCCGCCCGACGATCACACCGAAGCTCTGCATGATCACGGCGCTCACCACGGCGCTGATGGCGAGGTAGATCCAGTAGGGCGACAGCACCGCCGGGAGGGCGACGCAGGCCAGCGCGGCCAGGCCGATCCCGATGCCGAGCCCGCGCTTGTCGACGAGGTTCATGGCCGCTCGCTCTCTGCCGGGCCGGCGTCCCGGTCGGCGGTGGTCAGGGGCGGCCCGCCGAAGTAGAGCCGGTGCAGCCGCTCGTCGTCGCCGCGCAGCTCGGCGCACGGCCCGGAGAACACGACACCGCCCTTGCGCAGCACGTGGGCCTGGGTGCCGACCTCCAGCGCCAGGTTCGCGAACTGCTCGATGAGCACCACCGCGATCCCCATCCCGGCGAGCTCGCCGATCGTGGTCATGAGCCGGCGCACCACCATCGGGGCCAGTCCCAGCGACATCTCGTCGATCAGGACGACCTTCGGCTCGGACACCAGGGCCCGGCCGAGCACGACCATCTGCTGCTCGCCGCCCGAGAGGTAGCCGGCCTGCAGGTTGCGGCGCTTGTCCAGTTCGGGGAACAGCTTGTAGACGGTGGACAGCTCGCCGCCTCCGGACTGGGAGACCAGCAGGTTCTGCTCGACCGTCAGCGTCCGGAAGGTGGTGCGGGCCTGTTCCACGTAGCCGAGGCCCGCCCTCGCCCTGCGGTAGGGGGCCATCTTCTCGATGGGCGTCCCGTCCAGGCGGATCGCGCCGGACTTGACCTTCGCGAGGCCCGCGATGCCGTCCATGAGGGTGGTCTTGCCGGCGCCGTTGGCACCGAGGATGACGGTGACCGCGCCCGGGGCCGCGTCGAGCGAGACGTCGTGGATCACCGGGACCTCCGCCCGGTCGACGCTGACGCCCTCCAGGGCCAGGGCCGGAGCGGTCATCACTCGCCGCCGAACGCGGAACGCAGGGCCGCGGCCGTCCGGGCGTGCGCGTCCTTGGCGACCGACAGCTCGGTCGCGAGCGGGCCGAAGAACGCGTGGATCATGCCGTCGTAGCGGACGAGCTCGGTCGGGACGCCCGCCTCCTCCAGCCGCCGGGCGTACTCCTCGCCCTCGTCGCGGAGCACGTCGCACTCCGCCCCGAGCACGAGCGCGGGCGCCAGGCCGGACAGGTCGTCCGAGCGCAGCGGCAGCAGGTACGGATCGTCCAGGTCGCGGGCGTCGGAGGGGTAGGTCGTGAAGAACCAGTCCATGCTGGACTTGGAGAGGAAGAAGCCCTCCGAGTACTCGCTGTAGGACGCGCGGCCGTCGTCGGGGTGTCCGAGGACCGGCGACACGAGGACCTGCAACGCCAGGTCCGGGCCGCCGAGGTCGCGGGCCTTCAGCGCGGCGACGGCGGCGAGGTTGCCGCCGGCGCTCTCGCCGCCCACCGCGATCCGGGCGGGGTCGGCGCCGATCTCGGAGCCGTGCGCGGCGATCCAGGCGACGACGGCGTAGGCGTCGTCGGCGGCCGCGGGGAAGGGGTTCTCGGGGGCGAGCCGGTAGTCGACGGACACGACCATGGCGCCCGCGGCCGTACAGACGGTGCGACAGGAGAACTCGTTCTCCTCAAGGCTGCCGATCGTCCAGCCGCCGCCGTGGAACCAGACGAACGCGGGGAACGGGCCCTCACCCTCGGGCTTGTACACGCGCACGGGGATGTCGCCGGCCGGTCCCGGGACGGTGGTCTCGGTGACGGAGCCGACGGGCGGCCGGTCCTCCTCCGGCAGAGTCCACATCAGACGGAACTGCTCGCGCATGGTGGCCACGTCGAGCGGTGCCGCGCTGTTCGGGTCCTCGGCGGGTGTGCGGTCGATGATCCGCTGCGCCTCGGGATCCAGGGGCATCGTTAACCTCCGAAGGCCCGGTGTGCCCGCTCACGCGGGCCGGGCACTCCAAAATCGTATCTGATTCCGTGTACGTTAATTGCATCCCATCGACGGTGTCCAGAGTTGGAGCACGATATGACCGAGGAATCCAAGCCTGCCGACCTCGTCTTTACCGGCGGACGGGTGCACACCGTCGACGCACGCGACCGGATCGCCGAGGCGGTCGCGGTCCACGCCGGCAAGATCACACGCGTCGGGACCGACGGCGAGATATTGCCGCTGGTCGGCAAGGGTACGCGGATCGTCCGCCTTCAGGGGCGCTCTCTGGTCCCCGGTATCAACGACTCGCACCTCCACGGCGTCTGGCTCGGCCTCATGTGGCCGGGCCTGCTCATGGACCAGCTCGCCGGGACCGGCGGCCACACCCACGACGCGCCGGCCCGGCTGGAGGGGGCCGAGCAGCGGCGGCGGGCGATCCTGCGGACCGCCGACCTGCTCGCCTCGTTCGGCGTCACCAGCTACACCGAGCCCGGCCTCGGCCCCGGCGAGGACGAGGGGGCGAGCGGCTGCTTCGGCTCGGCCGCGCTGCGCGACTACGCCGACCTGGCCGCGGAGGGCCTGCTCAAGGCCCGCGTGACGGCCCTGATGCTGTTCGGGGAGCTCGACGGCCCCAGCTCGGCCGCCGCGTTCGAGGAGGGGCTGCGCGACTTCAAGCCCCCGGCCGACGTCCCCGGGCGGTTCCGGGTCGCGGGCGTGAAGATCTTCGCCGACGGCATCCCGCCGATGCGGACCGCCTGGACCGACCGTCCCTACGACGACGGCACCCACGGCTCACTGCTGATCGACGGCGGGTCGGACGCCGAGCGGGAGGCGGCGCTGCGCGCGATGATCGGCGCGGCGCACGCCGCCGGCCACCAGATCGGCGTGCACGCCACCGGCGACCGGACCACCCGGGTCGTGGCGGACGCGTTCGCCGCCGCCCTGGCCGGGAACGCCCGCGACGCCCGGCACTACATCATCCACGGCGACCTGCTCTCGCCGCAGACCCTGACCCTCCTCGCGTCCGCGGGGATCGGCCTCAACACCCAGGCCGGCATCCCGGTCGCGACCGAGCCGATGCTCGCCGCGGCGCTCGGGGAGGACGCGCTGCGCGACGCCTGGCCGACCCGCGACGCGCTGGACGCCGGCGTCCGGCTCTGCCTGAGCTCGGACGCGCCGGTCCTCACCCCCGACTGGCGCGCGGGCCTGGCCGCCGCGGTGACGCGCCGCGGGCTCGACGGCGCGGTCCGCGGGGAGGCGCAGCGGCTCGCGGTCACCGAGGCGCTGCGCGCTTACACGATCACCCCCGCCTGGCAGGACGGCGCCGACGGCTGGAAGGGCTCGGTCGAGCCCGGCAAGGCCGCCGACCTGTGCGTCCTGGACGGGGACCTGCTCGACGTCGAGCCGGAGGCCCTCCCGTCCCTGCCGGTGGCCATGACCGTCCTGGGCGGCGAGACGGTGTACGAGTCCTGACGGTCAGCGGGGCACCGGCGCGTCGGTGCCCCAGGAGGCGGCGGGGTCCACCACTCCCTTGTCGAGCCAGAGCCCGGCCACGGCGTCGCGCAGTTCCTCGCCGTGCCGGGCGGCGAGGCCGAGGGCGGCCAGGTTGTCCTCCAGCTGGGACGCCCGGCTCACCCCCACCAGGACGTTCGCCACCGCGGGGTGGGCCAGGCAGTAGGCGATGGCGACCTGCGCCGGGGTGGCGCCGAACAGGTCGGCGACGCGGCGGAGCTCGGGGTAGGCGGCGCGGATCCGCTCCCGGATGCCGCCGGGGTCGGCGCCGATCTTGCGTTCGGGGTCCAGGCGCCCGGCGAGGATCCCGCCCTCCAGCACGTCCGACGCCTGCAGGCCGAGGCCCTCGTGGGCGAAGAGGTTGGAGTACGGCGCGCCCTCTGGCACCGACCGCCGCGCCACGCTGTACTTGAGCTGCGCGAACGAGGGCGGCACCAGGCCCTCGGCGGTGGCGAACCTGCAGGCGAACAGAACGTCCCCGGCCGACCAGTTGTTGACGCCCCAGGACGTGAATTTCCCGGCCCTGACCAGCTCCGACACGTCGGTGACCACGGCGCGGAAGTCGGGCCGCTCCATGAAGTCGCCGAGCACGACCATGTCGGCGTGGTCGGTGCCGACCCGGCCGAGGGACACCTTGATCTGCTCGGCGAAGGAGGAGGCGGGGTAGTCCCAGAGCCACAGCTTGCCGCACAGCAGATAGTCCTCGCGGGCCAGGCCCGCGTCGCGGACGGCCTGCCCGAACAGCACGTCGGTGACGGCGTTCTCGGCGTGCGGGCCGAAGTTGTAGTGCGCGACGTCGAACATGTCGACGCCGCGGTCGACGGCGAGGCGGACGAGTTCGGCCGCGTCCTCGCGCTCCATGCGGTCCCAGGTGTTCCACGAGCCGAGGGCCAGGAGCGGCACCTCGGGGCCGTCCACGCCGAGCCGGCGCCTGGGCGCCCGTTCTGCGAATTCCATCGCTGACCTCCGATGAGGGGTGATCGGCCCCCGGGCGGATCCCTGGCCGTTGGACCTATGATCGTATAGCATCTGGCATATTCTTTACCGCGAAGGAGACATCTTCATGTCGCATCCCGCCCCGGGTACCGACCCTTCTGGCATCCTCGGCGTCGCCACCGGATACATGGCCGCCAAGCAGCTCTTCGCGGCGAGCGAGGCCGGCCTGTTCGCCGCCCTCGCCGACGGCCCCGCGACCGTGTCCGAGATCGCCGGACGCACCGGGCTGCCGGAGCGCACCGCCCGGATCCTCGCCGACACGATGGCGGGCCTCGGGCTGCTGGGCCGCGAGGACGGCCGGTACTCCAACACCCCCGCCACCGCGGCCTACCTCGCGGGCGGCACGGACGAGACCGACCTGCGGCCGTTCCTGGCCTTCCTCGACGCGATCAGCTACGGGCACTGGCTCGGGTTCGCCGACACCACCCGCACCGCCGAGCCCCAGAAGCTCGACCTCGCGGGCGACCGGATGCAGACCTTCCTGGGCGGGGTCATGACCTACAACGCCCTGCACGCCCGGATGCTCGCCGACAACTTCGACTTCACCCGCTTCTCCCGCATCCTGGACTTCGGCGGCCTGTCCGGCTCGTTCCTGGCCGAGGCCCTGCGCTCCGCCGGGAACGCCCGCGGCACCTTCCTGTCCGGCGGCGAGCTCGTCGAGTTCGCCCGCAAGGTCATGGACGACGCCGGCGTCGGCGACCGTGTCGACGTGATCCAGGCCGACCCCCTGACCGGCGACGTCCCCGAGGGCTTCGACCTCGTCCTGCTGGAGCACGTCGCCCACCGCTACGACGCCGAGCAGAACAAGGCCATCGCCGAGCGCGCCCGCCGCGCCGCCGCCCCGGGCGCCACCCTCGTCCTGCTCGACTTCTTCCTGGACACCGACCGCGAGCAGCGCGTCCTCGACGCGGTGCACGCCGGAGAGTACCTGGTCATCGACGGCACCGTCGTCTACCCCGAGGACGAGGTGCGCGGCTGGCTCACCGCCGCGGGCTGGGAGCCGGTGGAGACGCGCGCGCTGCCCGGCAGCCCCCGCATCATCATCGCGGAGGCCCGGTGAGCGCGCGGGTCGTCCTCGTCACCGGCGGCGCCAGCGGCATCGGCCGCGGCATCGCCACCGCCTTCGCCGCCGAGGGCGACCGCGTGGTGATCGCCGACCGGGACGCCGACGCCGCGTCGCGCGTCGCCAAGGAGATCGACGCCCACGCCGTCACCGTGGACATCACCGACGCCGCGTCGGTCGCCGCCGCGGTCGCGCACGTGGCCGAGACCATCGGCCCCGTCGAGGTGCTGGTCAACAACGCGGGCCTCGTCGCCGGCGGCGGCCCGCTGACCTCCCTCCCCCTGGAGGTCTTCGACACGGTCGTGGCGGTGAACCTGCGCGGCACCTTCACCGTCACCCAGGCCGTCGCGAACCAGATGATCGAACACGGCACGCGCGGCCGGATCGTCAACGTCAGCTCCATCGGCGCCCGCCAGCCGACCGCCGGCCTCGGCCACTACGAGGCCACCAAGGCGGCCGTGGACGCCCTGACCCGCACCGGCGCCCTGGAACTCGCCGGCCACGGCATCCGCGTCAACGGCGTCGCCCCGGGCCCCGTCCACACCCCCATGACCGCGGGCCTCATGGACGACCCCCAGGCCCGCGCCGCCTGGGAGTCCCGCATCCCCCTCGGCAGGATCGCCACCACCGACGACATCGCCCCGCTGGTGCTCTTCCTGGCCTCCGACCAGGCCGGCCACATCACCGGAGCCGTCATCCAGGTCGACGGCGGCCAGCTCCTCACCTGAGGACACCCAGAACCCGGACACGCCGCTCCCCCCTCGCCCGGTGGGGAACGGCGTGTCCGCTGGTTCTTATTGGGGGGCTGGTTCTTATTGGGGGGGCGACCCCACGGGCGGTACGGCCCTGAGGGTCAGGCTTTGTGGGGGACGGGGTGGGCGCTGTGGAGGGCGTCGGCCGTCGCGTTCTTGTGGGCGCAGGCGATGCGCTCGATGTCGGTGGGGGCGGCGCCCTTGCTGATCAGGTCCAGGATGTGGCCGTGCTCGACCACCGAGCGGCGGGCGCGGCCGGGGACGTAGGTGAAGGTCGAGCGGCGCATGTGGTCCAGGCGCGTCCACTCGGCTTCCAGGAGGGAGCGCAGGTGCCCGTCCGGGCAGTGCTCGTAGATCGAGAAGTGGAACTCTCGGTTGAGCGCGGTGAAGGCGGTGGGGTCGAACTCCTCCAGCGCCTCCACCATCCGGTCGTTGATCTCGCGGGAGCGGGCGATCTGCGCCGCGGCCATGTGCGGGGCCGAGATCGCGGTCGCGTAGCCCTCCAGCCGGGCGAGGATCTGGAGGGTGTGCTCGACCTGCTCGGCGTCGAAGACCGCGACCCGGGCGCCGACGTTGCGCACGACCTCGACCAGGCCGTCGGACTGCAGGCGGCGCAGTGCCTCGCGCAGCGGGATCGTGCTGACCCCGGTCTCCTGGGCGAGCTGGTTGATGACCAGCCGGTAGCCCGGCACGTAGGTGCCTTCGAGGATGCGCGAGCGCAACAGCTCGTAGCAGAACTCGGCCTTCGACTCCTTGCCCTGCTCCTGCTTCTTGGCGGAACTCACCCGGTTCTCCTCATCCTCTGCCCGCACCCCCGACTCGGCCCGACCTTCCGGTCACCGTGCCAGTACGTCCAGCACCGTGTCGCGGAAACCCGTCCCGGCGAGCACCTCGTGGTGCGCGCCGGGCACGGTGACCAGTCGGGCCCCGCCGACCGACTCGGCGAGGCCGTCGATTCCTCGTGTCAGGTCATCATTCTCGCCGACGACGAAGACGGGAAGTGCCTTCGCGTTCCAAGGACCTCCCTGGAAGGGCACGGAGCGCAGCCCCTCCACGCAGAGGGCAAGGCCGGCGGCGCGGTCGCCGTGGGCGCCGACCATGCCGGCGATGGCGGCGGTGAAGGGGTCCTCGCACTCGGTGCCGTCGCTGACGGCGCGGTGCAGCGCCTCGATGTCGACGGCGGTGAACGGCTCTCCGGGCGCCAGTCCGCCGAGGACGGCGCGCTCCACGCGGCCAGGAGCGGCCGAGGGGATCTCCCAGGCGACGCGGGCGCCGAGGGAGTAGCCGACGATGTCGAACGTCGCGGCGCCGGCCTGGTCCATGACGGCGACGAGGTCCGCGGCGAGCGCGGGCGCCGTCACCTCGGCGGCCGACTCCGGCACCGGGCTGGCGCCGTGACCACACAGGTCGGGCACTATGACGGTACGGCCCGTGGCGGCCAGCGCGGCGGCGAGGCCGGTGTCGACCCAGTCGGCCGTCCCGTCGGAGCCGAAGCCGTGCACGAGCAGTACGGGCGGCGCGTCGGCGGGCGCGTCCGGGGTCAGCGTGCGCACGGCGAGACCTGGGGTGTCGGGCATCGTCCAGCCCCTCCTAGAGGATTTCGCATACGATTTGCGATCATACTGTACGGGCCGATCGCCACCCCTCTCACACCGAGGTCCGATTGGAACGATCGAAGTCACGCGTAGTGCACCCTCGTCATCGTGCATGACTTCATATACGATTTACGTGACCCCGTTCCGCGGGGTCACTGCTTCCCGTCCCGCTACAGGAGAGCCCCCGTGCCGCACCCCTTGGGCGACCGGCCCTCGAAGATCATCGCCGTCCATCTCAACTTCCCCTCCCGGGCGAAGGAGCGCGGCAGGATCCCCGCCGAGCCCTCGTACTTCCTCAAGCCGCCGTCCTCGCTCGCCGGGACCGGCGACCCGCTGGTGCGGCCGGCCGGCTGCGAGCTGATGACCTTCGAAGGCGAGATCGCCCTGGTCATCGGGCGGAGCGCCTCGCGGGTCTCCCCCGACGAGGCGTGGGGGCATGTGGCGTGGGTGACGGCGGCCAACGACGCGGGCGTCCACGACCTGCGCTACGCCGACCGCGGCTCGAACCTGCGGTCCAAGGGCTCGGACGGGTTCACCCCGATCGGGCCGCGGCTGCTGGACGCGGGGAAGCTCGACCCGGCCGCGCTGCGGATCCGGACGTGGGTGAACGGGGAGCCCGTCCAGGATGACACGACCGACACATTGCTGTTCCCTTTCGCCACATTGGTCGCCGACCTGTCCCGCCTGGTCACCCTGGAGGAGGGCGACGTCATCCTCACCGGCACCCCCGCCGGCGCCTCGGTGACCGCCCCGGGCGACGTCGTCGAGGTGGAGGTCACGGCCGGGGAGGCGTCCACCGGGCGGCTCCGCAACACGATCGTCGAGGCGGACCTCCCGCTGGCCGGCTGGGGCGCCATGCCGCGGGTGGACGAGTCGGTGCGGTCCGACGCGTGGGGTTCCTCCTACCGGCCTGAGCCCGCCCTGGACGAGGCGACCGCCGCGGCCCTGCGGAGCCTGTCGACCGCCACCCTCAGCTCCCAGATGCGCAAGCGCGGCCTCCAGCACATGAGCATCGACGGCGTCCACCCCGCGGACGGCGCCTCGAAGATGGTCGGCACCGCGCACACGCTCCGGTACCTGCCGCTGCGCGAGGACCTGTTCAAGGCCCGCGGCGGCGGCATGAACGCCCAGAAGCGGGCCGTGGAGGAGCTGCGCCCCGGCCAGGTGCTGGTCATGGACGCGCGGCGCGACCACTCGTCCGGCACGATCGGAGACATCCTCGCGCTGCGGGCCAAGGTGCGCGGCGCCGCGGGGGTCGTGACCGACGGCGGGCTCCGCGACAGCGCCACGGTCGCCGGGCTGGGGCTGCCCGTCTTCCACGCCGGGGCGCATCCCGCCGTCCTCGGCCGCCGCCACGTCCCCTGGGACACCGGCGTGCCCATCGCGTGCGGCGGGGCGCTGGTCCAGCCCGGCGACATCCTCGTCGGCGACGCCGACGGCGTGGTCGTCGTCCCCCCGGACCTGGTCGCCGAGCTCGTCGAGGACGCGATCGAGCAGGAGGCTCAGGAGCGCTTCATCACCGAGCGCGTCGCGGCGGGCGAGCCCATCGAGGGCCTCTACCCGATCGGCCCCCGCTGGCGCCCGGCGTACGACGCCTGGCGCCGCGACGGCCGCTGAACGTTTCGACCGAACGAGGAGCACACGTGAAGTTCCGCACCGACCCGTCGACGATCCGCGGGTCCATCGCGCCCGTCGTCACCCCGTTCGCCGCCGACGGCGCCGTCGACCACGACGCGCTGCGCGGTCTGATCCGCTGGCAGCTGGAGTCCGGCTCGCACGGGATCTCGCTCGGCGGCTCCACAGGCGAGCCGAGCAGCCAGACGGTCGCCGAGCGCGTCGCGGCCATCCGCACGGCCGCGGACGAGGTCGGCGACCGGGTGCCGTTCCTGCCGGGCACCGGCTCGGCCAAGCTGGAGGAGACCCTGGAGGTCACCGCCGCCGCCCGCGAGGCCGGTGCCGACGCCGCCCTGGTGATCACCCCGTACTACGCGCGGCCCACCCAGGAGGCCCTGTACCAGTGGTACGCGACGGTCGCGCGCGAGTTCCCCGACCTGCCGCTCGTCGTCTACAACGTCCCGTCCAGGACGTCGGTCGACATCGCGCCCGAAACGGTCCGGAGGCTGTTCACCGACTTCGACAACATCGTCGGGATCAAGGAGACGACCAAGGACTTCGAGCACTTCTCCCGCGTCCTGCACGCCTGCGGGCCCGAGCTGCTCGTGTGGTCCGGCATCGAACTGCTGTGCCTGCCGCTGCTGGCCCTCGGCGGCGCGGGCTTCGTCAGCGCCGTCGCCAACCTCGCGCCCGCCGCGGTCGCGCGGATGTACGAGCTGTGGACGGCCGGCGACCACGCCGCCGCCCGCGACCTGCACTACCGGCTGCACCCCCTCGTCGACCTGCTGTTCGTCGAGACCAACCCGGCCCCCGCGAAGTGGGTGCTGGAGTCGCGCGGCCGGATCCCCTCCGGGCACGTCCGGCCGCCGCTCGCCGCGCCGTCCGACGAGGCCCTCGTGCGCATCCGCGCACTGCTCGACCAGGGCGGCGACCTCGCCGCGGACATCTGACCCGCGGCCGCGCCGTCCCGCCACCGAACCGGAAGAGAGACCGATGCCCGTCCCCTCCACACCCGCCCGCCCCGACGGCCTGCCGGAGCACATCCGGCACTGGATCGGCGGCGCGTTCGCCGACAGCGCCGGCGGAGCGGTCTTCGACGTCCTTGACCCCGTCTCCAACACCCGCTACGCCACCGCCGCCGCGGGCGGCGCCGCCGACGTGGACAAGGCCGTCGAGGCCGCCCGCGCGGCGTTCCCCGCCTGGGCGGCCCTCGGCAACCGCGAGCGCGCCACGATCCTCAACCGCATCGCCGACGCGGTCGAGGCCCGCGAGGACCGGCTCGCCGCGTTCGAGTCGTTCGACTCCGGGCTGCCGATCACCCAGGCGCGAGGCCAGGCCCGCCGCGCCGCCGAGAACTTCCGCTACTTCGCCGACGTGATCGTCGCGCTCGGCGAGGAGGCGTTCCGGGTCGGCGACCAGCAGATCAACTATGTGGTGCGGACGCCCGCCGGCGTGGCGGGGCTGATCACGCCCTGGAACACCCCGTTCATGCTGGAGAGCTGGAAGCTCGCCCCGGCGATCGCGTCCGGCTGCACGCTCGTGCTGAAGCCCGCCGAATGGACGCCGCTGTCGGCGAACCTGTGGCCGGAGATCTTCACCGAGGCCGGGGTCCCGGCGGGCGTGGTCAACATCGTCCACGGCATCGGCGAGGAGGCGGGCCAGGCGCTCGTCGACCACCCCGACGTGCCGCTGCTGTCCTTCACCGGCTCCACCGACACCGGCCGGCACATCATGCGGTGCTCCGCCGACGGCCTGAAGGAGCTGTCGATGGAGCTGGGCGGCAAGTCGCCCGTCGTCGTGTTCGCCGACGCCGACCTGGACGCCGCGCTGGACTCGGTGATCTTCGGTGTGTTCTCGCTCAACGGCGAGCGCTGCACGGCGGGCTCCCGCGTCCTGGTCGAGCGGCCGGTCTACGAGGAGTTCACCCGGCGGCTCGCCGAGCGGGCCGAGAAGGTCAAGGTCGGGCCGCCGTCCGACCCGGCCACCGAGGTCGGCGCGCTCGTCCACCCCGAGCACTACGCCCGGGTCATGGGGTACGTGGAAATCGGCCAGCGGGAGGCCAAGCTGATCGCGGGCGGCGGCCGCCCCGACCACCTGCCGGAGGGCAACTACCTCCAGCCCGCGGTGTTCGGCGACGTCCCCCGCGACGCCCGGATCTTCCAGGAGGAGATCTTCGGCCCGGTCGTGGCCGTCGCCGCGTTCGACGACGAGGCCGAGGCGATCGAGCTGGCCAACGCCACCCGGTACGGCCTGGCCGCGTACGTGTGGACGGGCAACCTCAAGCGCGGCCACCGGATCGCGCACGCGGTGCGGTCGGGTATGGTCTGGATCAATTCCCACAACGTCCGTGACCTGCGCACCCCCTTCGGCGGTGTGAAGGACTCCGGTCTCGGCCGGGAGGGCGGGGCGCACAGCATCGACTTCTTCTCCGAGACCAAGATCGTGCATGTCATGCTCGGCGAGGTGCACACGCCTCGCTTCGGCGCGTAGGAGTACCCATGAGCACACCCCCCGACGTCATCCGCTCCGCCTACACCCAGCTGGCGGTCACGGACCTGGCGCAGTCCCGCTGGTTCTGGGTCGACATGCTCGGCCTCCACGTCCAGCACGAGGAGCCCGGCGCCCTCTACCTGCGTGGAACGGACGAGCTCACCCACCACTCGCTGGTGCTGCGCGCCGGGCCGGTGGCGGCGCTGGACCACCTCGCCTACCGGGTCCGCACCCCCGAGGACGTCGATCACGCCGAGTCGTTCTTCACCGCGCTCGGACGGCCCGTCCGCCGCCTCCCCGCGGGGACGGGCACCTACGGCGTCGGCGACGCGGTCCGGGTCGTCGACCCGCTCGGGTTCACCGTGGAGTTCTTCCACGAGATCGCCCGCGGCGAGCGTCTCATCCAGCGCTACGACCTGCACCGCGGCGCGCAGGTGGCGCGGCTGGACCACTTCAACATCTGCACGCCCGACATCCCCGCGGCCTACGAGCACTACCGCTCGCTCGGCTTCGGCTGCTCGGAGACCATCGAGGGCGACGAGCACGAGCTGTACGCGGCGTGGATGTACCGGAAGCAGACCGTGCACGACGTGGCGTTCACCGGCGGCGCGGGCCCCCGCCTGCACCACATCGGGATGGCGACCCACGAGTCCCACCAGGTGCTGCGCACCGCCGACATCTTCGGGTCGCTCGGCAAGGAGCACCACATCGAGCGCGGGCCCGGGCGGCACGGCGTCTCCAACGCCTTCTACGTGTACCTGCGCGACCCCGACGGGCACCGGGTGGAGATCTACACCTCCGACTACTACACCGGCGACCCCGACCACGAGACGTTCCGGTGGAACGTCCACGACGACCGGCGCCGCGATTTCTGGGGCAACGCCGTGATCGAGTCCTGGTACAAGGAGGCCTCCCCCGTCCTGGACCTGGACGGCCGCCTCCAGCCGATCGCGGAGGCCGACCTGGACGAGTCCGCCGTCCAGGTGGGCGCCGACGGGCTCGGGATCGTCGAACCCTCCTGAGGCCCGGACCTTCTCCGGCACCGCCCGGCGGCCCGCACGACGACGGCCGCCGGGCGCCCGGCCCTTCCGGCCTCAGTCCGGGAGCATCGGCATGGAGACGCCCGGGTCCCGCCCGAGCAGCACCGCCCGGGTGATCGCGGAGGAGCCGAACCGGTCGCGGACGCCGTCGACCGCGCGGTCCACGGCCCGGCCCTGGTCGAACGGCAGCGCGAGCTGGACGGCGCGGTCGTCGTGCAGGTCGCCGAGCGACACCCCGACGAGCGTCAGGCCGCGTTCGGCGATCATCGGCGCCGCGGCGGCGAGGAGCCCGCGCAGCGCGGTCAGGATCACGGCGGTGTCGGCCGTGGCCTGCGAGAGGGTGCGCGAGCGGGTGGCGCGGGCGAAGTCGCCGAACCGCAGCCGCAGCGTGACGGTCCGGCAGACGCGGCGCGCCTTGCGGAGACGGCCGCCGAGGCGGTCGGCGAGCCCCACCACGATCACGTCCAGCTCCCCCGGCGTCCGCTCGCGCCGCCCCAGGGCGCGCTGGGCGCCCATCGAGCGGCGCCGCACGCCGGTGCGGACGGGCCGCGGGTCGCGGTTGCGGGCCAGGGCGTGCAGATGCCGGCCCGCGCCGGGGCCGAGCAGCGCGGTCAGCGTCGCCTCGGGCATGTCCGCGACGCCGCCGACGGTCGTGACGCCGTACCGCGCCAGCTTGGCGGCCGTGGCGGGTCCGACGCCCCACAGCCGCCGCACCGGCAGCGGCCGCAGGAAGTCCAGCTCGCCGTCCGGCGGGACGACCAGGAGCCCGTCGGGTTTGGCGACGCCGCTGGCGACCTTGGCGAGGAACTTCGTCCGCGCCACCCCTACCGTGATCGGCAGCCCGACCTCCTCGGCGACCTCCCGCCGCAGCGCCGCCGCGACGCGGGCGGGCGCGCGGCGCAGCCCGTCCACGTCGAGGAACGCCTCGTCGATCGACAGGCCCTCCACCAGCGGCGTCGTCGCGCGGAACACCGCGAACACCGCGCGGCTGGCCGCCGTGTAGGCCGCCATCCGGGGCGGGACGACGACGGCGCCGGGGCACAGCCGGCGCGCCTGGCCGCCGCTCATCGCGGTGCGCACCCCGAACGCCTTGGCCTCGTAGCTCGCCGCCAGCACCACCCCGCCGCCCACGATCACCGGCCGGCCGCGCAGCGCGGGGTCGTCGCGCTGCTCGACCGACGCGTAGAACGCGTCCAGGTCGGCGTGCAGGATCGTCGCGGACACGAACATATGTTCGCATAGTCGGGACGGGCCGGCCTCACGGGGCCGCGAGGGCCTCGGTCGGCGCCAGCCGGGCGGCGCGGACGGCCGGGTAGAGCCCGGCGACGCCGCCGATGACCAGCGTCGCGAGGATCCCGCCGGCCATCGCCCACGGCGGCACCACGGTCGGCCAGCCCCGCGAGACCGCGAACGCCGCCGTGACCGCGGTGCCGAGCGCGACGCCGCCGGCCCCGCCGAGCGCGGCCAGCAGCTGCGACTCGGTGAGGAACTGCAGCCGGATCTGCCCGCGGGTCGCGCCGAGGGAGCGCCGCAGCCCGATCTCGGCGCGCCGCTCCAGCACGGAGATCACCATCGTGTTGGCGACGCCGACGCCGCCGACCAGCAGCGCGACGCCGCCGAGGCCGAGCAGGAGCCCGGTGAACGCCTTGTCGGTGGCGTTCTGCGCGGCGAGGGCGTCGGAAGGGCGGCTGACCTCGACCTCGTTCGGCGCCTCGGGGCTGGCGGTGGCGGCGAGCAGGCCCCGCACGGCCTCCACCGACTCCTTGCCGGCGCGGGTGTAGAGGGTCGTCGGGTGCCCGTCGAAACCGAGCTGGGACCTCGCGGCGTCCCAGCCCACGAGCGCGGCCGAGTCCAGTTCCGGCGCGAGGCCGTTGGCAGCGAGGATCCCGACGACCGTGAACCACCGCGAGCCGAGCCACACCTGGACGTTCGGCGCCGAGACGCCGAGGCGCGCCGCCGAGTCGGCGCCGAGGACCACCGCCGGGTAGCGGGCCGTCCCGGCGTTGAGCCAGGTCCCCGCCGCCATGCCGAGCCCGATCGTGCGGGGCAGGTCCACCCGCGCCGCGAGGACGGTGATCCCGCCGCTCTCGGCCTCCGGGATGCGGTCGTTGCGGTAGACGCGGACGTCCTTCAGCGTGCCCGTGGCGGAGACCGACCGGACGCCCGCGATGCGGCCCACCATCCCGACCGACGCCTCGGGAAGCTGGGCGTCGTCGCCGAACAGGTCCCGGCCCGGGCCCACCGTCAGCAGGTTCGTCCCGAGCCGGTCGAGCGTCGCCTGGAGCTGGGCACGGCTGGAGGTGGAGATCCCGACGACGCCGATCATCGCGGCGATGCCGATCGCGATTCCGAGCGCGGACAGGAACACCCGCATCGGCCGGGCGCGCAGCCCGGCGGCGCCGACGCGCAGCACGTCCCGGGGGCCGAGGCGCGCCGGGCCGTCCTCGCGGCGGTGCCTCCGGCGCCCGTCCGCCCCGCCGCGCCCGTCCGCCCCGCCGCGCTGGTCCGGCCGCCGCCCGCCGATGCGCCTCATCGCGCCGCCTCCGCCCGTGCCTCGTCGTGGACGACCCGCCCGTCGCGCATCCGCACCTGGCGGGGCAGCAGCGCGGCGATGTCACGGTCGTGGGTGATCAGGACGACGGTGGTGCCGCCGCCGGACAGCTCGCGCAGCAGGTCCAGGACGCCCGCGCCGGACGCCGAGTCCAGGGCGCCGGTCGGCTCGTCGGCCAGCAGCACCGCGGGCTCGCCGACCACCGAGCGGGCGATGGCCACCCGCTGCTTCTCGCCGCCGGACAGCTGGTGGGGCCGGTGGCCGAGGCGGTGCCCGAGCCCGACGCGCTCCAGGGCGCGCCGGGCCCGGGCACGGCGCCGCGCCGCCGGCACGCCCCCGTACAGCAGCCCGTCGGCGACGTTGTCCAGGGCCGTGACCCCGGGCGCGAGGTGGAACTGCTGGAACACGAAGCCGATCCGGCGGGCCCGCAGCGCGGACAGGCGCCGGTCGGACAGCGTCGAGACGTCCCGGCCCTCCACGAGGACGGTCCCGGTGCTCGGGCTGTCCAGCGTCCCGAGCAGGTGCAGCATCGTCGATTTGCCCGAGCCCGACGGCCCGACGATCGCGACGAGCTCGCGGGCCCCGATGCTCAGCGACACCCCGTCCAGCGCGGAGACCCCTCCCGGGTAGGTCTTGGTGACGTTCCGCAGCTCGACGACCGGGCCCGTGCCCTCCCCCGGGTCTACTCCGCTCATGACGGGACTCCCACCTTCATGCCCTCGGCCAGCCCCGCCCCGGAGACCTCGACCTTGCCTTCGGTGAACACACCGGTCTCCACCGCGACGGTGCGGACGACCCCGTCCCGGACGACCTGCACCGCGTAGCCGCCGTCGCCCTGCGCGAGAAGCGCGGCGATCGGCACGGCGAGGACGCCGCGGTGCCGTTCCGAGATCAGGTTCACCCGCACCGGCGCCTTGTCGTAGGAGCCGAGCGATCTCTGGCCGCGGACCTCGACCGTGACCGCGACGGTCGTGGGGTCGTCGCCCTGCCCCTCCTTGGCGACCTTGCCGACCGAGGTGATCCGGCCCGTGGTGGTCCCGCCGTCCGGCAGCTCGACCTCGACCTTCGCGCCCTTCTTCGCCAGCCGCTGGTACCGCACGTCCAGGTCGACGCCGACCACCCGCGCGGTGCCGGTGTAGGTGAGGACGGCCCCGCCCGGCCTGCCGCCGACCGGCGTCTTGCGCGCGGCCACCCGGATCTCCCCCGGCGTGATCACCACCGAGCCGGGCGCCACCGTGCCGGTCTCGGCGACGCCGAGGGCTTCCTGCCAGCGCCGGACGGCGGCGGCGGTGCCCGTGCCGTATTCGCGGTCGACGGTGAACCCGGTGTAGCCGAGGGCCCGCAGGTTCCGCTCGAACTGCAGCACGTCGGCGCCCTTCATGCCGGCCCGCAGGGTCCGGTACAGCGGCAGCCTCCCGTACAGCAGCGGGACCGGCGCGTCGTCGATCCGGTACACCGGCCGCCCGCGCGCGATCACCGACCCGGGCGCGGCGAGCCAGGTCAGCGTCCCGCGCCCGGCACCGGACACGGTGTGCTCGCCGCCGTAGCCGAGGGTGCCGTCGACCTGCTGGGTCTCCACCAGCGTCGTCCTCTCCACCGGCGCGGTCGCGGGCGGCGGCGTGCCGTGCCGCGCGGACGGATCGCCTCCGCCGCCGAGGCCCGCGGTGGCCAGCCCGGCGGCGCCGACCGCGACCGCCCCCGCCGCGCCCAGGACGGCGGTGCGCGTCCTGGTCAACTCCCGTCCCCCTGGGAGCCCGTGCCCGGGTCGTCGCCGCCGGCGCCACGCGTGAACTTCCTGCACGCCTTCTCGGCGTCCTTGAACCCCTGGCTGTTGGGATCGATCCCCGTGCCCTTCCCGGCCTTGAGGCGCATGCTGCCATCGGGCTGGGGGTCGGGGAAGCTCGGGACGCCGTTGGCGCGCATGCACTTGGAGTAGGCCCGCTGCTGGGCGATCTGCTCCGGCTTGGGCTTGGTCGGGCGTCCGCCGTTGGGCATCAGGTGCCGGCACTTCTTCTGGGCCTCCTCCATGACCCTCGGCGCGCCGCCTCCGTCCCCCTTCTTGGATCCGGCCGACGTCTTCGCCATGGGCTCGCCGTCGCCCTTCGGGTCCTCCATGTCCACGCCGTTGGCGCGCATGCACTGCGCGAACTTGCGCATCTTCTCCAGGTCGCCGGCCGCCTTGGCGGTCCCGGACGAGCCCGCCTTCCCGCCGTCGCCCCCGCAGCCCTGCAAGCCGAGGACGAGCACCGGCGCCAGCACCAGCGCCGCGAGCGTCTGCCGTCGCATCGAAGCTCTCCTTCCGCCTCCGGACGCGCTCCGGCGGCGCCCGCCAGTCCAGCGGCAGGCCGGTAACCCCGCTGTAACCAGTTCTCGTTACGCCCGCGTTACGCCCGCTGCCGGATGCTGTTGCGGCAGACGACGACGGGGTGGGAGGACGGCCGACGTGCGCGTACTGATCGCCGAGGACGAGCGGATGCTCGCCGATTCGATCGCCGAGGGGCTGCGGGCCGAGGCGCTCGCCGTGGACGTGGTGTACGACGGGGACGCCGCCCTGGAGCGGCTCGGGGTGAACGACTACGACGTGCTCGTGCTGGACCGCGACCTGCCGGTGGTGCACGGGGACGACGTCTGCCGCGCCGTGGTGGAGTCGGGCGCGCTGGTCCGCGTGCTGATGCTGACAGCGGCGGCCACGGTCCCGGCGCGGGTCGACGGGCTGCGGCTCGGCGCGGACGACTACCTGACCAAGCCGTTCGCCTTCGAGGAGCTGGTGGCCCGTGTCCTCGCGCTCGGCCGGCGGGCCCGCCCGGCGGACCCCCCGGCGCTGGAGCGCGGCGGCATCCGCCTCGACCCGGCCCGCCAGGAGGTGCTGCGGGACGGCCGGTACGTCCACCTGGCGCGCAAGGAGTTCGGGCTGCTCGCCGAGCTGCTGCGCGCGGACGGGACGGTCGTGTCCGCAGAGCGGCTCCTGGAGAAGGTCTGGGACGAGCACACCGACCCGTTCACCAACACCGTCCGGGTGACGTTGATGAAGCTGCGCCGCAAGCTCGGCGACCCCCCGGTGATCGAGACCGTCCTGGGAGCGGGGTACCGGATCCCATGACGGGGCTCGCCGACCGCCTCCGCCCGACGATCCGGATGCGGCTGACGCTCCTGTGCGCCGGGCTGTTCCTGGCCGCGGGGACCGTCCTGCTGGGGCTGACGTACGTGCTGGTCGACAACAGCCTCCAGGAGCCGCCGGGGCTGGCGGAGAGCGACCGCACCTACGCCACCCCGCCGTGGAACCCGGCGGATCCGGCGACCTCCAACGCGACGATCACGACCCAGAAGGTCCAGGGGGAGGTGACGAGGGCGGCGCTGAAGTCGCAGGAGGACACGCTCAACGCGCTGCTGACCCAGGGCGCGGTCGCGCTGGCGCTGGTCGGGGCGGCGGGCCTCGGGTTCGGCTGGCTGCTGGCCGACCGGGCGCTGCGGCCCGTCCACACGATCACCGAGACGGCGCGGCGGGTGGCGCGCAGCCACGACCTGACCGAGCGGATCGCCTACGAGGGGCCGCGCGACGACGTCAAAGAGCTGGCCGACACCTTCGACACCATGCTCGGCCGGCTGGCCCGCGCGTTCGACGGCCAGCGGCGGTTCGTCGCCAACGCCTCCCACGAGCTGCGCACCCCGCTCGCCATCAACCGGACGCTCGTGGACGTCGCGGTGCGCCGTCCCGAGGCGACCGACGACGTCAAGCGGCTCGGGGAGTCGCTGCTGGTCGTCAACGGGCGCCACGAGCGGCTCATCGACGGGCTGCTCACCCTCGCGGGCACCGAGAACGCGATCGTGGACGCCAGCCCGCTGGACCTCGCGGACGTGGCCGGCCACGTCCTGGAGCAGGCGGCGCCGGAGGCGCGGGAACGGGACGTGGGCACCGTGCGCCGCCTCGGCCCGGCACCGACCTCGGGAGACCCGATGCTGGTGGAGCGGCTCGTCCAGAACCTCGTCGAGAACGCGATCCGGCACAACCACGGCGGCGGCGAGCTGACGGTCCGCACCCGGGGCGAGGACGGCTGGTCGGAGATCGTCGTGTCCAACACCGGCCCGGTGGTGCCCGCCTACGAGGTCGAGACGATCTTCGAGCCGTTCCGCCGGCTGGGCAACGACCGGGTCCGCTCCGACCGCGGCTCCGGGCTGGGGCTGTCGATCGTCCGCGCCACGGCGACCGCGCACGGCGGCACGGTGACGGCCGCCCCCCGCCCCGACGGCGGCCTCGACGTCACGGTCCGGCTGCCGGGGCGCCCGCCGCCGGGCCCGCCGGTGTGAGCGCGGACCCGCGGTGTCATCCGGCCGCCGGGGTCCCGGCGCGGCGCCGGCGGATCACGGACGACCCGATCGCGGCGGCCGTCCCGGCGACGGCGTAGGCGGCGAGCACCCAGAGGGCGTGCGCGATGGCGTGGCCGGAGAAGTAGACGACGTTGCGGACGGCCGTCGTCGCCGCCCCCGTCGGGAGCCACTCGCCGATGGCGCGCCAGAACGGGGGCAGCAGCGACCTCGGGTACACGCCGCCCGCGCTGGGGTTGCCGAGGACGACGAACAGCAGGATCGCCACGCCGATCCCGACGATCCCCAGCAGGGTCTGGAACGCGGCGGTGGCCGCCGCCGTGGCGAACACCACCAGCGTGCCGACGGCCCACAGCGCGAGGAAGTGCCCGGGCAGCGCGCCGAGGACCGGCCCGGCGATGACGACGCCGCCGAGCCCCGACACGACCGCGCACGCGGCGAGCGCGCCGAGGCGGATCACCGAGCGCCGCGGCCCGGCGGGGCGTGCGCCGCCCGCGAGCCCGAGGATGGCGGCGGCGAGGTAACCGCCGATGACCCAGCCGAGGATGAGGTAGAACGAGGACAGCCCGCGGCCGTCCTTCGCGCCGGGCGGGCGGATGTCGACGACCCGCGCCTGCCGGTGCCGTGTCCCTTCGAGCTCGGTGGCGATCTGCTCCGCCGTGGTGGACACCGCCGGGCCGCCCGCGGACGCCACCAGCAGCGTGTCGGTGGCGCCCCGCGGGTCCACGACGATCGCCGCGTCCACCGTCCGGTCCATGATCATTTGTCGGGCGTCCCGCTCGGAGGCGGCGGTGCGGGCCCGGACCGGGTCCCCCTTCAGGCCGTCGAGCGTCGCGACCACCTGGCCGGCGGCCGACCCGGGCGCGACCACCGCGACCGGGATGCGATGCGGCGTCGGCGAGTGCAGCGCGCCGATGTAGGACAGGATGAACCCCAGCTGCAGCGCCAGCACGCCCGCGACCAGGCCCAGCGAGCGCGGGGTGACCGCGTCGCGGAGCTCGGCCGCGAAGCCGCGTGCGGGCGGGTCGCCATCCGACGGCGCGCGTGTGCTCATGCCGGTCCACTACCCGCCCGGCCGATCTTTGCGCGCCGCGCGCCGGCCGTCTTTTCAGGCGGGCGGGCCGGGGCCCGTCCCGGCGGCGCGCAGGTTCGGGGTGTGCAGCCGGACGGTCGCGCCGTCCGGGCCGCACCGGACGTCGAGGTGGTCGCAGATCTGGCGGGCGAGCCAGAACCCGTCCCCCGGCCGCGGGTCGAGCGTCGGCGGGTGCAGCCCGATGAACGGGTCGAGGGACGTGGTCTCCGGCAGGTGCACGTCGCAGACGACCTCGCCGGGACGGGCCCACAGCGCGACGGTGGGCCCGCCGGGCCCGTCCGCGGCGCCGCCGAGGATCTCGCCGACCGCCGCGGAGAAGATCATCAGCTGTTCACCGAGGAGCCCCAGCATGGCGGTCTCCATGACGACGGCGTGCCGCATCCGGCCCAGGTCGCCGCCGTAGCCCAGCACCACGGCGTCCTCGGGCCGCCCGGGCAGTTCGGTGGAGCGGTGCCGGACGAACGAGACGGGCTCGGTGTAGGCGCCGCTGGCGGCCACGGTGGTGCCGTCGACCATGTGGGGGTGCGTGCGGCGCGCGTTGGCCACGATCTCCGGCGGGACGTCGCGGACGTCGTACGGGCAGATCATGTGGATGCCGGTCCCGGTGAGGACGGTGTTGAGCGCGGACTCCATGCACTCCCACGCCTCGACCTGGCGCGCCGAACGCCCCGACCACACCGGCTCGGCCAGGATGCGGACCCGGACGGCGTGGGGGTGCCGGTACCGGTAGCCGGTGAACGCGGCGACGCGTTGCGGGGGCCGCCGCCCGAAGTACGCCGTCTCGGCGAAGTCGACCTTGTGGGCGTGCCGTCCGAGGGCGTCCTGCACCAGATCCAGATTCGCCGGCTTCGTGGTGACCAGGACGGGTTCGTCGCGCCGCAGTCCCTCGGCGATGAACGGCACCGCCATCCCGAGGAACTCCTCGTCGCCGGCGTACACGCAGCCCTGATGAACGAACTCGGAACCGCTCACCTCCACCCGCCCTCCTCCATCACGAGCCGGTGATCCCACGGGAAGCTCCGCAGGATCGCCCGCACGACCGGGCCGGGCGCGTGCAGGACGAGCCGGTCCCCCACCGGCATCCCCGCGGCGGTGCGGGCCAGCACCCGCACCGCCGCGACGTCCGCGTACCGCAGTCCCCGCATGTCCAGGTGCAGGTCACGGCCGCCGCGGACGGCGTCCCGCAGCTCCGCCTCCAGCCGGTCGAGGCTCGACCGGTCGGCCTCGCCGCTCAGCCGCAGGCCCGCCGGGCCGGTCAGGCGCTCCACGCACAGCAGCGGGCCGCGCCGCAGCGCCTCGCACGCCTCCAGCGCCGGCGCGTGCCCGGCCCGCAGCGCGCCGAAGGGTCCGGCGGGCAGCCCGATCCGGTCGCCGTGGCAGATCAGCGCCGGCGGACGGGGCTGGGCGGAGCAGACCGCCGCCAGCGGGCAGCCGGATCGGGCCGGGACCCCGGCGCGCAGGAGCCCGGTGAGGTCCACGCAGACGCGCAGGCCGCGCAACCCGAGCCGCGCCGCCTGCGCCGACTGCCCGCGCAGCACGTCCACCAGCCTGCCCTCGTCGAGCCGCCCCGCGGCGAACCCCGCGTCGCCCGGCGCCTGCACCGTCACCTGGCCGTGACCGAGGAGCGCCCGGTCACCGTGGCCGCCGAGGCGGGCCGCCCAGGCGCCGCCGTCGATGAGCACCGCCCGCTCCCCGCGTTCCGCCGCGGCGGTGACGTGCGCCGCCCACAGCGCGCGGCGCTCGTCCTCGCCCGTGTAGCCGATCCAGACGTGATCGCCCTGCTCGACCCCGAACACCGTGGTCAGCGGGCCGGGCACGGCCCGCCTTCCACCGGCCGAACGCGCGTTCGCAGCACCGACCCCCCTCTCCGCGACTACGCCAAGGATCGCGTTGATCACGTTGCGTATCAAGCGGAACGGCGTGATCGGCCCGCGTCCGGCGGCAGGGCGCGCTGAAACGGCGGCGTGTTCCGGGGTAGCGTCTGGTCAATGACCAGTGCAGAACTGCTCACCGACGCGTTCGGCCGGATCCAGGAGGTCGTCCGCGAGGCGGCCGGCGGGCTCACGCCGGAGCAACTCGCCTTCCGCGCCGACGCGGACGCCAACACGATCGCGTGGCTGGTGTGGCACCTCACCCGCGTCCAGGACGACCACATCGCCGACGCCGCCGGGACGCCGCAGGTCTGGACGTCCGACGGCTGGGAGCGGCGGTTCGGGCTGCCCTTCGCCCCGTCCGAGACGGGCTACGGGCAGTCCCGCGACGAGGTCGCCGCCGTGCGGGTCGCATCGGCGGACCTGCTGACCGGCTACCACGACGCCGTGCACGACCGGACCGTCGCCTACGTCGGCGCGCTGACCGACGGGGACCTCGGCCGCGTCGTGGACGAGGCGTGGGACCCGCCCGTCACGCTGTCGGTGCGGCTGGTCAGCGTGGTCTCCGACGCCCTCCAGCACGCCGGGCAGGCGGCGTTCGTCCGCGGGCTGGTCCAGCGCGCCTGAACGGTCAGGGCTCGGTGGCGCGGGCGCCGGGCCGCCGGTCCGGCTCCGCGGGCGCGGTGTCGAGCGCCGCGGCGAGGCTCGGGTGGATCGTCAGGCGCTGGTCCAGGTTGGTGACCTGCAGGACGCGGGCGACCCGCTCGGACACCGGCCCGGCCAGCGCCGCGCTCCCGCCGCGTCCCTCCGCGGCCAGGTAGAACCGCAGCAGGAGGCTCAGCCCGCTGGAGTCCAGGAACGCGAGGCGCTCCAGGTCGAAGACCAGGTGCTCGCCGTGCTCGCGGCGGCCCTCGCGGATGGCGCGCTCGGCCTGCTGGACGGTCGCCAGGGACAGGTCCCCGGCCAGGGCGATCACGGTGCGCGGGCCTTCGGCCCTGCAGGTGACGGTGCACACGGTCATCGGTCCTCCCCACCCCTCACCCCGGACGCACGGCGTCCGCCACCGCGACGTTCCGGCAACGCCCGATTGTCCCCCGTCCCGGCGGTGAAGGGGATCGGCACCCGCGAATCTGCCGGGTGATTCCTGACCGGAACCGGCCCGTCCCGGGGGGTGTGGGGGGTCGTCCCCCCACGAGGGACAGGTCTGTTCCGGGGGGTGTGGGGGGTCGTCCCCCCACAAGAGACAGGCCCGTCTCGGGGGGTGTGGGGGGCGTCCCCCCACAAGAGACCGGGCTCGTCCCGGGGGCATGCGGCCGTCAGTCCGCGGGGAGCTCGCCGAGGGTGACGCCGAGCGTCTCCTTCGAGCCGTCCGGACGCTGGATCTGCAGGGTGACGGTGCCGCCGGGCTTCAGCCCGGCGAGGACCCCGGACAGCGCCGTCTGGTCCGGTGTGGCGGTGCCGTTCGCCGAGAGGATCAGGTCGCCCGGCCGGACGCCGGCCTTCGCCGCGCCGCCGCCGGGCGCGACCTCGACGATCGCGACGCCGCCGCCCTGCCCGGACGGGCCGACGACCGTCCGCACCGTGGCGCCGATCGCGGCGCGGCCGGAGTCGGTGACCCTGCCGTCGCGGATCAGCTGCGGGACGATGCGCTTGACGGTGTTGCTCGGGGTGGCGAACCCGATGCCGATGGCCGCGCCGCCCATCTGCGGGTCCGAGGCGGCGGCCGTGGGGATGCCGATGACCTGGCCGTCCAGCCCGACAAGGGCGCCGCCGCTGTTGCCGGGGTTGATGGCGGCGCTGGTCTGGACGGCGTCGGCGATCGTCGCGCCGGGGAAGTCGCCCTCCTGCTTGGTCGACACCGTGCGGTTGAGCGCCGAGACGATGCCGTTGGTGACGCTGCCCGCCAGCCCCAGCGGGTTGCCCATCGCGAGCACGATCCGCCCGACCTCGATCTTGGCCGAGTCGCCGAACGAGGCCGGCCGCAGCGCGCCGCCCTCCACCTTGACGACCGCGAGGTCGTCGGCCGCGAAGGCGCCCACCGGTGCCGCCTTCAGCGCGGCGCCGCCGCTGGACGCCGTGACCTGGATCCTCCGCGCCCCGGCGACCACGTGCGCGTTGGTGACGACGTGGCCCTCGCCGTCGAAGACGACGCCCGAGCCCTCGCCCTGATCGGTCTCGATCTTCACGACCGACGGGAGCACGGCGGCGACGACCTGCTCGTACTGCCCCTGGAGTTGCGTCGCTCCCCCGTTCGGCGTGGGCGCCCGCCCTCGCGCCGCCCCCGCGTCCCCGTCACTGCATCCGCCGAGCGCGAGCACCCCCGCCAGCGCCGCCGCACCCATCCGGACGTTGCGTGTCCTGCCCATGAGCCCACCTCCGGGACGGGTCCTTCCCCGTCCTGCCCGGGCGGGGCGTGACTCGGCGAAGGGCGCGCACGGCACGCTGAACGCGGGGGCAAAGCGGGCGCCCCCGCGGCGAAGCGGAGGTCAGCGGCGAAGGGACGGCCCGCCCATTCCCTACCGTCGCGGCAAAGACCCGGCCAAGAATGCGGCGGCCGCCGCCGTCGGCACGCCGGCGGCCCCGCGTGCCTGCCGGCAGTGCGGTCTTGCGTAGCCGGGACGGGATTCGAACCCGCGCCTTCCTCAGTGAAAATGAGGGGACCTGCCTTTAGTCGACCCGGCCTGGGCAGCGCGTACGAGGATCGAACTCGTGTTCCCACGGTGAGAACGTGGTGTCCTGGCCACTGGACGAACGCGCCTGGACGAGCAGAAGGCCGCCGTTCCGAGGGGAAGGCGGCCGCCGCGGGCAGACCGCGGCTACGAGCCTTCGGGAGAGCGTTCGCGCTGGTGGTCCATGGCGTCGGTCTCCCTTCCTGTCGGCTGCTCCAAGCATGGGCGATGGGCGGGTCCGGGCGCAATCGGATTGTGCGGGCGCAGCTCGGCCAGCAGCCGCGTCCACCGGCGGCCGATGTGGCGCAGGTCGTAGGCGCGCGCGGTGTGGCGGGCCTCCTCGCCGAGGCGGTCGCGCAGGGCGGGGTCGGCGATGAGCGCGCCGAGGGCGGCGGTGAGCGCGGTGACGTCCCCGGGCGGGACGAGGAGCCCGTCGTGTCCCGAGGTGATGAGGTCGGCCGGGCCGGTGCGGCAGTCGAAGGCGGCGACCGGGAGGCCCTTGCCCATGGCCTCGATGACGACCATCGGCAGCCCCTCGCGGCGGGACGGCAGGGCGAACACGGACGCGTCCTCCATCTCCGCCGCCAGGCGGGCCGTGGCCGGGCGCAGGTCGACGCGGCCGGTGAGCCCGCGTTCGGCGACCATGGCGCGCAGCCGGGCGTCGCCGGAGCCGGAGCCGAAGATGCGCAGGGTCCAGCCTGGGTGGGCGGCGGCCAGCGGCTCGAAGGCCCGGATGAGCAGGTCGAAGCCCTTGGTGTGGACGAGCCGCCCGGCGGCGAGGACGACCGCGGCGTCGCGGCGGGAGGGCCCGCCGGGCAGGTCGGGCGAAGCGTTCGGGATGCGGACGACCCGGACGGGCGCGTCCCGCAGCGCCGCCGCGTATTCGGCGCGGGCGGTCTCGGTGAGGGTCGCCAGCGCGGTGAGGCGGCGGTACCGCCGGACGATCTGGCGGCGGAGGCGGGGCCGGTAGGCCGGCAGGCTCATGTGGTCCTGGCCGACCGTCACGACGCCGCCCGGGGCGAGTTCGGCGGCGAGGAGGTTGAGGGACGGCCTGGTCGCGATGAGGACGTCGGGGGGCGTGTCGCACAGGGTCCGCAGGAGCCGCAGGTCCGTCCACAGGGTCATGCCCCGGAACGACGCCTCGTCCACCGGGGTGAGGAGGCTGGGGAGGCGCGCCAGGACGCGGGCCGGGCCGGAGCGCGGCGAGACGCGGTCGTCGGCGAAGACGACGCCGACGTCCGGCGGGAGGGGGAAGAACGGCCGCTCGCGCTTGCGGACGACGCTGACGATCTCGACGTCGTGGTCGCGGGCGAGGTGGCCGCACAGGTTCAGCACGGTGCGGACCGTGCCGCCGGTGCCGTGGGCGTGCTGGAGGAGCACGCGGACGCGCAGCCGTCCGCGCGGCGGCGGCACGCGGCGCCATCGGAGCGGGCGCAGGGCCCACAGCGCGGCCCGGCGGAGGATGCGGTGCATGCCCCGCCGGGCGCGCTTGAACGGGCTCATCCGGGTCTCGTGCCCGGGATCAGGTGACCGGCAACATCACCCGGTGGTCACGGTGCGGTCAAGGGCGCTGCCCTTGACCCACCTGTTCCAGCGCATCTGGTAGAAGCTCCAGCCGTTGCTCCAGTCCAGGCCGCGCTTGCTGCCGGTGATGATCACCGGGTCGCCCCGGTAGGACCAGTTGTAGAACCACCGGGCGGCGGCGGGCGGGGAGTTGAGGCAGCCGTGGCTGACGTTCTGGCGGCCCTGCGCCCACACGGTCGCGGCCATCGAGTGGATGTACTCGCCGCTGTTGGAGATCCGCACCGCGTGGGGGATGACCTCCTTGTAGCCGCCGTTCTTCTTGTCGTCCGGCTTGACGCCCATCCACTCCGACGTCATGATCGCCGGATTCTCCTTGCCCATGGTCAGGTGGATGCCGCTGGTGGTGAGGTAGGTGTCGACGCCGTTGACGACGCGGCCGCCGCGCCCGGCGCTGATGCCCCAGCCCTTGACCTTCTTGCCGTTCTTCTTGACGACCAGCTTGTGGGTCTTGGTGCTGGCCGTGATGATGTGCGAGTCACCGATGCGGAACCGGCGGGTGTAGTCGGAGACCCCGTAGGTCTTCTTGCCCGACTTGACGCCCGACAGCTTCGCGGTGAAGGTCACCGGCTGGTTCGGCTGCCAGTACTCGCCGTTCTTCGTCCGGAAGATGACCTGGGTGTCGCTCACCCAGAACCACGCGCCGGTGGCGGGCTTGGCCGACTTCACCTCCAGCGCCCGCTCGACGGCCTTGCGGTCGCCGACGGCCCGGTTGAAGGTCACGATGATCGGCATGCCGACGCCGACCGTCTCCCCCTTGGTCGGGCTGACGTCGGCGACGTCCAGCTCGTTCGCCGCCTTCAGCGTGACGAACCGGGAGCTCACCGTGGTCGACTTGCCCTTCGCGCTCTTCGCGACGGCCGACACCTGGTACTGCGTGCCCGGACGCAGCGTCCGGGACTTCCAGCTCGTCTTGTCGGCCGACATCGCGCCGTCGACCGGCTTGCCCTTGCGGGTGACGCTGACCTGCTCCAGCGTCCCGCCCGCGGCCGTCACGACGACGCCCGCCTCGGGACGGGCCTTGCCGTCGCCGTTGCCGGGGTTCACCGTCACCTGGGGGGCGGCGGAATCGCCCTTGCCCCCGACGGTGACCCCGTCGTCCTTCTCGCCCCCGGAGCAGGCGGTCGTGAGCAGCAGCACGGCCCCCGCCACTCCCGCGCCGGCCCGGACCCCTGCGGAAACCCTCCGCTGCACCTCAACCTCCCGAACAGGCCATCTACCAGGGAGACATTAGCGACAAAAGCCTACGATCATGCCCCGACCCGGGGTTTTGGCAGGAGTCCGAAATCAAAGCGTTGCACGACCGCACCCCCGCGCCGCCCCCGGACGGCCCTTCTCAGGTCAGGGCGCTGCCCTGCCTCCACTTGTCGAAGGACAGCTGCCACTGGCCCCAGCCGTTGTCAGGCTCGACCTCGCGGTTGCTGCCGGTCAGCTCGATGACGTCGCCGCGCTGCGCGGTGTCGTAGTACCACAGGGCGTCGGACGGGCTGACGTTCAGGCAGCCGTGGCTGACGTTCGCCGAGCCCTGCGAGCCGACCGACCAGGGCGCCGCGTGGACGTACTCGCCGCTGTTGGAGAAGCGGACCGCGTGGTTGACGACGGTCTTGTAGTACCCGGCGTCGCCCTCCTGGCGGCCCGGGGAGACCATCGTGACGGGATTGCCCTTCTCCATCAGGAGGTGGACGCCGCTGGTGGTGGTGAACTCGCGCGTCTCACCGTTGCCCGCGCTGAACGGGATGGTGCGGACCTTCTTGCCGTCCCGGCGCACCGTCATGCTGTGGCGGCCGATGTCACCGGTCGTGATCTGCGAGGCGCCGATCGTGATGGTCTGCTGGGCGTCCTTGGCCCCGTAGACGCCGCCGCCCGCGTTCACCCCGGCCAGCCGGGCCTGGAACCGCACGGTCTGGTGCGGCTGCCAGTACGTCTTCGTCCGGTAGGTGACCTGGTCGGGGGCGACCCAGTTCCAGGCGCCCTCGACCGGCTTGTCCGGGGTGACCTGCAGCACCCGCTCCACGGCGGCCTTGTCGGCCACCGGCCGGTCGAACCGCAGCATGATCGGCATGCCGACGCCGACCTTCTCGCCCTCGAGGCTCGGCGTGATGTCGACGATCGAGAGCGTCCGCTCCGGCTTGAGCGTGGTGAACGCGCTGGTGACGGTGCTGGTCTTGCCGTCGTCCCGCGACCGCGCTGTGACGGTGTAGGAGGTGCCGGGCGTCAGCGTCCGGTCGGAGCGCCAGGACTTGCGGTTCCCCGCCATCCGGCCCGTGATCGGGGCCCCCTGGACGCCCTGGACGGTGACGCTCTCCAGCTTGGTGCCCGACGCCTTGACCTCGATCGTCCCGTCCGGCCTGACCTGGGCGGTCCCGTTGGCGGGCGAGATGGTCACGACGGCCGCCGACTTCCCCGAGGCCAGCATGCCCTCGCCGCCGATCCCGCAGCCGGCCGCGAGCAGCGTCACCGCGCCCGCCCCGCCGGTCACGATCAGCCTGAAACGCCCCTTGCCACCCACTGATCCCCCCAAGTCCCCTGCTTTCACCACGTGCGGTGAAAAACTATCTGACTAGGGGAGACGCCCCGGACAGAGCGAAAGTTCGGAATGGATCGGGCCGGTTCCGCCGGATCGTCCGGACGGCCCGCCTACGCCCGCCTACGCCCGCCTACGCCTTGGAGGGCTCGGCGTTGACGTGCCGCAGGCAGCGCTTGAAGCCCCACACCGAGACGCCGACGCCGACCGCGCCCAGCCCGGCGACGATGCCGGTGCGGAACCACAGGTACATGCCGATCGACTCGTTGAACAGCATCCAGAGGCTGATGACCACGTTGGTGAACAGGACCATCGACCACAGCAGCGAGATGCGCAGGAAGAACTGGTGGACCCGCTCGTGCCGCAGGAACGCCTCGGGGATGGGCGCCATGTCCTTGGCCAGCTTCTTGGCCAGCGGGCGCCCGAGCGGCACCGAGGCGAGGAAGGAGATGCCCACGATGAGCGTGCCGAGCGTCGGCTGCAGGAAGTAGACGACGGCGCTGTGCGTGGCGGCGGCCAGGGCCGCGCGGACGGTGACGCCGACGGCCGCCAGCAGCAGCATCCCCGGCACGGGGCGCCTGCGCGCGTAGCGGTAGATGATCCCGCCGTACACCCAGGCGACGGCGGCGACGAGCGCGCCGTTCAGGCCGAGCAGGACGAGGGCGGCGTAGAAGACCGCGACGGGCGCGATGACGCCCTCGACGAAGCGGGGCAGGGCGTGCATGAGCAGGGCCCTCACACGCGGGAGCTCGAAGTGGTGCCCACCCTCGTGTCCCGCCCCGGCCGGCGTGGCCGGGGGCGGCTCGGACACGGGCGCCGCCCCCTCGGGCGGTTCCGCGGACGTGGTCGCCGGTCGTTCCATCGAGCGCTGCGCTCCCCGATCGGTGTGCATGGACGCGGTGGTGACGATTCGCACCACCGTACGTGATGCGCGGCGCGTGTCCACCCGCTTTGGCGAGGAACACACCTTTCGCCCGGTAGTTCGGACGGGGGCCCGTGCGGGTCCGGGGTCCGGCCGGATGCGGTCGGGGCCGAACCGCAGCCTCGCCCGTTGCGTACCAGTTTGCCCCTTTTACACCGCCCACACCGCCCGGTTCATCCAATTCATCCTGTTCGTCCGGAAGATCGGCGATGCCCGTTCAGCCCCCGGGGAGGGGCGGCCGGACGTCACGGGCGGCGGCGTAGATGGCCCGCAGCGTGACCGCGACCGACGGCCTGCGCACGCTCGCCTTCCGCGTGACCGCGTACACCTCGCGGGCCAGCGTGCACTCCGGGATGCGCCGCACCGCGACGCCCTGGTCACCGGCCGCGAGCGCCAGCGCGGGCACGGCCGTGATCCCGATGCCGCGCGCGACCAGGCTGAGGATCGTGTGCAGCCCCTCGAACTCCCAGGGGACGGGACGGGCGCCGCCGACGGTGTCCAGCAGCCGCTCCACCGCCTGCCGCGAGGGCTCCCCCGGCGGCGCCGCCATCCACGGCTCCTCCCGCAGCTCGTGCAGCCGGACGGGCCGCTCAGGGTCCGACATCCGGTGCGCGGACGGGACGACCAGCACGAGCGGGTCGCGGCGCAGGTGGAAGAACTCCAGCACGGCGGGCGACTGATCGGGGACCTTGCCCGTCCAGTCGTCGATGAGGGCGATGTCCACCTCGCCGTTCTGCACCTGCCGCACGCCGTCGTCAGGGCGGGTCTGGCGCAGCACGAACGTCAGCCCGGGATGGTCGGCGAGGCTGTGCGCCAGCGCGGGGGCGAAGGCGACGGCGGCGGTCGGGAACGCGGTGACCACCACACGGCCCATGGGGGTGTCGGCCTGCGCGGACAGCTCCGCCTCGGCGGTCTCGACGAGGGTGAGGATCTCCTCGGCGCGGTCGGCGAGGCGGCGCCCGGCGTCGGTCAGCTCGGCGCTGCGCGCGGTGCGGTCCAGCAGGGGGACGCGGGCCTCCCGCTCCAGCGCGGCCAGCTGCTGGGAGACGGCCGAGGGCGTGTACCCGAGGGCCGCGGCGGCCGCGGCGATGCTGCCGCGGCGGGCGAACTCGGCGAGAAGCCGCAGGCGGCGTAGCTCCAGCATCAGCTCAGCTTACGGTCACCATCGATGAGACTCGCTTGTGATGATGCTAAAAGCGGGCAAGCATGAAGCGACGCCCGGCCGGGGTCGAAGACGGGGATCCATCAGCAGCCGACCCGATCCTTCTCGCCGCACCCTCTATCCGCCGTGCCCACTAACCGCCGTGCCCTCTATCCGCCATACCCGCTGACCACGATGCCCGCTGACCGCCGTGCCCACTAGCCGCCGTGCCCACTAACCGCCAGCCCTGTTATTCCCGCTGGAGCCGTGATGCCTGCCCAGAGCCAGTCCACGCCCGTCCGGGCGCTGTCCTTCGCACCGCGCCCGGTGCCCCTCTCCGCCACGCTCGCCGTGAACGAAGCACTCGCCCGTAAGAAAAGGCAGGGGGTGCCCGTCCTCCCCCTCGGGTTCGGCGAGGCGGGCATCCCCATCCACCCCGCACTGACCCGCGAGCTGGAGGCGGCGGCCGGCCGCGGCGGCTACGGGCCCGTCGCCGGGTCCGCCGCGCTGCGCGCCGCGGCGGCGGGGTACTGGACCCGCCGGGCCCTGCCCACCGACCCGTCCGTGGTGGTCGCCGGTCCCGGCAGTAAGCCGTTGCTGTTCGCCCTGCTGATGTCACTCGGGGGTGACGTGGTGGTGGCCGCGCCGAGCTGGGTCTCCTACGCCGCGCAGACCTCCCTCGCGGGGGCCGAGGCGGTGCGCGTGGCCACGCCGCCCGGTGAGGGCGGGGTGCCCAGCCCGGCCCTGCTCGCCGACGCGGTGGTCCGGGCCCGTGCGCGGGGACGGACCGTCCGCACCGTGATCGTCACGCTGCCCGACAACCCCACCGGGACCATCGCCTCGGAGGACACCGTCCGCCGGCTGTGCGCGGTCGCCCGGGACCTGGACCTGGTGATCATCTCGGACGAGATCTACCGCGACCTGGTGCACGACCCCGGGCACGCGGTGCCGAGCCCCGCGGGTTTCGCGCCCGAGCGGACCGTGGTGACGACCGCGCTGAGCAAGAGCCTGGCGGCCGGGGGCTGGCGGCTCGGCGTCGCCCGCCTGCCGGACGGCCCGTTCGGCCGCGAGCTGCGCGACAGCGTGCTGGGCGTGGCCAGCGAGATCTGGTCCAGCGCGCCCGCCCCGATGCAGCACGCCGCCGCCTACGCGTTCGCGGAGCCGCCCGAGCTGGCCGAGCACATCGACCGCAGCCGCCGCCTGCACGCCGCCGTCACGGGCGCCGTCGCCGACCGGTTCGCCGCCGCCGGCGCGTCGGTCACGCGGCCGGAAGCGGCCTTCTACCTCTACCCCGACTTCGGGCCCCTGCGGGACGTCCTGCGGGAAGGCCACGGCATCCGTACGTCCTCCGACCTGACGGGCCTGCTTTTGGAACGTTACGGAATGGGCGTCCTGCCCGGTAGCGCGTTCGGGGACGCCCCGGCGGCGCTGCGGATGCGGGTGGCGCCGAGCCTGCTCTACGGGGAGGACGACGAGCAGCGCCTGGCCGCCCTGGCCTCGCCCTCCCCGGCCGGGCTCCCCTGGATCGCGGGCGCCCTGGACCGGCTGACCGAGGTCCTCGGGGACCTGATCGAGACGGCGGACGTCGGCGAGCCCGTCCCGGCCTGACGGCCGGGCGGCGGGAGGCGCCGCCGCGGCGCGGGCGCACCGCGGCGGCCCTTTCCGTCCGGATGTCACCGCCGGCCGTTCGGCCGCGCTCCGGCGTGTGCGGAGGGTAAGGGAGTTGAACCCCTTCGAGTTTCACCTCGACGTCAGTTTTCGAAACTGCTGCCTTACCGTTCGGCCAACCCTCCCGGAAAAGGCCGGGAGCGCCCGGCCGGCGGCCGGGGCCGCCGCGTGGACCAGCAGGGAGTCGAACCCTGATCGCTTCCTTGCAAGGGAAGTGTGCTTCCGTTACACCACAAGCCCGTCGATCACTCACAGCAGGGGCGGAGGGAGTCGAACCCACTTTCCGCTGGTTTTGGAGACCAGCCGCCCAACCGGTGGCTCACCCCTTCGAACCGTCGTTCCCGACATGGTCAAGGATGGGGCGGCCCCGCGATCCCGCGCAAAGGATTTTCCACGTCACGCAGAAACGGCCGGTCACGCTATGGAAGGCTCAGGTCGCGGATAGTGCGGGCCGCGTCCTTCATTGCCGCCCCCTTATCATCCGCGTCTGGGCGCGTTCCATAGCCGCCCGACCGGCGCGTATAAGGGTGGTGTAAGGTCCAACGACGCACCGGGCGAACGTCACGGGCCAACCGACCGCAGGACAAGGGACACCCTGCCGGGCCATGCCGTGGTAAACCCGAGACAAGCGTGATGTCACGTGAGTGAAGAAAGAAGGCGAGGGGGCCCGCCATGAGGCATGCACGGGATGGGGCCGCCGCGGCCATGAACGCGGCGTCGAGGATTCTCGTCGCACGGGGCAAGAACGAGCCTCAGGAACTGGAGAACCCGGATGTCGCGTGGGGCCAGCGCGCGCGCGACGGGGTCTGGGTGCCGACCAAGGACGGGCAGCGCCTGCACGTCGGCATCGACGTCGCGGCGTCCGACAAGGTCGCCCAGGTGCTGCGGCCCAGCCTGCGGGTGTTCGTGGGCGTGGACCTCGACACCGACATCGTCGCGCAGACGACCGACAACGGGGTCCGGCTGCTCACGGTCATCCACGGGCCTGACGCTCCCTCGGAGTTCCGCTTCGCGCTGTCCCTCCCGGACGGCCTGGCGCTGGAGGCGATGCCCTCCGGCGGCTACGACGTCGTCCACCTGCGCTACGGCGCCACCGTCGGCCGGCTCTACAACCCGTGGGCGAGCGACGCGATGTTCCGCCAGGTGAAGGCCGACTACGCGCTGGAGGGGACGATCGTGACGATGCGCGTCCAGCACGCGGACGCGTTCTACCCCGTCGTCGCCGACCCCCACTACGCCCGCTGACCCGCCCGGCGGCCGCACGGGGCCACGCGACGCCGGACCGGCCGGCAGGCTCCCCGGGCGCTACGCCCGGGGTTTCCTGAGCGCGACCGGGTCCTCGAAGTCGAGTTCCCGGCCGATCTCGCGCTGGGTCTCGGCGCCGATCCGCCCCTTCCGGTAGAGGGAGTCCAGTTTCGCGCGCTGCGCCCGGACCAGCTCGGAGCGGACGTGCCGGGTGTTGGGCGGGCGCGCCCCCTCACCGGTGCCCTCCCGGTCCAGGAAGTACCGGAGGCGGTCCAGCCGGACCTCCGTCATCTGGCGGAACGCCTCCGCGGTCTGCTCGTCCACCTCGTCCTCCTCGGCCATCTCGTCCAGCCGCGCGAGCGCCGCCTGCAGCACCGCCTTGCGCGCGATCATCGCCTCCCGCCGGCGCCGCTCGGACTCGATCAGCCCGAGCCGGCGCAGCAGCACCGGCAGCAGCGGCGCCTGCCCGATCAGGGTGATCAGCACCACCAGCGCGGTGAGCAGGACGAGCAGGCCGCGCTCCGGGCCGACCGCGGCGGGCAGCGACAGCGCGATGGCCAGCGAGATCGCGCCGCGCATCCCGCCGAGGCCGATCACCGTGCGCTGCCGCCAGCCGAGCCCCTCCTGGCTGCGCCGCCCGCCGGGCACCGCCGACGCCAGGCGCCCGCTGCCGAGCTGCCACAGCAGCCGGACGCCGATGACGACCGCCGACACCGCGAGCGTCGTCAGCGCGACCTCGCCCCAGGTGTGCCCGCCGGGCTCGTGCAGCACCTCCCGGATCTCCAGGCCGAGCAGGACGAACAGCGCCGACTCCAGCAGGAACGTCAGGATCTGCCAGAACGCGTTGCCGACCAGCCGGGACGCGGGCTGCAGCACGCCCTCCCCGTGGGTGCCGATGGAGAACCCGGCGACGACGGTCGCCAGCACCCCGGACGCGCCCAGGTTCTCCGCCGGGATGAACGCCAGGTACGGCGTCACGAGCGAGACGATGATCTGGCTGACCGGATCCCTGATGGAGCGCCGGACACGGCGGATCACGATGCCGAGCACCAGCCCGTACGCCACTCCCCCGGCCACCACCTGCACGACCCGCCCGGCGCCCTCGGCGGGGGTGAAGCCGCTGCCGAGGGCCTCGGCGGCGAGGCCGAATATGGTCAGCGCCGCGCCGTCGTTGATGAGGCTCTCGCCCTCCAGGATCGTCACCATCCGGGGCGGGGCGCCGAGCCGCTGCATCACCGACGTCGCGGCCACCGGGTCTGTCGGCGAGACCGCCGCGCCGAACGCCAGCGCGGCGGCCCAGCCGAGCCCGGGCAGCAGGGCGTGCACCGTCCCCGCGACGGCGACCGTGGTGACGGTGGTGAGCCCGAACGCCAGGGTGACGATGGGGACGATGTCGGCGCGGGCCTCCCGCGGCGCGGTGAAGAACGCGGCGTGGTAGACCAGCGGCGGCAGGAAGCCGAACAGCACCAGGTCAGGCGGGACGACGACCTCGGGCAGCGCGGGCACGAACCCCGCCGCCATGCCGAGCAGGACGAGCAGGATCGCGTCGGGCACGCGCAGCCGCCCGGCCAGGGCGCGGGTCAGCAGCACCACCACGGCGACGACCAGGAAGACGATGAAGAGCCGATCCTCCCCCACGGCGTGATCATGTCCCGATCGGGCGCGGGTACTCGCGTACCGCGGCGCGGGTTGTGGAACGGTCCCGGTGCGCCGGGCGGGCCCGTGCCGGATCCGCCCGGCGCGCAGCGCAGCGGGCCTGCGGCACGGACCCTGCGCGGACGAGGTGCCCGGCCGTCATATGGTTGAGTCCGGGCCGCGTTCCGGCCCCGGCGGCGTCGCCGGGCGCACGACCTCCGTACCGCGCCGGGGGTCTGGGGGTCCCACCCCCGGAGCCAGGGGCCCCGGTCCCCCGAGACTGGAGTCATCGTGATCTTCACTCATGACACCGAGCACGCGCTCGCCGTCGTCGTCGACCTGATCAACACCGGTGCCGCGGCGGCCGGCGCGGAGGAGCTGGACGGGCTGACCGGCCTGCGCGCGTTCGTGGAGCGCAACGCCTTCAGCGACGTGCACGAGCTCTCCGACGCCGACCTGACCCGGGTCAGGTCCCTGCGCGACCGGTTCCACGCGGTGTTCCGCGCCACCGACGTGCCGACCGCGGTCCGGCTGGTCAACGAGGTGATCGGCGGCGTCCGCGCCACCCCGCACCTGACCGACCACGACGGCTACGACTGGCACGTGCACTTCTTCGCGCCCGGCGCGCCCATGGGCGAGCACCTCGCCGCCGACTGCGGCATGGCGCTGGCGTACGTGGTGGCCGCCGGAGAACTCGACCGGCTGCGCACCTGTGAGGCACCGGACTGCTCGCGCGTGCTGGTGGACCTGTCGCGCAACCGCTGCCGCCGCTACTGCGACAGCCGCACCTGCGGCAACCGCATGCACGTGGCCGCCTACCGCGCCCGCCAGCGCGAAGCGGCGCACTCGTCTTGATTTCAATCCCGGCCCAAGCGGGCTCGCCTGGCGGCTCGCCCGCTTGACCGTGCTTGTGCGAGCGCGTCATCGCTTCGCGATCAGCCCGCCGGGGCCCGCCTCCGGCTTCGCCCCGCCGGGCTGGTAGCGCGCTCGCGTGACGGCTGAGGTCGCCGCATCGGGGGCATCTCGGGCGAGCTCCTGTGGTCCTTGGGCGGTCAGGGGCCTGGGGCCAGGGTCTGGACCGCTTCCAGGGCCCGGCGGGCGGCCGGGACGTCGTGGACGCGGAAGACGCGGGCGCCCAGCCATGCGGAGACGCCCAGGACGGCCAGGGTGCCGGCGCCGCGCTTGTCCACGGGACGGCCGAGGGTCTCGCCGATGAAGTCCTTGTTGGACACCGCGACCAGCACCGGCCATCCCGTCGCGGTCATCTCGCCGAGCCGGCGGCTGATCTCCAGCGAGTGGCGGGTGTTCTTGCCGAAGTCGTGGGCGGGGTCGATGAGGATCGCGTCCCGGCGGACGCCGAGGGCCACGGCCCGCTCGGCCTCGGCGGTGACGTGCCCGATCACCTCGGCCATGACGTCGGCGTACCCGATCCGGTGCGGGCGGGTGCGCGGGTCCAGCGCGCCGGCGTGCGAGCAGACCAGCCCGATCCCGTGGCCGGCGGCGACCTCGGCGAGCCGCGGGTCCGGGCCGCCCCAGGTGTCGTTCAGCAGGTCCGCTCCCGCCCGCGCGACGGCCTCGCCGACCTCGGCCCGCCAGGTGTCGACGCTGATCACCACCCCGGGGTGCAGGTCGCGGACGGCGGCGACCAGGTCCACCACGCGGCGCAGCTCCTCGGTGACGCCGACGTCCTCGCCGGGCCCGGCCTTGACGCCGCCGATGTCGATGATGTCCGCGCCGTCCTCGACGGCGCGCCCGGCGGCGGCGAGGGCCGCGTCGAAGGCGTAGGTGGCCCCCTTGTCGAAGAAGGAGTCGGGCGTGCGGTTGACCACCGCCATGATCGCCCGCGGACCGATCTCGCGCCCGTTCAGCCGCAGCGGGGCCAGGTGTGGATGGCTCATGGTGACCACACCGTGGCACATCGGCGGCCCGCCGCGCCACGCGACGGGCCCCCGCACCTGCGCGGACGGGCCGCCGCCGTGAACCAGAAGCAAATTCGGTTCAAACGTCGCCCTCCCTCGTCACCATCGCAAGGGGGTCGCTAACCTCATAAGCCACGCTCGCCGCGGGAATTCCCCCGCGGCGGCCGGGCGTCTGTTCCCTTCGGCCATGGAGGATCCGCTGTCCAGGCGAGCACTCATCACCGGCATCACAGGGCAGGACGGCTCCTACCTGGCCGAGCATCTGCTGGAGCAGGGGTACGAGGTGTGGGGGCTGGTGCGGGGGCAGGCGAATCCCCACGTCTCCCGGCTGCGCAAGCACATCGGCGACGTCCAGATCACCACCGGGGACCTGCTGGACCAGGGCAGCCTGATCTCCGCCGTGGAGCGGGTGCAGCCGGACGAGGTCTACAACCTGGGCGCGATCTCCTACGTTCCCATGTCATGGCAGCAGGCGGAGCTGACCGCCGAGGTGACCGGCATGGGCGTCCTGCGGACCCTGGAGGCGATCCGGGTGGTGTCGGGCATCAGCCCGTCCCGCACTCCCGGCGGCGGGCAGATCCGCTTCTACCAGGCGTCCTCCTCGGAGATGTTCGGGATGGTCCGGGAGACGCCGCAGAACGAGAAGACGCCGTTCCACCCGCGCAGCCCGTACGGCGTCGCCAAGAGCTACGGGCACTACATCACGCAGAACTACCGCGAGTCCTACGGGATGTTCGCGGTCAGCGGGATCCTGTTCAACCACGAGTCGCCGCGGCGCGGCGCGGAGTTCGTCACCCGGAAGGTGTCGCTGGGCGCGGCGCGCATCCGGCTGGGCCTGGCGGGCGAGCTGCGGCTCGGGAACATGGACGCCCGCCGCGACTGGGGGTACGCCGGGGACTACGCCCGCGCGATGCGGCTCATGCTGGCCCAGGACGCGCCCGAGGACTACGTCATCGGGACGGGCAAGACGCAGTCGGTGCGGGAGCTGGTGGACTTCGCGTTCCGCACGGCGGGCCTGGACTGGGAGGAGCACGTCGTCCTGGACGCCCGGTACACCCGCCCCGCCGAGGTGGATCTGCTGTGCGCCGACCCGAAGAAGGCCCGCGAGCAGCTCGGCTGGGAGCCCGAGGTGACCTTCGAGGGCCTGGTGACGATGATGGTCGAGTCGGATCTGCGGCTGCTGTCGGAGTCCGCCCGTCCCGAGGACGAGCCGTTCACGCCCGACCACTGGTGACCCGCGCAGGGCGTCCGTGATCGCGGGGTCCCCGGCGTGCGACGATGCTGTCATGGCTACCTGTGAGCATGTGCGGTCCGTCCCGGCGCAGGACCCGTCGCCGAACACCCCGCAGGGATGCGAGGAGTGCCTGGCGGAGGGGACCCGGTGGGTGCACCTGCGGCTGTGCCTGGGCTGCGGGCACGTGGGCTGCTGCGACTCCTCGCCCCAGCGGCACGCCAGCCGGCACTTCGGGAAGGAGGGGCACCCGATCGTCCGGTCGTTCGAACCGGGCGAGGACTGGCGGTGGTGCTTCGTGGACGAACTGATCGTCTGATGCCGGACGTCCGGCTCGGCACGGGACCGGGGCGCTGGATCCTGCTGGCGACGGTGCTCGGGTCGAGCGTGGCCATGCTCGACGCCACCGTGGTGAACGTCGCGCTGCCGAAGCTGGCGCGCGACCTGGGCGCCGACATGGCCGGGCTGCAGTGGACGGTGAACGCCTACACGCTGACCCTCGCCGGGTTCATCCTGCTGGGCGGGTCGCTGGGCGACCGGTACGGGCGGCGCCGGATCTTCCTCATCGGCGTGGTGTGGTTCGCGGTGGCCTCGGTGCTGTGCGGCGCGGCGCAGGACGTCGGGATGCTGGTGGTGTCGCGGGCGCTGCAGGGCGTCGGCGGGGCGCTGCTCACGCCGGGCTCACTGGCGATCATCCAGGCGTCGTTCGTCTCCGACGACCGACCCCGCGCCGTCGGCGCCTGGTCGGGCCTCGGCGGCGTCGCGGGGGCGGTCGGGCCGTTCGCGGGGGCTGGCTGGTGGAGGCGGCGGGCTGGCGGTGGGTGTTCCTGCTGAACGTCCCGCTCGCGGCCGTCGTGGTGCTGGTGGCGGTGCGGCACGTCCCCGAGAGCGTCGACCCCGGCGCCCGGGGCCGCTTCGACGTGCTGGGCGCGGCGCTGGCCGCGCTGGCCCTGGCCGGGACGACGTACGCGCTCACCGAGGCCCCCGGCGGTGGCGCCGCGCCGGCGGTCATCGTGGCGGCGGGCGCCGCGGGCGTCGCGGCCGCCGTGGTGTTCGTGCTGGTCGAGCGGGCCAGGGGGCGGGGCCGTCACCTGCCGGGCCGGCGGCCGCGCGGCGAGGCGCCACGTCCGATGCTGCCGCTGGAGGTGTTCGCCTCCCGGCAGTTCTCCGCCGTCAACGTCGTCACGTTCGTCGTGTACGGCGGGATGGGCGTGCTGTTCTTCCTGTTCGTGCTCAACCTCCAGGTGGTCGGGGGGTTCTCGCCGGTCGCGGCGGGGACGGCGCTGCTGCCCGTGACGGTGCTGATGCTGCTGCTGTCGGCACGGGCGGGCGCCCTCGCGCAGAAGATCGGGCCGCGGCTGCCGATGACCCTCGGGCTGGTCGTCGCCGCCACGGGGATGCTGCTCGTCGGGCGGATCGGCGAGGGCACCTCCTACGTCACCGGCGTGCTGCCCGCCGTGATCGTGTTCGGGCTGGGGCTGTCGGCGGTGGTCGCGCCGCTGACCGCGACCGTCCTCGCCACCGCCGACGAGCGGCACGCCGGTGTCGCCAGCGGGGTCAACAACGCGGTGGCGCGGGCCGCGGGGCTCCTGGCGGTGGCCGCGATCCCGCCGCTCGTCGGGCTCACCGGCGACGCCTACAACGATCCCGCCGCGTTCTCCGACGGGTTCCGGCTGGCGATGACGGTCTGCGCGGCACTGCTGGCCGCCGGGGCCGTCCTGAGCTTCCTCACCGTCGGTGACGACGCGCTGCGGGGCCCCTCCGGGGAGCACCGCGAGCCGCAGTGCAGGAGCCAGTGCGGTGTCGGGGCACCCCAGCTGCAACCCGAAGCGGAGACCGTCCCCGCCGCGGGGAAGGACGCCCAGTAACGGGCCGAGCGCGAATCTTGGGTCCGAATCCGGCTATGTCCAGGACCGGATCGGCGCCTTGGCATACGGTCGGGACATGAATCTGCGGCAGCTGCGCTACGTCGTGGCGACCGCCGACCACGGCACGATGACGTCGGCGGCCCAGGCTCTCTATGTCGCCCAGCCCGCGTTGTCGCGGGCCGTCCGCGAGCTGGAGCGCGAACTCGGCGTCGAACTGTTCGCGCGTTCGGGGCGCGGTGTCGTGCTGACCCCCGTCGGTGAGCAGGTCGTCCAGCAGGCGCGCGTCGCGCTGGAGGCCGTCGACGCGATCGAGGGCCTGTCGGTCGCGCGCGCCAACGGCCGTCCGGGCGCGGAGCTGCGCATCGCCACCACCTCGTCCCTGGAGCCCGAGCTGACCGGCCGGCTCATCCCCCGCTTCGCCCGCGACCAGCCCGCCGTCCGGATCCGGGTGGTGCGCTGCGAGGACCGCGACCAGGTCGCGGCGGCGGTCCGCGCCGGCCGCGCCGACCTGGCGCTCGCCGACCTGCCGGTGCCCGGCGACATGGCGGCGCACCCGTTCGAGCAACGCGAGGTCGTGCTGATCTCGCCGCCCGCGCTGAGGGTGCGCGAGCCGGTGCCGCCGGCGGCGCTGGACGGCATGCGGCTCGTGCTGCCCGCGCGGGGCAGCGCCCGCCGCGCCGAGATCGACGGGATGCTCCGGCGGATCGGCGCGACGCCCGTGGCCGCGGTCGAGTCCGACGAGCGCGGGTCCTGGCTGGGCTGGGTGCGCGCCGGGATGGGCTCGCTGCTGTGGTATCGCAACCAGCTGGACGACACCGAGGGCGTGGTCGTCCGCTCGTTCATGCCGCCGATCACGCGGATGATCGGCATCGTCCACGCGCACCGGCAGCTGCCGCCCGCCGCCCGCGACTTCCTGGCCTTCGCCAAGGAGACCGCCCGCGAGCACCACTGACCCGCCCGCCGTGACCGGCGGGGCACGGATGCTGGAATCATCGGGCGGGTGGAGACAACGCACGCCCTCTGGCTGCTCGCCGTGCCGGTCAGCGCCCTGGCGGTCGCCGCCGCGGCCCGGCGGCTCGGGCTGTCGGCGCCCCTGGTCCTGGTGATCGCCGGCCTGCTGTTCTCGTTCGTCCCGGGCGTCCCCGAGTTCGAGCTGGACCCCGAGTTCGTGCTGTACGTGTTCCTGCCGCCGCTGCTGTTCTCCGCGGCGTGGCAGAGCTCGTTCTACAACCTGCGCGAGAACGTCCGGTCGATCTCGCTGCTGTCGGTGGGACTGGTGCTGTTCACCACGTTCGCCGTCGGGTACACGGCGTCGGCGCTGGTGCCGGGGCTGCCGCTGCCGGCGGCGTTCGCGCTCGGCGCGATCGTGGCGCCGCCGGACGCGGTCGCGGCGGTGAGCGTCGCGCAGCGGCTCGGGCTGCCGCGCCGGACGGTGACCGTGCTGGTCGGGGAGAGCCTGTTCAACGACGCGACGGCGCTCACGGCGTTCCGGGTGGCGGTCATCGCGGCGACGGGCGCCGGGTTCACCCTCACCGACGGGGTCCTGCGGTTCCTGTTCGCGGCCGTCGCCGGGGCGGCGGTGGGACTGCTGATCGGCCCGCCGCTGCACTGGCTGCGCACCCGGCTGGACGACCCGCTCGTGGAGAACGGGGTGGCGCTCGCGGCGCCGTTCGCCGCCTACCTCATCGCGGAGACCGTGCACGCGTCCGGGGTGATAGCGGTGGTGGTCGCCGGCCTGTACCTCGGCCACCGGTTCACCGAGTCGCCGGCGGTGACGCGGCTGATCGGGCACTCGTTCTGGAAGGTCATGGTCTTCGTCCTGGAGACGGTGGTGTTCCTGCTGATCGGGTTGCAGCTGCCACCGGTGATCGACGGCCTGTCCGGGTACGCCCCTGCGGAGCTCGCGGGCTGGGCGGTCGCGGTGTTCGCGGTGACCGTCGCCGCGCGGTTCGTGTGGGTGTTCCCCGCGTCCGCCATCCCGCGCCGGCTGTCGCGGCGGGTGCGGGAGCGGGAGGAGGACGTCGGGTGGCGCGGGCGCGTCGTGGTGTCGTGGGCGGGGATGCGCGGGGTGGTGTCGCTGGCGGCGGCGTTCGCGATCCCGTTCGTGACCTCCGACGGGGAGCCGTTCCCCGGCCGTGACCTCATCCTGTTCCTGACGTTCACGACCGTCCTCGCGACGCTGCTGGTGCAGGGCCTGACGTTCCCGGCGCTGATCCGCGCGCTGGGCGTCGGCAGCGCGCGGGAACGCTACGCCGACACCGTCGCCGAGGCGGGCGCGCAGCACGCCGCCGCCAGGGCCGCGCTGGAGCGGCTGGAGGAGCTGACCGCCGAGGAGGAGCTGGACGCGGCGGTCGTCGACCGGCTGCGGCAGCTCGCCGAGCACCGGCAGCTGCGGGCATGGGAGCGGCTCGGCGGCGGCACGGGCCCGGCCGGCGAGGAGGTGCCGACGGCGACGTACCGGCGGCTGCGGCGGGAGATGCTGGCGGCGGAGCGGCGGGTGTTCATCCGCATGCGGGACGAGCGGCGCATCGACGACGAGGTCCTGGACCGCGTCCTGCACGAGCTGGACCTGGAGGAGGTCGCCCTCCGGCGCTCGTGACCCCGGGCACGCCGAGGCGGGCCCTCGTGCCATCGGCGCTCCGGAGGGCAGGACGACATGGCGGGCCGCCGGGGTCGGACCGCTGCCCCGGCCACGGCGTGCACCGTGGCCGGGATGCCCTCTCATGCTCCGTGCAGGGGCCTTTCGGGGAGTTCCACGGCGTAGGACTCCTTCACCACGTCGAGGTGGTGCCAGGACTCCCGCACCGTCACACCGGGCACGGCGCGGATGGCGTCCAGCACCGCGACCAGCTCCGCGCGGGACGCCGCCTCGGCCTGCCCGACGATGTCGTACCGGCCGAAGCCGGTCGCCAGGTAGCGGACGCCTTCCTGCGCGGCCACCTCCTCGGCGACCTTGCGCAGCCCGCCCGTCACCACCAGGCCGAAGCCGCCGAGCTCGGCGGCGCCGAGCGCCAGCGGATCGGCGAGACCGGTGACCTGGATGACGCCGGTGCGCATCAGCCGGACCACCCGGGCCCGGGTGGCCGCCTGCGACAGCCCGATGATGTGCGCGAGCCGGGTGTAGGGCGCGCGGCCGTCCCGCTGCAACTCCTGGAGGAGCCGCCAGTCGATGTCGTCGAGGGTGACCTCGCCGAGCTCCCGAACCACCGCGTGCGTGTCGCGCACGGTGGAGACCGAACGGAACACCTCCGCCGACCGCACGCCCTCGATGGACCTGATGTGGTCCACCTCGGCGGCGAGGGCCGGGTCGTCGCGGGTGCGCACCTGCGCGACCAGGTCGTACGGGCCCGCGGTCAGCGCGGTGAAGCTGACGGCCGGATGCGCGGCGACGGCCGCCGCGACCTCCCGGGCCGAACCGTCCACGGTGACCGAGACGTGCCCGATCGCCTCCGCGCCGACGACGGCGGCGTGCACGATGCCGACGACGCGGACGACCTCGGTCTCGAGAAGGTTCTGCACCCGTGCCCGCACGGCCGTGCGGGAAAGCCCGACGCGGTCGGCGAGCGCCTGGAACGTCGCCCTGCCATCCCGCTGGAGCTCGCGGACGAGCACGGCGTCGACCGCATCCAGCACGGCTGTCCTCCTCGACATGTGATGAATCGTTTTGCCAGCAACTGCAAGATCATTCCATTTCAGGACGGTCTGACGTCAAATATTGATCTTGCTCGTGTTCGTCATGCCCGGGGACCGTCGAAGCGTCGGCCTCCGGTTCGGCCGGCGACGTTTTCGGCGCCGGGTAAACCACCACGAGAGCGCAACGCGGCCGGACCCACGCACCGCGCCCGGCGCGGCGGCGCGCCGGGCGGAGGGCGGGCGTGGTGGCAGTGATCATTTCGGGGATCACCTCGCGGGGCGGGCGGCCCGCGGCGCGCACGAGCGCGGCTGACCGGGTCCAAGTGCGTGGCCTGCATGCGCTTCTCCCGGTGTTCTGATGTCACGCCCCTACGGCGGGTCGGCCGTTCGCGTGAGGCACATGTAAGAAAAGTGCATCGGGGGCGCAGTTACGTCAAGAGGTAACTTTACAGAGAGCTAAGCCTCACGTTGCACTGTTTTCCTGCCTTGCACGTCCAGTCACGGCCGTTGCGCCCGGGAGGGCACGGACGAAGCCCGGAGGATCTTCCAAGGCTTCCGCGAGGACACAGGGTCATCACCCCAGCGCACAGGCCCCGCCCGTCCCCCGGCGGGGGTCCGGACCCGGCTTGGCCGGAGCATCGGCGGGTATGGATCACAATGTACGGTGGCCCAGCCACTTTGATCCGCGATTGGTGTGTTCCAGAGCCGTGCGCCTGCTGAACGGTGAGCATTCCGCTCACGACCTCACCTACAACGACGTCTTCATGGTCCCCCGCCGCTCGTCCGTCGGGTCGCGCCTGGAGGTCGACCTGTCGACCCGCGACGGCAGCGGGACCACCGTGCCGCTGGTCGTGGCGAACATGACGGCCGTGTCCGGCCGCCGGATGGCCGAGACGGTCGCCCGGCGCGGCGGGATCGCCGTGCTGCCGCAGGACATCCCGGCCGAGGTCGTCGCGGAGGTCGTCGGCTGGGTGAAGGGCCGCGACCTGGTCGTGGACACCGCCATCCGGCTCGGCCCGGCGAGCACCGCCGGGGAGGCGCTGGCGCTGCTGCCGAAGCGCGCGCACAACGCCGTGATCGTCGTCGAGGACGACCGGCCGGTCGGCGTGGTCACCGAGGCCGACTGCCAGGGCGTCGACCGGTTCGCCCAGCTCCGCGACGTCATGTCCCGGGACCTCGTCACCCTCCCGGACGCGGTGGACCCGCGCGAGGCGTTCAACCGGCTTCACGAGCGCGGCCACCGGCTCGCCCCGGTCGTCGACGCGGCGGGGCGGCTCACCGGCGTCCTCACCCGCACGGGCGCGCTGCGGGCCACCCTCTACCAGCCCGCCGTGGACGGCGCGGGCCGGCTGCGCATCGCCGCGGCGGTCGGGGTGAACGGCGACGTGGCGGGCAAGGCCAAGGGGCTGCTGGAGGCGGGCGCCGACCTGATCGTCGTCGACACCGCGCACGGCCACCAGGACAAGATGCTCGGCGCGCTGGCCGCCGTCCGGGGACTGGACCCGTCCGTCCCGGTGGTCGCGGGGAACGTCGTCACCGCCGAGGGCACCCGGGAGCTGATCGAGGCGGGCGCCGACATCGTCAAGGTCGGCGTGGGGCCCGGCGCGATGTGCACGACCCGGATGATGACCGGGGTCGGCCGCCCGCAGTTCTCCGCCGTGCTGGAGTGCGCCGCCGAGGCCCGCCGCCTCGGCCGGCACGTCTGGGCGGACGGCGGCGTCCGGCACCCCCGCGACGTGGCCCTGGCGCTGGCCGCCGGCGCCGCGAACGTGATGGTCGGGTCCTGGTTCGCCGGCACCTACGAGTCGCCCGGGGACCTCCAGCGGGCCGCCGACGGCCGGCTCTACAAGGAGAGCTTCGGGATGGCGTCGGCGCGGGCCGTCCGGCTGCGCACGGCCGAGGACTCCCCCTTCGACCGCGCCCGAAAGGCGCTGTTCGAGGAGGGCATCTCCACCTCCCGGATGTTCCTGGACCCCCGGCGTCCCGGCGTGGAGGACCTGATCGACTCGATCGTCGCCGGGCTGCGCAGCTCGTGCACCTACGCGGGCGCCCGGACGCTGGAGGAGTTCCACGAGCGGGCGACGGTGGGGATCCAGAGCGCGTCCGGCTACGCCGAGGGGATGCCGCTGGCCACCAGCTGGTGACCTTGCCAGGGCACCGGCCTTGCACGCGGCACCGACAGCCTGACCCTGGCCAGCATAGAGACCTGGACGGGCAGAACGCTCCTGCTGCTGGGCCTGCCGCGCAACCTCCAGCACGTGCCGGTGTGGTCGGGGCGGGGACCGGTGCCGATCCCCTCCGACGCGCTGCTGAAACCGTCTACCAGTACGGGCTCGCCCATCACGACCTGCTGGCGGATGGCGCGCGCCCCCCTGACCGGGGTGCCGAACTGCTGAAACGGACGGTCGGCCATATCCTCGGGGGCCCTGGTCCGTACTACGTGATGGTCGACATGCGGAGCTTCCGGAAGCTCGTCGACGCGGTGGGCGGGGTGCGGATCTGTGTCGGGACGCCCGTCCCGGCGCCCAGACGGCAGGTCCCCGGCGGCGTGATCGGGCCGGGCCGCCGCCAGCTCGGCGGCCGGGAGGCGCTCTGGTACGGCCGGTCCCGCACGAGCGGCAGCGACTACGACCGGATGAGACGGCAGAAATGCCTGCTGTGGGCACTGGCCCGGCAGTCCGGGCCAGTGACGGTCCTCCGTGGCTTCGAGCGGCTCACCCGCGTGTTCAAGGACTCGGTCGGCTCCGACGTGCCCCGGGGGCTGCTTCCGCCGCTGGTGGGCCTGGCCGGGCGGGTGAGAGGCGCCCAGGTGACCAGCCTGCCGTTCGTCCCCCCGGTGATCGCGCCCCGACGGCCGGACTTTCCGCGCATCAGGCGGCTGGCAGGACACGCCGTCCGGGAGGCGGGGTCGCCGTCACCCCGGGTGCCGGGATTGCATATTCTGGGAAGAAGCTGCACATGAGAGAGTGAAAAGCTCGCATTCGGTCGACTTCCACGCAACCTTCGCCCGGTTTCGCGCGTCCATAATGTTGAGCCGGTGGATGAGTTCGCGCGGGCGGGGAATCGGAGCGTACATGTCGAGTCGATCAGCGGGCCGGCGCACCGCCACGGAGGACGCCGACCGGCCCGCCGGCGAGGCGGGGGGCCTCCCGCGCGCGCTGGCGCTGACGCTCGCGTCCGCTCTGGTGTGGGGCATCGCCCATCTGGTGACGGGCCGCCGCGTGGCCGGGGGCCTGCTGCTCGGGGCCTACCTGCTGATCGCCGCCGCGACCGGCACCGCGTTCACCGTGTACCGTTCCGACCTCGTGCACCTCGCCGTCCGGCCCGACGCGCTGCAGCGGATCTCCGCCGGTCTCGTGCTGCTCGGCGTGGTGTGGATCGTGGTCGTCATCCGCTCCTACCAGGTACTGCGTCCCGACGGGATGCCGGTGCGCGCCCGCGCGCTCGGCGGCGCGGCCGTCGCCGTCCTGTGCTTCACCGTCGCCGTGCCGATGGCGTGGTCGGCGCACAGCACCTACGTCTACCGGGACGCGCTGACCAGCATCTTCCGCAGCGGCAACGAGAACGGCCGGCGCATCGACGCCTCCGACCCCTGGAACGGCGAGCGGCGCGTCAACGTGCTGCTGCTCGGCGGCGACGCCGCCGCGAACCGGCAGGGCGTGCGCACCGACAGCATGACGGTCGCCAGCGTCGACACCAAGACCGGTGACACGGTGCTGCTGAGCCTGCCGCGCAACCTGGAGCGGTTCCCGCTCCCGCCCGGCCCGGCCCGCGACCGCTTCCCCTACGGCTTCACCGGCGACGGCCCCGCGACACCGGGGCTGCTCAACGAGGTCTACCAGTACGCCGAGGAGCACCCCGACATCGTCCCCGGCGTCGCCAAGGACCACCGCGGCCCCGAACTCCTGAAGGCCACGATCGCCGGGATCCTCGGCATCCGCGTCGACTACTACATCCTGGTCGACATGTTCGGGTTCGCCGACATCATCGACGCCATGGGCGGCGTCACCGTCTCGATCACCCAGCCGATCCCGTACGGCCTGGAGGGCGCGGTGCTGCAGCCCGGACGGCGCAGGCTGGGCGGCAAGGAGGCGCTCTGGTACGGGCGGTCCCGCACCGACAGCGACGACTACGTCCGGATGGGGCGGCAGAAGTGCCTGATGCGGGCCATCGCGCGGCAGGCCGACCCGCAGACCGTCCTGACCAAGTTCGACAAGCTCGCCTCGGCCGCGAAGCGGACCCTCTCGACCGACATCCCGCAGGAACTGCTGCCCGCGCTGATGAAGCTGTCGAACAAGGTCAAGGACGGCGCGCAGATCAACAGCCTGCCGTTCGTCCCGCCGCTGATCAGCACCGCCAACCCGGACTTCGACCTGATCCGCAGGCTGGCCGACAAGGCGACCGGCACCGGCGGCGAGACGGCGAGCCCGTCGCCGTCGTCCTCCCCCACCGGCGGGCGCAGCAACGCGCACAGCACGCCGAGCCCGGGCGCGTCCGCGTCCCGCTCCCCGCAGACCAAGCCGGTGTCGCTGGAAGCCAGCTGCCCGTCCTGACCGCTCCCGGCCACCGCCCCGCGAACCCGCGGCCGGTAACGGGCGTCACACCCTATGACGCCGCGAACCGCACAGGGGGCGACGACCAATGGCGCAGACGGACCTCTCCATGCTGGACGACCTCGGCCGGGCACTGACCGGCCGCGGGTTCCTCACGATGATCGTCACCGGGCCCCGGGCGCGGCTGGAGGTCCTCGACCGGGCCTCGCGCGGCCGCACCGGCACGGTGCTCTGCGAGCGCGACGCCCGCGGCGACCGCTGGTACTACTGGTCGTGGGCCGACCGCATCGCCCCGGCGGCCGAGGTCGAGCGCGCGGCCGCCGCCGTCGAGCACGACCTGCGCCGGGTCACCTGGGCCGCCTGAACGGCGGGGGTGTCCTCCCCGGTCCCCGGAGGGGGGATCATTGAAGGAGAACATCTCCGACCGAGAAAGGGCGGGTGCGGGTGCCCCGGATCCACGGCTGCGACGCCTTCCGCGTGACGATGCCCCGCGGGCGGCGGCCGGAGAGCGTCCTCGTCCGCCTCGCCGGTGCCGACGGCGCCGTCGGCTGGGGTGAGGCCGCCGTCCCCGGCGGGACCGCCGACCCGGTCTGGGCCGACATCGAGGAGCGCATGGGCCCGGCGCTCATCGGGCTCGACTGGGACCGCCCCGAGGACGTCTCCGCCGCCGCCGACCTCGGCGCCCGCGACGCCGCCGCCGCGATCGACGTGGCCTGCTGGGACCTGTGGTGCCGCGCCCGCGGCCTGCCCCTCGCGCACGCGCTCGGCGGCACCCGCACGTCCATCGTGACAGGCGCGCGGATCAGCCCGGAGCCCGTCCTGGAGACGGTCGCGGGCAGGGTCAACCAGGCGGTCGGCGCCGGGCACACCCGCGTCACCCTGGACGTCCGGCCCGGCTGGGACATCGAGCCCGTCCGCGTGATCCGGCAGTCCTATCCGGCGCTCGCGCTCGTCGCCGACGCCGGGCACGCCTACACCGAGTCGCCCGAGCACCTCGCCGCGCTGGAGGGCCTCGACGCCTACGGGCTGGTGGCGATCGAGCGTCCCTTCCCGCCCGGCGACCTGACGGCGCACGCGCGCCTCCAGCCGCGGCTGGGCACCTCCGTCGCGCCGCGCATCGGCGACCTCGACACCCTCGACGCCGCCCTCTCCCTGGACGCGGGACGCGCCCTTCACCTGCGCCTGGACCGCCTCGGCGGCCTCACCGCCGCGCGCAGCGCCCACGACCTGGCGTACGCGGCGGGCTGGGACGTGTGGTGCAGCGGCTCCGGGGCGTTCGGGATCGGGCAGGCCGCCGCCGTCGCCCTGGCCGCCCTGCCCGGCTGCACCCTGCCGAGCGACGTCTCCGACCCGGCGGGCGGGCCGGTGTTCGTGACGCCGCCCGTCCGCTCGTCCGGCGGCGTCGTCGGCGTGCCCCTGACCCAGCCGGGCCTCGGCCACGAGATCGACGAGGAGCGGATCGCCCGCCTGGCGACCCGCCGGATGCGGCTGTCGGCGTGACGCCCGCCTGGGTGGTGGCGGGCCCGCCCGGCAGCGGCAAGAGCACGGTCGCCGGCCTGCTCCTGCGGCGGCTGCGCCCCGTCCCGGCGCTGCTCGACAAGGACACGATCTACGGCGGGTTCGTCGCGGCGACGCTCGCCGCCGCGTCGCGCGACCCGGGCGAGCGGGAGGGCCCCTGGTACGACGAGCACATCAAGGCCCACGAGTACGAGGGCATGACCGCCACCGCCCGGGAGATCCGCTCCCACGGCTGCCCCGTCATGCTGAGCGGCCCCTTCACCGCCCAGATCCGCACACCGGACGCCTGGGCGGCCTGGGTCGACGCGCTGGGCGGCCCGCCGGTGACCCTCGTCTGGATCCGCACCGACGCCCCCACCCTCGGCGAACGCCTCCGCGGTCGCGCCTCCCCGCGCGACGCCGCGAAGCTCGCCGCCTTCGACGCCTTCCTCGACCGCATGCTCCCGGGCGTCCCGCCGCCGGTCCCCCACGTCGCCGTGGACAACCGCCTTGCCGCCACCCGGTCCCTCGAATCCCAGCTGGACGATCTGGTGCCGTGACCGTCACCCGGTCCCGTCGTCCGGAGGCCGAGGAGGGGTGTAGGGGGACGGCGGGGGCGGATAGGGCCGGTAGGTCTGCAGGGGCGGCAGGTACGGGTCGCCGTCCGGACGGGGCGGCGGGATGGCCGCGAACGGGCCGTACGGCGGCGGGAGCTCGGACCGCCGCGCCTCACGGGCGGCCCGCCGGTCACCGTAGGCGTCCCGCAGGCGGCCGCCCAGCCGCCTGCCCGCCTCCTGGACCTGACGGGCGCGCTCGGACTCCAGCGCCCGCCGCACCTGCTCGGCCTGGGCGAGGCGTGCGGCGTTGCCGCGGACCGCCTGCCCGGCGACCTGGCCCGCCGCCTGCGTGCCGTCCCAGGCGACGCCGATGCCCTGCCGGGCGGCCTCGGCGGCGCGCCGGTAGCCGTCGGCGCGGACGACCGATGTACCGGCCACCATGTCGGCGAGGGTGCGGCGGCGGGCGCCGAAGAGCGCGGGGAGGCTGTTGGCGGCGAAGGCCGCGAGCGCTGCGAGCCAGGTGAGCAGGGCCAGGAAGAACATGCCCTCCAAGAGGAGGATCCAGGCGGCGCAGTACAGACCGGTGCCGCCTGCCGTCGAGGCCAGTGCCCGGCGCAGGGCCCGCCGCTTCGGGGGCTTGCCCCCATGGGCGGCGCAGACCCGCAGGTCCAGCGCGGCCTTGCCGAGGGTGCGGCCGGCCAGCGCCTGCGCGGCGAACTGGTAGAGCAACTCCGCCAGGACGAGCAGGAGCAGGGCCTGCTCGATCGCCGAGGCGACCTTGACCCACAGGTCCACGCCGAAGTCCTCCGCGGCCTGCCGCACGTCGCCGCCCGACAGCAGGAGGCCGCCCGCCGAGCCCAGGGCGTCCGTCCACAGCCCGTCCGACAGCAGGCCGTTGAGACGGCCCCATGTCATGACGGCGAGGAGCGCGGCGACGCCGGCCATCAGCGTGGCGTCGATCCCCCACGCCGCGAGGCGCCGCCCGCGGGGAGCGCCCGCGAGGGGGCCCGGCTCCGGCACAGGAGGATAGGGGACGGGTGCCGGAAGTGGCGGAGGGCCGTACACGAAAGCCCCTAACTATCGTGGTCATCGGGCGATCCGGACACGGGATCGTCAGGAGTGTAAAGCGCGGCCGTCTTCGCCACATCCCGAATCGGCATGAGATCTCCAGAGCAGTCTCAGAGCCGCTGGGCGGCCGACGAAAAGGGCTCGTCGCCTTTACTTTGTAGATTTCTTCGAGGCCGACACACGGCCGGCGTCGGGAGCGCCGCCTTCCCCTGGTCATGCTTGACATGTGACCTTTTGGTCACCTATTTTGAGGGTGTGACGGACGATGATGCGGCGTTCAAGGCGCTGGCGGATCCGACCCGCCGTTTCCTGCTCGATCTGCTGTTCAGCCGGGACGGGCGCACCCAGGGCGAACTGGAGTCGGAGCTGGAGATGACGCGCTTCGGCGTCGCCAAGCACCTGCGGGTGCTGGAGGACGCGGGGCTGGTCGTCACGCGCCGCTCGGGGCGGGAGAAGCTGCACTTCCTCAATCCGGTGCCGATCCGGCTGATCCACGACCGGTGGATCGACAAGTACACCGAACGGCCCGCCGCGGCCCTGGCCGGGCTCAAAAGAGAACTGGAGCAGACCATGACGACGACCGAGGACACGACCGTCCAGGTCTACCGCGTGTACATCAAGGCGACGCCCGAGGCGATCTGGGACGCCATCACCAAGCCGGAGTGGACGCGGAGGTTCGGCTACCAGGCGCCCGTGGAGTACGAGCTGCGTCCCGGCGGCGCCTTCCGGGGCCTGGCCAGCGAGGTCATGAAGGAGGGCGGCGCCCCGGACGTGGTCGTCGACGGCGAGGTCATCGAGGCCGACCCGCCGCGCAGGCTCGTCCAGACCTGGCGCGCCCTGTACCTGGGCGAGTCCTTCACCCGCCTCACCTACGAGATCGAGGACGACGGCACCGGGGTGTCGACGCTGACCGTGACCCACGACGTCACCGGCGCGCCGCAGACGGCGGCCCAGGTCGCCGGCCGGATCCCCGACGCCGGAGGCGGCTGGAGCCAGACCCTCAGCGACCTGAAGACCCTGCTGGAGACGGGCGAAGCCCTGTACACCTGACCCCTCCCGTCCGGGGCCGCCGCACGCGGCCCCGGGGACCCGAAGGAGCATTGCCATGGCCACCGGAACCCTCACCGACAGCGGCTCCGCCACCCGCGGCCGCCCGCTGGACCCGCGCACCCGTGCCGCTCTCGCCTGCGGCGTGGCCGCCGGACCGCTGTTCGTCCTGCTGATCGCGGGCCAGTACGCCTCCCGCGCCGGGTTCGATCCCGCCCGGCACCCGCTCAGCATGCTCAGCCTCGGCGAGCAGGGCTGGCTTCAGACCGCTAACTTCCTGGTCAGCGGCATGCTCGTGCTGGCGTCCGCGGCCGGGCTGAAAGGCGTCCTCGACCGCCGCTCGCCTGGCGGGACGTGGGGCCCGCGCCTGGTCGCCGTCTACGGGGCCGGGCTGGTCTGGGCGGGCCTCTTCCGCACCGACCCGGCCGAGGGCTACCCGGCGGGCGCCCCCGACGGCGCCGCCCAGGTCAGCTGGCACGGCGCCCTGCACAATCTCGCGCCCGTCGGAATCGGCCTGGCGCTGAGCGCGGCGTGCCTGGTGTTCGCCCGCCGGTTCGCCCGCCAGGGGCGCACGGCCTGGACGGCCGCCAGCGTCGCGGCGCCGTCCTTCTACTTCCTCGTGGGCTTCTCCGCGTTCCCCGCGGAGGACTTCCGGCTGCTGTTCATCGGCGGCGCGGCCGTCTGGCTGTGGGCCTCGGCGCTGTCGCTCAAGCTGCTGACCGACCCCTCCGCCCGGGGCTGAGCTTCCGGCAGCACCGTCGGCCGGGCGCCGTCTGACCGTCCACCATTCCGGCCTCGCCCATCACGCAGTTGGGCGAGGCCGGAATCCGCCGTTCCCGCCCCGGCCTTGACGCGGTCCCGTGGCGCGCGGAATCTGAACACATGTTCAGAACAGATGTTCACATCACCCGGCGGACGGGCACGCGGTTCCCCGCGTCCTGCGAGGTGGCCGTGCTCGGCGGCGGCCTGGCAGGGATGGCGACGGCGGCCCGGCTGCAGGCCGCAGGCATGTCCACGCTGGTGGTCGAGGCGCACGGCCACGTGGGCGGATGCGCCGGCTACTACCGGCGGCGGGGCTTCTCCTTCGACGTGGGGGCGACGACGATGGTCGACTTCGAGCCGGGCGGGGTCGGCGCGGAGCTGCTCGACGGCATCGGCATGGCCCCGGTCCCCGGGGACGCGCTGCCGGGGTATGTCGGCTGGCTCCCCGACCGGAAGGTCACCCTCTACCGCGACACCGCGGCGTGGCATCGCGAGCGGCTCCGCGTGCTCGGAGGCACGCCCCGGCACCAAGCCTTCTGGGCGCGGCTCGACCGCCTGGCCTCGGTGTTCTGGGACGCGAGCCGTGCCGGTGTGCGCCTGCCGGTCCGGCGGCCCTCGGACGCCCTGCACAACCTGCGCGCACTCGGGCCGCGCGGCGTCCCGCTCGTCCGCCACCTCAACACCACCCTCGGCGACGCGCTCTCCAAGCACGGCCTGCGCGGGGACGCGCCGCTCGTCGGACTCCTGTCGATGCTGGTCGAGGACACGGTGCACAGCACCGTCGACCGGGCCCCGCTCATCAACGCGGCCCTCGGCGTCACGATCCGCGGCGCGGGGCTCACCCGCGCGCACGGCGGCATGCGCGGCTTCTGGCGGCGCTTCACCGACCACTACCGCGGCCTGGGAGGGCAGCTGCGCACCGGCTGCCAGGTCGAACGCGTCCTCGGGAGGCCGGGGGCTTTCGAGGTCCACACACGCCGCGGCGTGGTGCACGCCGACCAGGTGGTGAGCGCGCTCCCGGCGGTCACGACCGCGCGGGTCGTCCCCGACCTCGCGGAACGGCTCCGGCCCTACCTCGACCGCGACGAACCCGAGATGGGCGGCGCGGTCGTCGTGTTCCTCGGCGTGCCCGAGGACGAGGTCGGCGGGCAGGACTTCACCCACCACCAGCTCCTGCACGACTACCGGAGACCGCTGGGCGACGGCAACAACATGTTCGTGTCGGTGTCCGCGCCGGGCGACACCGAAAGCGCGCCCCCGGGCCACCGCGCCGTGATGATCTCCACCCATACCGGCCTCCCCGGCTGGCAGGGCCTCTCCGGCGCCGAGTACGAGACCCGCAAGCGGGAGATCGGGGAGAGGCTCGTCGGGCTGGCCCGCCGCGTCCACCCGTCCCTCGGGGAGCACGCGCGGGTCTGGGACGTGGGAACGCCCCGCTCGTACGAGCGGTTCGCGTTCCGGCCGCGTGGCGCCGTCGGCGGGGCGCACCAGACCCCCGGCAACGCCAACCAGAACGCCGTCCCGCATTCGCTGGGCGTCCCGGGCCTGTGGCTCGTCGGCGACTCGACCTGGCCGGGCCTCGGCACGGTCGCCTGCGCGCTCGGCAGCAGGATCGTCGCGGACGAAGTGCTCACCGCCGCCCGCCGGACGGCGGCACGCCGATGATCCCCAAACTGTCCGAGCTGGGCGCCGACCTGCTGGTCACCACCCGCAAGCGCCGCTTCCTCACCCTGTCACTCCCCTACGCGGGCGTCGCGCTGTTCACCGCGGCGGCCCTGGCCGGCTGGTGGTGGCTCACCCCGCCGATCGCCTTCGGGATCTTCATCACCGTGGTCACCGCGACGCACGACGTCGTCCACCGCGCGCTCGGTCTCGGCCGTCCCGCGACCGAATGGGCGCTGTTCCTGCTGGGCGCCGTGCTCCTCGAAAGCGGGCACGCCTACCGCGCCACCCACCTGCAACACCACCGGACATTCCCCAGCGACGACGACCCCGAGGGCTATCCAGCCGACCTCACCGCACTCGGCGCGATCTTCTACGGCCCCGTGTTCCTCATCCGACTCTGGATCTGGGCGTACCGCCGCGCCGACGTCCGACAGCGCCTGTGGCTGCTCGCCGAGGCGGCGTTCCCGCTGGCGGTGGTCGGGGCCGGCGTGCTGTTCTGGCGTGGCCTTCTCGTGTACGCGACGATGATGATCGTGGGAAGCTGGGTGTATCCGCTGCTGACCGTCCACCTGCCGCATCGCCACTACGGGGACACACCGCTCACCCAAACCCGCACGCTGCGCGGCCGCGTCGTCCCCGCGCTGTTCCTGGAGCTGACGTACCACTTGGAACACCACCTCTATCCCCAGGTGCCGAGCCACCACCTCGCCAGTCTCGCCCGCCGCCTGGACCCGGTGCTCGCCGAGGCGGGAGTCCGCCCCTGGAGAGTGATCTGATCTTCGATGGCGCCACGCGCGGAAGCCAGGAGACGTCTCCTCGAAGCGGCCATCCGGACGCTCGCCGTCGAGGGCTACGGCGGGACGACCGCGCGGTCGATCGCCCGGACGGGCGGCTTCGCACCAGGCGTCATCTACTACCATTTCGACGACCTGGAGGATCTCCTCCTCGCCGCACTCCGCCACACCAGCCAGGCACGAATGGCCTGCTACGAGGAAGCCCTCGGGTCCTGTACCGACGCGACGGAACTACTGTCCCGCCTCCGTGATCTCTACGCGGAGGACATGCAGGACCAGGGACATATCGACGCGGTACAGGAACTCTTCGCCGCCTCGTCCACCTCGCCACGCCTCCGCGCGGAACTCCTCGCACATGTGGAACCCTGGGCAGATTTCGCCGCCGCCGCGATCCGCCGACTCGTACAGGGCACCGCGCTGGAGAGCCTCGTCCCGTCCAGAGAACTGGGCATGATGGCCGTCGCCATGTTCCTCGGCCTCCAGACCATCACTCACCTCGACGGCGACCGCGACCGGATCGAGTCGCTCTTCAGGACGGCGGAGCCGGCGGCCCTTCTCTGGGACGCCTTCGCCCGCGGCGGCAGTCCCCTACCCGACAAATGAGAAAGGGCCCCGCCGTACGGCGGGGCCCTTCCTGCAAAAAATGTCCGGCGGTGTCCTACTCTCCCACACAGTCTCCCGTGCAGTACCATCGGCGCTGAGAGGCTTAACTTCCGGGTTCGGGATAGGACCGGGTGTTTCCCCCTCGCCATAACCACCGAACGCCCAACGCACCACCCCACACACACCGGGGCAGGCAAACTCCAGAGGCGTCCGAGACCAGGCTCGGACAAACCATTCACTTATCAAACACGTGCACAACAAGCACGCGGGGTTCCCGTTTGTTTTCCGGGAACCACACAGGGACGCGAACACGCAGACCCACCACACGAACGTGTGGTGTGTGATTTGGATTGAACGTCAAGTGTGTTCAAGCCACTCGGCCTATTAGTACCGGTCGACTCCACACGTTACCGCGCTTCCATCTCCGGCCTATCAACCCGGTCGTCTACCGGGAGCCTTACCCCACCCGAAAGCGGGAGGGAGAACTCATCTCGAGGAAGGCTTCCCGCTTAGATGCTTTCAGCGGTTATCCCTGCCGAACGTAGCCAACCAGCCGTGCCCCTGGCGGGACAACTGGCACACCAGAGGTTCGTCCGTCCCGGTCCTCTCGTACTAGGGACAGACCCTCTCAATTCTCCTGCGCGCGCAGCGGATAGGGACCGAACTGTCTCGCGACGTTCTAAACCCAGCTCGCGTGCCGCTTTAATGGGCGAACAGCCCAACCCTTGGGACCTACTCCAGCCCCAGGATGCGACGAGCCGACATCGAGGTGCCAAACCATCCCGTCGATATGGACTCTTGGGGAAGATCAGCCTGTTATCCCCGGGGTACCTTTTAGCCGTTGAGCGACACCACTTCCACACGTCGGTGCCGGATCACTAGGCCCTGCTTTCGCACCTGCTCGACACGTCCGTCTCACAGTCAAGCTCCCTTGTGCCCTTGCACTCGCCACCTGATTGCCAACCAGGCTGAGGGAACCTTTGGGCGCCTCCGTTACACTTTAGGAGGCAACCGCCCCAGTTAAACTACCCACCAGGCACTGTCCCCCACCCGGATCCACGGGTGCGGGTTAGACGCTCAAAACGACCAGAGTGGTATTTCACCAGCGACTCCACCCAAACTGGCGTCTGGGCTTCACAGTCTCCCACCTATCCTACACAAGACGCTTCAGGCGCCAATGCCAAGCTATAGTGAAGGTCCCGGGGTCTTTCCGTCCTGCTGCGCGAAACGAGCATCTTTACTCGTACTGCAATTTCGCCGGGCCTGTGGTTGAGACAGCGGGGAAGTCGTTACGCCATTCGTGCAGGTCGGAACTTACCCGACAAGGAATTTCGCTACCTTAGGATGGTTATAGTTACCACCGCCGTTTACCGGCGCTTAGATTCTCAGCCTCGACCCCCAAAAAGGGGTCTCACCGGTCCTCTTAACGTTCCGGCACCGGGCAGGCGTCAGTCCGTATACAGCGTCTTACGACTTCGCACGGACCTGTGTTTTTAGTAAACAGTCGCTTCCCCCTGGCCTCTGCGACCCCGCCCAGCTCAGGAAGTAAATCCCCTCACCAGGCCAGGTCCCCCTTCTCCCAAAGTTACGGGGGCAATTTGCCGAGTTCCTTAACCACAGTTCACCCGATCGCCTTGGTATTCTCTACCTGACCACCTGAGTCGGTTTAGGGTACGGGCCGCCGGTACACTCGCTAGAGGCTTTTCTCGGCAGCATGGGATCACTCACTTCACCTAAAACGGCTCGG